>NZ_WPCE01000288.1 GCF_009742825.1 Halorubrum sp. CBA1125
CGACGACGAGGACCGACTCCCCCCCCGTCGTCGACGAAGTCGGGCGCCTCGACGAACGACCGCGTCTCGGCCGCGTCGGCCCGGAGCGCGCCGATCGCGCCGCGCGAGACCGGAACGACGCGGCGTGGGTGCGGAGGTCCGGCGGGAGGTCGACGACGCTCCGCTCGTCGACGAGGGGGTCCCCGTCGACGTAACGGCTCCGGACTCCGAGGTCCCGCGGGGTCGACGCGGCCAGGTCGTGGAGCCGATCGGTACACCCCGCGGTCGCGACGGCGAGGGCGCCGACCACGACCGCGCGGCGGTGCATGCCCGCGGCTCCGCGGGTGGCGCTTAAAAATCTCGTCCCCGGTGTTGCGCCGGTTGAGAATCGGAGCGGCCGGTCGCGTCCCGGATCGGGTCCTCCGCCGCTCAGCCGGGGACCGCTCGGCGCGCGACGGGCGGCCTACTCCTCGCCGATCGGCGCCGGAACGCCGTCCTGCTCGTCGCCGTCGCCGAGCTCGAAGGCCCGCCGGAGCTCGGCGATCCGGTCGCGGATGTCCGCCGCCAGCTCGAACTCTAAGTTGCTCGCGGCCTCGTCCATCCGCTCTTCGAGCGCCTCGATCTGGGCTCTCGCCTCGTCTTCGGTCTCCACGTCGCCGACGCTGACGCCCGAGGTGTCCGTCTTCGACCCGGGGAGGTTCGTCTCGCCGACCGGCTTGTCGATGGTAGTCGCTTCGTAGCCGTGCTCCGCGTTGTACTCGAGCTGGATCTCCCGGCGGCGCTGTGTCTCCTCGATCGCCGCCTGCATCGAGTCGGTCACCTCGTCGGCGTAGAGGACGACCTCGCCGTTGACGTTGCGTGCGGCCCGCCCCATCGTCTGGACGAGGGTGGTGGTGGAGCGTAAGAATCCCTCCTGGTCGGCGTCGAGGATGGCGACGAGGCTCACCTCCGGGATGTCGAGCCCCTCGCGGAGCAGGTTGATCCCGACGAGCACGTCGATGTTCCCGAGCCGGAGGTCCCGGATGATCTCGTGGCGCTCTAAGGTATCCGTCTCGTCGTGCATGTACGCCACGTCGACGCCGGCCTCCTCGAAGTACTCCGTGAGGTCCTCGGCCATCCGCTTGGTGAGCGTGGTGACGAGCACGCGCTCGTCGCGCTCGGTCCGCTCGTCGACCCGTTCGAGGAGGTCCTCGACCTGTCCGGTCGCGTCCGTCACCTCCACCTTCGGGTCGACGAGGTGCGTGGGGCGGACGATCTGTTCGACGATCCGGTCGGAGGTCTCGCGCTCGTAGTCGCCCGGCGTCGCCGAGACGTAGAGGGTGCGGTCGGTCTTCGCCTCGAACTCCTCGAACGTCAGGGGGCGGTTGTCGTAGGCGGTCGGGAGCCGGAACCCGTTCTCGACGAGCGAGTCCTTCCGGGACTTGTCGCCCTCGTACTGCCCCTTTATCTGGGGGATCGTCTGGTGGGACTCGTCGATCACGGTGAGGAAGTCGTCGGGGAAGTAGTCGAGTAAGGTGTAGGGGGGGTCGCCCGACTCGCGGTCGTCCATGTGGACGGAGTAGTTCTCGATGCCCGAGCAGTAGCCGGCCTCCCGGAGCATCTCCAGGTCGAAGGTCGTGCGCTCCTCGATACGCTGGGCGGCGACGAGGTCGCCCTGCCGCTCGAAGTAGCTGACGCGTTTCTCCATCAGCTCTTCGATCTCCGCGATCGCCTGCTCCAGCTTGTCGTCCGGGATCGAGTAGTGTTCGGCGGGGTGGAGCATGACGGCGGGCTCCTCCGAGACGACCTCGCCTTTCATCGGGTCGACCTTCAGCAGCCGGTCGATCTCCTCGCCCCACAGCTCCACCCGGACCGCGTACCGGCCGTACATCGGGTAGATCTCGACGGTGTCGCCGCGCACGCGGAAGGTGCCCTGCGTGAAGTCGACGTCGTTGCGCTCGTAGTTCAGGTCGACCAGGTCCGCGAGCAGCTGCTCGCGGCCGACCGCCTCGCCGACCTCTAGGCGGAGCGCCATGTCGCGGTAGTTCCCCGGGTCGCCGAGCCCGTAGATGGCGGAGACGGACGCGACCACGATCACGTCGTCACGGGTGAGGAGCGAGCGCGTCGCGGAGTGGCGCAGCCGGTCGATCTCCTCGTTTATCGACATCTCCTTGTCGATGAACGTGTCGGTCTGCTCGACGTACGCCTCCGGCTGGTAGTAGTCGTAGTAAGAGACGAAGTACTCGACGGCGTTATCGGGGAACAGCTCGCGGAACTCCTCGTACAGCTGGGCCGCGAGCGTCTTGTTGTGCGCCAACACGAGCGTGGGCTGGTCGAGCTCCTCGACGACCCACGAGACCGTGTTGGTCTTGCCGGAGCCGGTCACGCCGAGGAGGGTCTGTTTCTCGGCGCCCGACTCGAACCCCTCCACCAGCTGCTCGATCGCCTCGGGCTGGTCGCCCGCGGGCTCGAACGGGGCGTCGACCCGGAGCGGGCGGTCGACGGTCGGGCGGTCCTCCGAGAGTGGGGAGTCGGCATCGCTCACGATAGGCGTCGTTGGGCGGCGAGACACTTGAGCGGCGCGGCCACGGGGT
>NZ_WPCE01000250.1 GCF_009742825.1 Halorubrum sp. CBA1125
TTTGCAGTTTGAGACTCCGAATCACGTCGTCGGGGTAACAGGTGCTGATAAGATCCTCGTTGATGGAAAACGAATAGATACTGATAATTGAGCGTTGAAAATCTTGTATTGACCCAACTGGGTTAGAATATATCACTTTCCGAGGATTTCAACAGAGGTGAATTAGTCTATATCCCACACAGTGACAAGCCAGTGACTGGGGGCTCATGTATCTCTCCACGAGTGATACGAGTCGATCGAATGATTCTGGCAGTTCACTGTTGGTTTTGAGCGAACACGTGGAGGGGGGATTCCCGGTGAATAAGAACTACCGGGCTAACCTAACCCAGCTTAGAGCGTAGTTTATAGATATGAGCGAGGCCTTCGCTACGAGTCGCACGATTCAAGAGGAGCCAGCTCCGGGCGTCCGTGTCGGGGTGTTGAGTTTTCATAATAGCAAAGAAACCAAGGCGATCTGTAACGCGGTTCGAGCGCTCGGGCATCAGCCAGTCTGGCTTCGCGAAGAGAACACCCGTACCTGGATGGAACACGGGACGCTCCACTTCGATCCAGACGTCGATATCGTCGCGAACCGACTCCTGACGACGAAGGCCTCGCAACCGCTCGATGACCTCGGTGTGGCGACGAGCTATGCCGCCGCACGCCCCGTCCTGAACAAGCCCGAAACCGTCATGCGGGCGATGCACAAGTACGGCGCGGCGGCGACCCTCGCTGCAGCGGGCCTCCCGGTTCCGGACGCCTACATGGCCTTCGCTCATCAAACCATCAATAACGACGATCATCCTGTCGACGGCCCGACCGTTCACAAGCCCGCGATCGGGACGAACGGCGACCGGATGGAACTCGTGGACGTGAACGAGGCCGTCTCTCCACAGATCGCCCGACGACGGGCGTTCCTCCAGCAGTTTCTCGACACCGACGCCGAACGACCGTTCGATGTCCGTGTCTACGTCGTCGACGATCACATCGTGGGTGCTATGAAACGGTACGCGCCAGCCGATGAATGGCGGACCAACGTCGCGCTCGGCGGCGACGTCAAGGGGATCTCGGATGACCTTCCCGACGATGCCGCTCGCCTCGCGACAGAGGCGACGACCGTTCTCGATCTCGATTATGCTGGCGTCGATCTGCTGCGGCGTGACGACACGTGGTACGTCCTCGAAGTGAACGCGACAGCCGGGTTCAAGGGTTTTTTCGAAGCGACGGGCGTGAGTCCCGCACCGTACATCGCCCGACTCGCAATCGAGCGGGCGGAGGAACGCGTTGAGTCAGCGCGGGTCGCGGAGCTCGCCACAACACTCGACGACTCCGTGCCCGACTGCAAACCCTCGATCGATTCGAAGCCAGAGAGTCCGGAGACGGTCGGCTACACCGAGCACGTGGCTGTGAGCGGCGGACGGAAGATCGAATCCACGGTCGCTAAGTCGGACACTGGAGCCCAGCGAACGAGCATCGACATCGATCTCGCCGCGGCCATCGGGGTGGGTCCGATCGTCGACACGATTCGCGTGAAATCCGGCACGCGAAACGGGAGACAGAAGCGCCCGCTCGTGGACCTTGAGGTTAAACTCGGCAATCGGTGGCACTCCACGACAGCCAGTCTCGAGGACAGAAGCCACATGAGCTATCCCGTGCTTCTGGGACGGGACGTTCTGCGAGGCTACCACGTGGATATCGAACAACGGGTGACCGAAGAATGACGCCCGAGCACTACCCGGCTTCCCCTGTCACGCGACCCACCCGGAGGTGATTCCCCATGGAACACGTAGAATACGCCTACACCAGCGGCATGGACGATTCGGAGATCGAAGAGCGACTACAATCAGCCGAGGCGGGCGTCCTCGCGCTCTCCGGCGACGGTGACGCGTATGCGGTTCCCCTCGCCCACTACTACGACGGAGACAGCTTGTATTTCCGTCTCGGGATATCCGAAGGAAGCACAAAACGGGAGTTCTGGAAGACGACCGAGACGGCGTGTTACGTCCTGTACGGAGCCGAGCCGACCGACGACCCACGTGGGCTGGATTCTTGGAGCATTATCATTACTGGCCAGCTCGTCGAACTTCCCGAGACGGAACATGAACGGTTTGATACCGCCGATATCAATCGTCACTTCTCGCCGATTCGTGTCTTCGATGAAGCCATCGACGAGATCGAGATCACGATCGTCGAACTCAAAATCGAGACGATAACCGGCCGGCACACACCGGCACAATAACACCGCCGAGGGGAATTGGCATGGAGTCTACAGTCGAGCCGTTCGAGTTCGACGGTTGGATCGTTGACTGGGCAAGAGCGAAAGGCTCCGGTTTGTGATCAGCGAAACGTATCTCAGAGATCTAGTGCGGATCACTGTCACGATCGTCACCGACGCCGAATCCGCCCCACCTACTTTCTCAGCGCGGTTATCCACGGCGACGCACCAAGGCATCGAGGTCGCCAGAGAAGCTGTCGATAAGTGAGATCACGACGATATTCACGGCTGTGTCGTCGGCCTGTCCGTGCTGAACATCCCCGGATTCATCACTCAGGAGCGGTATCTGCCAGCCTGAGACAAGCTCCTCACAGAGTAACGACAGCCCGGTCAGTGACGGCCATCGTCGGCCGTAAGGCGATCGCGACGGTGGTCGAATTCTTCGTCGTCGATTTCGCCACGAGCGTACCGTTTCTGGAGGACGGTAAGTGCGCTGTCCTCCGCGCGGCCCGCCGTTCGGAATCGAGTTGCTATCCAGTAGACGAGATCGACGGAAAGAGCAACGAGGAGTGCCATCCCTAGGAGACTGAACAGCATCATCCCCCAACCCCAGCCACTCCAGCCAGCCATGTGGCCGCCAATCCACACCTCCTCGTGCCACCTTCATATCATTGCATCTGAGACGGTCGCGTGGGTCAGCGCCATCCCGCCGACAACGGCCAGCGACAACGCTCCAACGACGATGAGTCCCAGAGAACGAATCCCGCGTGCTTGAATTGGATTTTGCATTATTGTACTCCAAAGGACTCGGCGTAACTAGCCGAGAATGTATTCGAGGACCGGGTAGTGCTCGACGAGCGCCTCGCCGCCGATTTCGTACTGTTCGATGTACTGGTCAAGCTCGAGGATGCGGCCCGCCGCGAACGCGGCGACCGCGAGGAACACGAGCATGTACGCGAAGTCCCCGTTGATGAACCCATGCGCCATATCCCAGTTCCCGAAGTAGAACATGAGCATCATGAGCGCGCCGAAGAACGCCGCGAGGCGGACGAACGCACCCACCAGTAGGCCGAGGCCGATGAACAGCTCGCCCCATGGGACGGCGACGTTCGCGAACTCGACGAACCACGGCGCGACCCCATCCACGCGAACATCCCCGCGAGCGGGTTGCCGTTCGTCGCCGCGACGTCGACAGGTAGCCGCCGGCGGCGAACTCGCCCGTGATCTTCGTGAATCCGGAGTACGCGAACGCGTACCCCA
>NZ_WPCE01000248.1 GCF_009742825.1 Halorubrum sp. CBA1125
TCGCGGTCGCCGTCGTCACGTATCGCCGCGTCCACGTCCTCGACCGCGACGTGGCGGCGTTCCGGACCGTGATGCGCGAGTACCGCGACCTGCTCCCCTGGCTGCTGCGGCTCGGGTTCGGACTCCCCCTCGTCGGCGCGGGGTTCGCGGGGTACTTTCTCAATCCCGTCGTGGATCCCCTGATCGGCGGCGGGATCGACCGACTCTTGCAGATCCTGCTCGGCTTCATGATCATCTTCGGGTTCGGCACCCGCGTCGCCGCCAGCGTCGGGCTCCTCGCGTACCTGATCGCGCTCCCGGTCGCGCCGCTTCTCGTCTACTCGCTGGAGTGGATCCCGGGCTTTCTCGCGCTCGTGCTCGTGGGGAGCGGGCGCCCGAGCGCCGACCACGTGTTCGAGCGCGTCGCGTCCACGCCCGGGACCTTCTACAGGGAGATCGACCCGATCCGCCGGGTCGTGGAGTGGGGCACCGACCGGCTCGACCCCCTCGAACGGTACGTGCCGACCGTGATCCGCGTCGGGATGGGCGTCGGGTTCGCGTTCCTCGGCCTGTTCGAGAAGCTGCTCGCGCCCGAGATGGCCCGCGGCGTCGTCGAGCAGTACAGCCTCTCGACGGCGACGCCGATCCCACCTGACCTGTGGGTCCTCGGCGCGGGGTTCGGCGAGATCGCCATCGGCGTCGCGATCGCGCTCGGCTTCTTCACCCGCGCGTCGGCGATGGCGGCGCTGTTCGTGTTCACGCTCACCCTGTTCGGGATCCCCGACGACCCCGTGTTAGCGCACATCGGGCTGTTCAGCCTCGCGTCCGCGCTGCTCATCACCGGATCCGGGCCGTACGCGCTCGACAACCGGATCTCGGACCCGCGACGCGCACCGAGTGAGGCCGGATCCGAGGGCGCGGCGCGGTCGACAGACCCCGCGGACGACTGAGCGGGATCTGCGGGGATCGCCTGCGGCCTCGCCCCCGGGACGTAACGCTATTCCCCCGCCCCGGCGAACCCCGACGTATGACCACCCGCGAGATCGACGGGATCCGACTGGAGAAGGTGCGAGAGCACGTCTGGGAGATCCCCCGCGAGGGCGACATGAACGTCCCCGCGCGCGTCCTCGCCAGCGAGGCGCTCCTCGACGAGATCGGCGAGGACGACACGCTCCGACAGCTGCGGAACGCGACGCACCTCCCCGGGATCGTCGAGCCGGCGCTCTGCATGCCCGACGGCCACCAGGGCTACGGCTTCCCGGTCGGCGGCGTCGGCGCTATCGACGCGCGGACCGGCTGCATCTCGCCCGGCGCGATAGGCTACGACATCAACTGTCTCTCTGGGGATTCAGAGGTGTTGTTATCACACGGTCGCTACCGCCGGATCGAGAACCTCTCTGAACGTTTCGAGGACAAACAGGCACGAGTCGCTGATAAAGACGAAATGGTCGACGCCGATATTCGTCTGTTTACCGAATCAAAGGAGCGGAGAGTTCACGAAGTAACGACCGCCGCGGGCGACACGATCACCGCGACACGTGACCATCCCTTCGATACCGTAGAGGGCATGGTCGACCTGGGGAACTTGAACGTCGGTGACGAAGTGTTTCTCCATCCGTTCGATGGGCTGGCTGACGATACACCGCCAGAATTCGTAGTGCTTGATGAAGACGATTTCGCGGACGAAGATCCGCAGTTGGTCCGGTTTTTGAAGGACTGTGACCTGCTTCCCCTTTATTCGACGGATGACGCCTTCCATCGACTCCTGAAACTCGTGGGATTCCACACCGGTGACGGGTCGTTTGGCCAGAGCCTGACGTGGTTCTACGGTGAACCGGACGACCTCGAAGCGATCCGGCGGGATATCGAGGCGATCGGGCTGACACCGTCCCGGATCTACGAGCGCGAGCGCCATCACGAGATCAACGGCAAGGAGTTCACGAGAACCGAGTATAGCGTCAAATCGGGATCGAACGCGTTCAAACAGCTGCTGATCCGACTTGGCGCACCTGATGGCCGCAAAGTTGAGTCCGATTTCACAGTCCCAGAGTATCTCGATCGACTCGCCGACTGGCAGCAGGCGCTGTACCTATCCACCTTTTTCGGAGCTGAGATGAGTGCGCCTGACACCGTCGCACCAAAGAACTTCTATGCGCCGTCAGTGTCGCACAACCGAATTGCAGAGCTTTCCGGAGCCGGTGAGGCGTTCATGACCGATCTCATGGATCTCCTGAACGGGATTGGCGTTCGAACGAACGCGCTCGAAGAGGTCGAGCGTACCGAGACGACGGCCGGAGAAACCGTTCGATTCCGATTCGGCGTCGCGACTGATCCCGACAACCTGATCCGCTTTTTCACCCGGATCGGCTATCGCTACGCACACGAGAAACAGAAGAAAGGGCTTCTCGCTGCACAGTATCTCAAGCGAAAGGAACGAGTGATCGAAGAGCGCGCGCGGCTGGCGGAGAAAGCACGGGCACTGGCTGACGGTGGCATCAAGACTCGCGAGATCAAAGACCGACTCGGAGGAGTGAACGAACGGTTCATCGAGCGGAGCATCTACGGTGGACGGGACGGTCGTCCGCGACCACCGGTCGACTTCCCCGATTTCGAAGAGTTCTGCGATCAAACGACCGTCCGTGAGGACCTCACGATCGGAACGAAGATCAGCTCTATCTCGGAGCGAGGAACAACGCAGGTCTACGATATCGGCGTCACGCACGACGCGCACACCTTCGTTGCGAACGGGTTCGTTGTCTCAAACTGCGGAGTCAGGATGGTGAATACAAATCTCGCCTACGACGACGTTCGCGGCCGTGAGTCGGAACTCGTCGACGCGCTGTTCGAGGCGATCCCCTCCGGACTCGGCGGCGGCGGGGTGATCGACGGCAGCGCCGACGCGATCGAGGGCGCCTTAGAGCGCGGCGTCGAGTGGGCCGTCGACGAGGGGTACGGGATCGAGAGCGACCTCGCGCGCTGTGAGGACGAGGGTCGTCGGCCGGACGCCCGCCCCGAGTACGTCTCCCAGAAGGCGAAGGACCGCGGGCGCAACCAGCTGGGCTCGCTCGGCTCCGGCAATCACTTCCTGGAGGTCCAGCGCGTCACGGACGTCTTCCGCGACGACGTCGCGGACGCGTACGGCCTCGAAGAAGACGGGATCGTCGTCCTGATCCACTGCGGGAGCCGCGGGCTGGGCCACCAGACCTGCAACGACTACCTCCGCCGGATCGAGAAGGAGCACGGCGACCTCCTCGCGGAGCTGCCGGACAAGGAGCTCGCGGCGGCGCCGGCGGGCTCGAAGCTGGCCGACGAGTACTACGGCGCGATGGGGGCGTGCATCAACTTCGCGTGGGTGAACCGCCAGCTCGTCACCCACCAGGCCCGCGAGGTGTTCGCCGACGTCTTCGACGCCGACCCGATCGACGACCTTGAGATGGAACTGCTGTACGACGTCGCACACAACATCGGCAAGAAGGAGACCCACGAG
>NZ_WPCE01000291.1 GCF_009742825.1 Halorubrum sp. CBA1125
CCAGACGTCCTCGCCGTCGACCGCGACGCGTGAGCGGGGATCCGAGACCGCTTCCCCCTCGCCGTCCGTCCACACGTCCTCGCGAGCGAACGCGTGGTCGCCCGTCTCCGCGTCGAACGCCGCGAGTCCGCGGGCCGTGACCGCGACGGCGAGCGCGTCGCTCGCGCGGACGCCGAGCACGGCCGCGTGATCTGCGTCGCCGTCGTCGTTTCCGTTACCGTCGAGCGCGTCGTCGTTTCCGTCACCATCGAGCGCGTCTTCGCTTCCGTCACCGTCGACCGCGTCGCCGTCCGGGGAGGCGGCCAGGCCCGACAGGGCGTCGACCCGCCACCGACTCGGACCGTCGTCCGATTCTTCGGACACCGTCTCGCCCCCGGAATCGGGGGATCCGTCGTCGTCCGCAGACAGGTCGACAGCGGTCATCCTCCCGTCCTCGACGGGAAGGAAGGCGGCCCCGTCGCCAACGGTCGGGCTCCCGACGACCTGGCGCTCCGTCTCGCCGGCGTCGCGGACCGTTCCGTCTGGCCCGAGGACGGCGACGGCGGCGTTCGAGACGTCGCGCCAGGCGTCGGCCTCGACGTCGAACGTCCGTCCGGACTGGTTCCGGACGGAGACCAGTCGATCGGCCGTCGAGAGGAGCCACGTCTCGTCTCCGAAGGCCAACCCGCCCGTCCGGACCGACGCTTCCCACGCGAGGTCGCCGCCGCTGGGGACGTAGCCGCAGCCCGCGATCGCCGCCGCGAGCCCGGTCGCCGTGGCCGCGAGGAGCCGCCGCCGTGACGGCGCGAGCCCTCGCCGGGTCACGCGGCGTCACCCGCGAGCTCGCGGAGCCGGGCGATCCGCTCGTCGGTTGGCGGGTGCGTCTCGGGGAACACGTCGGTGCTGACGAGCTCCTTGTCGCCGAACGCGCGCGCTTCGAGCGGCGCGACGTACAGCGCCTCGGCGCCGCCGTCGAGTTCGCGGAGGTCCTCGTCGGGCACCTCGGGCATCGCCCCGTCGAGCGTCGCCAGCGCGCTCGCGAGCGCGGCCGGCGACCCGGTGATCTCGGCGGCCGCGCGGTCGGCGGCGTACTCGCGGTACCGCGAGAGCACGCGGTGGACCAGGACGCTCCCGAACCAGAACATCGCCGAGACGGTGAGGGTGAGGACCGCGCTGACGGTGATGACGACGATCCCGACGGCGAGCGCGCGACCGTCGCGGTCACCGCCGCCTCCGCCGCCGAACTGGAGGAACCTGAACAGCCCGTACAGGACGTACGCGGTGAGGACGGCGAGGTAGTAGGTGACCGTGGGCAACACCCACGCGACGGTCATCAGGCTCGCGTCGCGGTTCGCGAGGTGAGCGAGTTCGTGGGCGATCACGGCGTCCAGCTCGTCGTCGTCCAGCCGGTCGAGGAGGCCGGTGGTGACGACGACGGTGCCGCTGCCCGGGGTGCCGACCGCGAACGCGTTCGGGAGGTCGGTGTGCGCGACCGCGACCTCCGGGTTGGGGACGTCCGCCTGCGCGGCCAGCCGCGTCACGGCGGCGTGCAACTCGGGGTACTCCTCGGCCGACACGCGCCGCGCGCCGACGGACCGGAGCACCGTCCGCGGCCCGTACCGGTACTGCACCGCGAGCCCGCCGAGGACGACGACCGCGAGGAAGGCGGGGTCGACGTAGAACTCCCCGGTGTAGGGGCGCTCGTTGGCTCACTCCAACAACGGGAGCCCGACCGCGTTGATCAGGAAGACGAACGTGTACACGAACGCGAACGGGAGCGCGACCACGAGCCCGGTCGCGACGAGCATTCGCAAGCGGAGCTGTCCGTCGGTTCCGAGCGGATCGCCCCGTGACTCCCGACCGATCACGGCCCGGATGGAGGGGATGGAGGGCGACATCGGCTGACGGTGTCGCGGTTCGGTCGGGAGATAATTAAACGGTCGCCATCGGGACCTGCGGCGTCCGGCTACCCTCCGTCCGCCGGCCGCCGCTCACGACGATCCGACTGCGGGGGTGCCGTGGCCGCCTGGTCGGATCGTTTCCGTCGTCGGATCCGACGACTTCGTCGGGGCGCAACACGCTTAAGAATTTTCGACAGAATAAATAATTATGGTTGTGTACTTCTCAGACTGTGTGTCTTTCGCATGAATATCGAACGAATTCCTGAGTATAACGAATTATTCGAAACGATCGAGAATGACGATCGACGCGGTGTGCGATGAGGGTCCCCTCGTCCGCCGAACGCGAGGTGGCAAAAACGACTGGTACGTCGCGGTTTAACCAGCCCCGCCCGCGAGTTCCCCCGGTATCCCGCGGTCGAGACACGCGATGACACCGAACACCACGCCCGGGAGACGACCCACCGATGGGTGACGACCCACCGATGGGCGACGACGGAGCCGCTCCGGGAGACGCCGACGCCTCCGACGCGTCCGATGGCGGCCGCGATCGAGACGGCGCCGAGACGCGGCAGCCGGGGCGCGACGGCGGACGTCGACTACGCCGAGCGCGCGGCCGACG
>NZ_WPCE01000059.1 GCF_009742825.1 Halorubrum sp. CBA1125
GTGCGGGGTGGAGCGGTACGGGGTGGGACCCAAAGGGGCAGTCGCCGGCGGCTGCCAGAGGCGCGTCGCGCCTCGCTGTCATCAGACGATGTCCGGCTGCCCGTGGCGGTAGCGCCACGCTGTCGCAAGGCGAAGCTCAACGACGCAGCTGAGAGAGGTATCGCATCCGCGAACGGAGTGAGCGGTTCACCGACGGCGAGGCGAACGCCGAGCCGGCGGCTTTTTCCCTCCAGGTTTTTCGAAGAGCGGTTCCCGAAGCGAACGAAGTGAGCGCAGGGAACCCGACGAGAAAAAGGTGGATACGCACTCGCTATCTCACGTGACGCTGCGAGCACACTGTCCACGCAGGTAGTTCGGCGGTGTATCGACACGGTTCGCTCGGGCACTCACGACGGCCACGGGGCTGGACCGCCCGTTCCCGCACCGAGGTCGCTTCGGAAGGGCCTTTTAGCCCGACCGTCGAACGGACGGTATGTTCAGACGGCTCCGGTCGGAGGTCGAGGCGGCGCTCGGTGACGCGCTCGCCGACCTCGGCCTCCCGACCGACGACCTCGGCATCGAGCGCCCGCCCGACGAGATGGACGCGACGCTCGCCTCCAGCGTCGCCTTCCGGCTCGCGGGCGAGGTCGGCGACGCCCCGCCGAACGTCGCGGCGGCGGTCGCGAGCGCGGTCGACATCGCGGCGTACGACTACCTCGCGAGCGTCGACACCGCCGGCCCGTACGTCAACTTCCACGCGAACGAGCGCTACCTCGTCGACACCCTCGACGCGGCCGCCGGCGACGCGGCCTACGGCGCGCTCCCCGACAGGGACACCTCCGTGGTGGTGGAGCACACGAGCGCGAACCCGACCGGCCCGGTCCACGTCGGCCGCGCGCGCAACCCGATC
The DNA here is from genome assembly GCF_009742825.1 of Halorubrum sp. CBA1125. GTDB lineage: Archaea > Halobacteriota > Halobacteria > Halobacteriales > Haloferacaceae > Halorubrum. The sequence continues at coordinate 890 of NZ_WPCE01000059.1, forward strand.
GTCGGCGACGCTGTCGCGAACCTCCTCGCGTACGCCGGCTACGACGTCGACCGCCACTACTACGTCAACGACGCCGGCCGCCAGATGGCGGTGTTCACGTGGGCGTACGAGCGGTTCGACGAGTCGGACCTCGACGCGGCGCCCGCCCGCGACCGCGCCGAGTACGACCTCGTGCGCTACTACCGGAAGGGGAACGCCTACCTCGAGAACGCCGATCCCGACGACGTCGAGGCCGCGGAGGCCGAGATCCAGTCGATCCTCCAGGGATTAGAGGAGGGCGACGAGGCGACCTACGAGCGCGTCGGCGAGGTCGTCAACACGGTCCTCGGCGGGATGAAGGAGTGTCTCGCCCGCCTCCCCGCCGAGTTCGACGAGTTCGTCAAGGAGACGCGGTTCATGCGGGACGGCTCGACCGACGAGATCGCGACGCGGCTCAAGGAGACCGACCACGCCGTCTACGAGGAGGACGCCTGGCAGCTCGAGCTCGACGACCGAGGGATCGAGAAGAACCTCGTGTTCCTGCGGTCGGACGGCACCTCGCTGTACACCACCCGCGACCTGGCACACCACGAGTGGAAGTTCGCGAACTACGACCGCGCCGTGACGGTGCTCGGCGAGGACCACAAGCTCCAGGCCGACCAGCTCGACGCCGCCCTCGAACTGCTCGGCAACGACACCGACCGGCTCGGGCACGTGATCTACTCGTACGTCAACCTCCCCGAGGGGAAGATGTCGACCCGGCGGGGGACGGGCGTGATGCTCGACGACCTCCTCGACGAGGCGATCGACCGCGCCCGCGAGGCGGTCGAGACCCGCATGGACGACCGGATCCGCGACGACGACCTCACCGACGAGGACGTCGAGCGGATCGCCCACCAGGTGGGGATCGGCGCGGTGCGGTACGACATCGTCTCGAAACAGCCCGCGAAGGCGATCACCTTCGAGTGGGACGACGCGCTCGACTTCGAGGGGCAGTCCGCGCCGTTCGTCCAGTACGTCCACGCGCGCTGTTGCGGAATCTTAGACGAGGCCGCCGCCGCGGGGATCGACGTGCCCAAGCCGGGTGATCCGCTCGATGTCGACCCCGCCGCGCTCGAAACCGACGAGGCGCGCGACCTCCTCCACGAAGTCGCCCGGTTCCCGGCCGCGATCGAGTCGGCGGCCGACGACCTGGAGCCGCACACGATCGCGACGTTCACCCGCGAGTTCGCCGACGCCTACAACGCGTTCTACCGGGAGTGTCCGGTCGTCACCGCCGAGGACGACGACCTGCGGGCCGCCCGCGTCGCGCTCGTCGCCGCCGCGAAACACACGATGGCGAACGCGCTCGACGTACTCGGCGTCGAGGCGCCGGAGTCGATGTAGGATCGGAATCGCTACTCGTCTTTTCTCGGCGGCTCGCCCGTAATCCCTCCCGTCACGCCGATCGTCGATCTCGGTCGAGATCGTCACCGTCGACGGTGCGGTCACGGCGTCCGAAGGCCCAGCCGCTCATCTAGTAGCTGTTTGATGGTTTTTACCAGACCGGTTGAGAGCGATTCGACTCGGTGTGTCAGCAACTGCGGTGACGTACACGGTCAATCGTTGAGCAACTGGTCGGCCTCGTACAACAACACAGGGAGGAAAATCATCGCAAGTGTGAGCAGCACGAACTCGAGCAGGAACTCGTTGTATCGATTTGCCGCTACGAGGATCTCCGTCTCACCTCGAATCCACATCGTTCCGAACACTCCCCACAGCACTGTCAGGGACGCGATGGCGGCAGTGAACACGCCAAGCGCGACGAGTCTCGTGAGAGTCATCGACACGTCAATCTCGGTGTGTCAATTCTCCGTAGCGTGTGCATGATGGTTCCAGGTTCCTCATTTTACTCGACAGTCAGGCCCTACCGCTGTCGCATATCGGTTGATTTTCGTCGACGACGACGGTCTCCGAGGCAATCGACGCAGTGGCTTGAGATCCGCCGCAACGACCGACTACGGTGTCCGAGGTTGCCATCTCTCCACCTGGGTACACTCCCCAGCGGAGCATAGTTAGTCGCGCCTTACAGCTGGAAAAATCGAGGCGAAGATCAACGGCTTTAGACGATACGGTCTCTGACGAATAGGGTTCAACCGAGCCTGAATCGTCGTCGCTCCGGTGCACTTATTGCGAATACCGGCGCGATCAACCGTCCGCGTGGCGCGCTTCCGTCGCTCTGGCGGGCAGGTCAAAGCTTACTTACACGCACGCGACCGTATTCTGGACAATGAGTAGCGACGCACAGGAGGCGAGCGAGGACCGGCGGAAGTACGAGTTCCGCAAGGTTATCGAGGAGCTCAAAGACTACGAGGGCTCCGGCACCCAGCTCGTCACCATCTACATCCCCGAGGACAGGCAGATCTCCGACGTGGTGGCACACGTCACCCAGGAACACAGCGAGGCGTCCAACATCAAGTCCAAACAGACCCGGACGAACGTCCAAGACGCGCTGACCTCGATCAAGGACCGCCTGCGGTACTACGACACCTACCCCCCCGACAACGGGATGGTGATCTTCTCCGGCGCCATCGACGCCGGCGGCGGCCAGACCGACATGGTCACCAAGACGCTGGAGTCGCCGCCACAGTCCGTCGAGTCGTTCCGATACCACTGCGACTCGGCGTTCCTCACCGAGCCGCTCGAACACATGCTGGAAGACTCCGGGCTGTTCGGGCTCATCGTCTTGGACCGCCGCGAGGCCAACGTCGGGTGGCTCCGCGGGAAGCGCGTCGAGCCGGTCAAGTCCGCCTCCTCGCTCGTCCCCGGCAAACAGCGCAAGGGGGGTCAGTCCGCCCAGCGGTTCGCCCGGCTCCGTCTGGAGGCCATCGACAACTTCTACCAGGAGGTCGCGGAGATGGCCAACGAGCTGTTCGTCGACAAGCGCCACGAGCTCGACGGCATCCTGGTCGGCGGCCCCTCGCCGACGAAAGACGAGTTCCTCGACGGCGACTACCTCCACCACGAGCTGCAGGACAAGGTGCTCGGCAAGTTCGACGTGGCGTACACCGACGAATCAGGCCTCTACGACCTCGTCGACGCCGGCCAGGAGGCGCTGGCGGACCAGGAGATCGTCGAGGACAAACGGAACATGGAGGAGTTCTTCGAGAAGCTCCACACCGGCGAGGAGGCCACCTACGGCTTCGAGCAGACCCGCCGGAACCTGATCATGGGCTCCGTCGACCGGCTGCTCATCTCCGAGGACCTCCGCTCGGACGTCGTCGTCTACGAGTGTCCGAACGGGCACGAGGAGTACGAGGTGGTCGACGCCCGCCACTCGACGCCGGACCACGAGTGCGCGGAGTGCGGCGAGGACGCCGCGGCCGAGGAGCGCGAGGACGTCATCGAACACCTGATGTCGATCGCCGAACAGCGCGGCACGGAGACCAAGTTCATCTCCACCGACTTCGAGAAGGGTGAGCAGCTGCTCGACGCGTTCGGCGGCGTCGCCGGCATTCTGCGGTACTCGACGGGCGTGTAAGTCCGTCTCGTCTCTCTTTTCAGTCCTGCTCGACCGGCGCCGCCGCGACTTCCAGACACGCGCAGGCGTCCGCTTCGGGGTCGAAGCAGTCCGGACACTCCGGCTCCCGGTCGATGATCGTGTCCAGCCGCTCGGCGACGGTGTCGTCGATCACCGCCTCCAGCTCGCGCGCCTCTCCCCGGAAGTCCTCGACTGCGAGGACGTTCGCGAGGAACCGCTCGATGATGCAGTACGTCTGGAGCGCGTTCCGCGCCTGGATGATCCCGTCGTCGGTGAGCGTGACGCCTTTGTACTTCTCGTGTTCGGCCAGCCCGCGGCCCTCCAGCTTGCCGATCATCTCGTTTGCGCTCGCCGGGCTGACGCCGAGGGCGTCGGCGATCGACCCCGTCGAGGCGGGACCGTCCTCCTGCTGCTGTACGACGTATATCGTCTTGAGGTACTGGTCTGCGGTGTTCACGGCTTCCCTCCGTCGGCGCTCGTCGTCCTCATCGTCGTTCGCGTCGGTTCGGTGCTCCCGTTCATCGTCGCTCCATGACCTCCGTGACCTCGCTGACGCCGTCGGCCTCGTCCTCGCGGATCGCCTCTAGCGTCTCCAGAAGCTCCTCGCGGTCGATGGAGAACTCGGCGTCGGACCCCTCTATCGCTTCGATGAGATCGTCGTAGAACTTGTAGGCGGTCTCTTCGTTACACAGCTGGTCGTACAACACGCCGTCGAAGTCCTCCGGTCGGGTCCGCCCGTACCGGGCGTCCACGAGCGACTCGATCTCGTCGAACGGGACGCTGTCGACGCCGAGTCCCTCGATGAGCGACTCGAGCTGCTCGCGGTGGCCGGCGGACTCCTCGGCGGCGTCCGCGAGCAGGGTCTCGATCTCCGCGTCCAGTTCGGCGTCGAGGCTCTGGTAGTGATGGTGCGCCCGTGCCTCGACGACCTCCTCTAACACGATCCCGATCTGCAACAGCCGGGCGAGCTGGTCGTCGGAGGCGATCCGCTGGCTCACGCTCACGGCGACCACCCGCTGCCGTCCGATACGCCCGTTCGCATGTTCCCACCTCGGGCGTAGTCCGACTTAAGGGGTTCCCCTCTCGGCGGGGTTCGCGCCGCCGGACGCCCGAACGGTGTTCGTGCGGCGTGTCGAGACGGGAGGATATCGCGGGGAGCGATCCGACCGTCCGAGAAGACGTTCCGACGAAACAGACACACGGTCCGAGAAGACGTCCCCATCGAAAAGCCGCACCGACCGAAAAGCAGAATCGCCTGTACCGCAGATACCACCGCTACTGGAGGCGCTCTAAGACGAGATCCTCGACGTCCTCGCGGAACTCGTCGACCGCGATCTCCTCTAAGACGGGCACGAAGAACCCTTCCACGAGCATGTTCCGCGCCGTCCGCGACTCGATCCCGCGGCTCTCTAAGTAGAACAGGTCCTCGGCGTCGACCTGCCCCACCGTCGCGGAGTGGGATGCCTCCGTGTCGTGGTTGTGGATGATCAGCTTCGGCGACGCGTCGGCCTCGGCGTCGTCCGAGAGCATCAGCGTGTTCTCGCGCTGGTAGCTGGAGGTGTTCCACGCGTCCTCGCCGACGTCCTGGACGCCCTCGTAGACGGAGCGGGCGACGTCGTCGAGCACGCCGCGCGTGACGAGGTCGGCCGTCGTCTGCTCGGCTTTGTGCCAGACGCGGGCGTTGATGTCGTAGTGCTGGTCGTCGGTGCCGAAGAACGTCCCGACGATCTGGGTCTCGGAGCCGTCGCCGCTGAGCTCGGTCTCGACGTCGGAGCGGGTGAGCTTCGACCCGAAGTTGCTCTCGATCCAGTCGACCGTCGCGTACGTGTCGGTCACGCCGCGCTTCAGCGAGTAGGCGTACGTGTCGTCGTCGAGGTTCTGGAGCGATCCGAACTGGACGTTCGCGTTCTCGCCCGCGACGATCTCGACGAGGTTCGAGAAGTACCGGTCGCCGTCGATCTTCGACCCGGCGGCCTCACTCCCCTCTCCCGACTCGATCGCTTCGAGGATCGTCACCGACGACGACTCCTCGGCGACGACGAGCGTCTGGCTGAACAGCGAACGGGAGTTCATCTCCGCGCGGACGGTCACGTCCTCGACGTCGACGCCCGCGGGGACGTACACGAACGTCCCGGTGGTAAAGAGCGCGACCGACAGCGCCGTGAGGTAGTTGTGCTCGGGGTCGAGCACGGACCCGAAGTTCGCCTCGATCACGTCGCCGTACTCGTCGAACGCCTCCGTGAACGGGAGGACGACGACCTCGTCGTCGCCCGCGTCGCGCTCGGTCTCGTCAGACTGATTCAGCGGGTCGACGAGCGACTCGAAGTCGAGCGACTCGAGGTCGGTCCAGCGCCGGCCGGGCGTCTGGATCACGTCGGGCAGCGCCGCCGTCTCCAACGCGTCTAGCGCGCTCAGACGGGCCTGCAGGAGCCACTCGGGCTCGTCGCGTTCGTCGGCGATGCGTCGTACCGTGTCCTCCGAGAGGCTCTCGATTGCTTGCGTGCTCATGTTATCCGAGCGAACCCTCCATCTCGAGCTCGACGAGCCGGTTCAGCTCGACGGCGTACTCGATCGGCAGTTCCTCCGTGATGGGCTCGATGAAGCCCGAGACGATCATCTGTTTGGCGTCGTCGTCGTCGAGACCGCGCGACTGCAGGTAGAAGATGTCCTCGTCGCCGATCTTCCCGACGGTGGCCTCGTGGGCGACGTCGACCTTCGACTCGTTGATCTCCATGTACGGCATCGTGTCGGAGGTCGACTCGTTGTCGAACATCAACGCGTCACACTCCACGGCGGTCGAGGAGTTCTCGGCGCCGTCGGCGATGTGGACGAGCCCGCGGTAGTTGGTGCGGCCGCCGTCCTTCGCGATCGACTTGGACTCGATCGTGGATTTGGTCTCCGGCGCGTTGTGGTACACCTTCGCGCCGGTGTCGATGTCCTGGCCCTCGCCCGCGAAGGCGATGGTGATGTGGTTGTCGCTCGCGCCGCGGCCCTTCAGGATCGTCGAGGGGTACAGCATCGTCGCTTTCGACCCCATCGACCCCGATATCCACTCCATGCGGCCGCCCTTCTCGGCGATGGCGCGCTTGGTGTTCAGGTTGTACGTGTTCTTCGACCAGTTTTGCACCGTGGAGTACTGGACGTGCGCGTCCTCGCCGACGAACACCTCGACGCCGCCGGAGTGGAGGTTGAACGCGGAGTACTTCGGCGCCGAACAGCCCTCGATGTAGTGGACCTCGGAGCCCTCCTCGGCGATGATGAGCGTGTGCTCGAACTGGCCCATCCCCTCGGAGTTCATCCGAAAGTACGCCTGCACCGGCATGTCGACGGTGGTGTTCTCGGGGACGTAGACGAACGAGCCGCCCGACCAGATGGCGCCGTGGAGCGCCGCGAACTTGTTGTCGCTCGGGGGAACGCACTTCGTCATGAAATGCTCGCGGACGAGCTCCTCGTGCTCTTGGACGGCCTCGTCCATGTTACAGAAGATGACGCCCTTCTCCTCCCACCGCTCCTGCATGTTCTGGTAGACGACTTCCGACTCGTACTGGGCGCCGACGCCGGAGAGCGCGTTCTTTTCCGCCTCCGGGATGCCCAGCTTGTCGAAGGTGTCTTTGATCTCGTCCGGGAGTTCGGTCCAGTCGTCGACGCCGGCACGGACGTCGACGTCCGGCCGGATGTACGGGATAATCTCGTCGACGTCGACCTCGCTCAGGTCCGGCTGTCCCGGCCAGTCGGTCGGCATCGGCATCTCCTGGAACTGCTCGAGCGCGCGCAGGCGGCGCTCAAGCATCCACTCCGGTTCGTCTTTGTCCTCAGAGATGACGCGGACCGTCTCCTCCGTGAGGCCCTTCTCGGTCTTGAAAGCGGACTTCTCCTCTTTCTTGAACTCGAAGCGGGCCTCGGTGTCCGTCTCTTTGAGTTCGTCCTGTTGTGAGCTCATGGTGTATTGTTACGGGTTCCGGCGTTTAGGTGTGTTGCGTGACCATTTTCAGTTACGCCGTCTCGAAGGCGTCCTCGCGGACCCAGTCGTACCCCTCGTCTTCCAGCTTCTCGGCGAGCTCCGCGCCGCCGCTTTTGACGACCTCGCCGTCGAGCATCACGTGGACGCGGTCGGGCTCGACGTAGTCTAAGATTCGCTGGTAGTGAGTGATCTGGAGGATCCCGGTTCCCTGCTCGTCGCGGAGCGCGTTGATCCCCTTCGAGACGTCCTGCAGGCGGTCGATGTCGAGCCCCGAGTCGATCTCGTCGAGCACGGCGATGCTCGGCTCCAACATCGCGGCCTGGAGGACCTCGTTCTGCTTTTTCTCCCCGCCGGAGAAGCCGGCGTTGAGGTACCGCTGCATGAACTTCTCGTCCATGTCGAGCAGCTCCATCTTCTCTTTCAGGAGCGACTGGAACTCCGCGACGCCGATCTCGCCGTCGTCCGCGGGGCCCTCCATCGGCGAGGTGTCGTAGCCCGCGTCCTCGTCGTCGGTCTCCGACTCGTCCGCCTCGTCTTCGAACAGCTCCTCGCGCTCCTCGGCTCTCGCGTTGAGCGCCTGGCGGAGGAAGTTCGTCATGGTGACGCCCTCGATCTCCGCGGGGTACTGGAAGCCCAGGAAGATGCCGAGCGCGGCGCGCTCGTTGGGTTCGAGCTCCAACAGCTCCCAGCTGTAGTCCTCCTCGTCGAGGTCGGCGTCGATGTCGGCGACGTCGGCGTCGTCGAGGTGGAGCGTTACCGACCCCTCGGTCACTTCGTACGCCGGGTGGCCGGCGATGACCTTCGCCAACGTCGACTTCCCGGAGCCGTTCGGGCCCATCAGCGCGTGGATGTCCCCGGACTCCACGGTCAGGTCGACCCCGCGGAGAATCCGTTCACCGTCCTCTTCGGCCACTCGTGCCCGAAGGCCGTTGATCTCGAGAGTTGCCATTGTAATCTCGTTCCTCGTGGCCGTATAGTGGCGGCTCGCGGGGTTAATGCTTACGAACTTCCCCGTCAAAAATCGCGGATCGATCAAGAATTTTTCCGACGATCGAACTCTGGTTTCTCCCTGTGTCTTTCGAGTTACATGAACGAGCCGAGACCGGTCTGCTGTTGGCCGGTCTTGACCTCCTCCCACGACATCCCGAGCGCCTCGATGACGCGCGCGATCGGACCTTTCAGCGTCTTGTCCAGCATCTTCTCCCAGTCGACCTCGAACTCCGCGGGTACCTGGTCGGCGTACTCGAAGCAGATCACGTCGGGGTCGCGTTTGAACTCGCCGTACAGCGGGTCCCGCTGCGGATCGAACCCCCTCTCGTCTTCCATCCGCTCCCAGAAATCGGGGTGGACCTTCTTCAGGTAGAGCCGCTTCGGCTTCGAGCCGCTGCCGAAGTTGGTGCCCAGCAGGCGGTTGGCGTACTTCGCGCCGCGGACCTGTGCCGTCGGCGTCTCGTAGGCGTCGAGCTTCTTGCCGATCCCGCCGGGGATGCCGATCTCCTCGAGGTCGACCTCGCCGTCGAGCACGCGGGCGATCTCGTCGGCGAGGTACGCCTTCACCTCCTCCATGTCCTCGTCGATGTCGTCGCCGGTGACGATCGTCTCGATGACGCGCTGTTGGACCCGCTTCGTGATTTGAGCGATGTCCGACCGCTTGTACTCGAAGCCGGTGATGTCGATGTCGTCGACGTCTTTTCCCTCCTTCCAGACGATGTGGCCCGCGTACCGCTTCTTCTTGCCAGCCTGGAAGAACCGCCGGTAGAGCTTCTCGAACTCGATCTCGAAGCGGTGCTCGTCGGCGTTCAGCTCCTCGCGCGCAAAGTCGTCGTACCGGTCGTTGATGTGCTCCTGGATGTCGAAGGAGGTCTCGATCGCCTCTTCTTTCGACAGATCTCCGAGTGAAAGCATGACGCTGTCGGTGTTGTGAAGCACCACGCCACCGACGCCGTCCACGAAGTTCTCGTTGTCGGCGACGCTGAGGTCGTACACGTAGCCGTCGTAATCCACCTCATCGACGATCGGATCGCGCCCGCTGCGATAGAAGTCACACGTCCGAATCGTGTAGCTGTCCTTAGCATCTCGGTACTTGAGCGAGTGCTTTCTCCCGCGCTGGGTAAGCAGCATCGACAGGCCGGCAGCGAGCTCTCGACTCGTCGTTTCGAAGTCAAAGTTGCGCTCGGCGTACTCCTCGGAATATCGGGGGAACTCGCGCGATCCGTCGCCCTCGACGAGCACCTCGACGAAGAGCCGCCGTAATTCGTCTGGGAGGTTGAACACGAACCCGGGAACCCGCTTTCCGCACGACGTCTGTCCGGCGAACTCGCGGAAGAAGACCGCCGACAGCTCGTTCATCATCTGGAGCTTGTGGGTGGTGTCGTCGTACGTGACGGACCGCTCCCCGTTCCCGGTGTCGTACGACACAGTGCGCTCCGGTGCCGTGTCGGACGCGACGAGACCTGCGGTCGCTCCCTCAAACAGTCGATCGTAGTCCTCCCGGAGACCCTCCAACCACTCCTCGCGCGACTCGGCGATACTCGCACCGAACTTTCCATCGGCCGTTTCAACCGTCGAGGCGCTCCCTTCTGTCACGTACGCCGCGAGCAACCGGATGAGCGATCGCCCCTCTTCCGAGCGGAGATCGATGTGTCGGCGCACCTTGACCCCCTTCTCGATGGCGTCGTGGTGCTCGTGCCCGAACCAGACCCACTCATCGTCCGCGTGAACGCGTTTGGTCTTGGAAACGGCGTTCTCGCTCCCGACGCTTCGGCCGTCCTCGTACTCTCGAACGTAGCCGTTCAACACCTCGTACACGTCGACCGTCTCGACGGTGTCCACCTCCGGGAGACCCGGGACTCGAAGCGGCTCCTCGACATCTCCGGGAGCTGCCTCGACGAGCTCGCCACCGTCGTCGACGACGTAGGAGTGGTCCCGCGTCGTCGTCGATTCGCCGAACTTGTGTTGGAGGTTGACCACCGGCTTGTCCGTCTCGTGCCGTATCGCCTGCTCTATCGGCTTCCACTCCGGCTTCTCGTCGACAGAGAGTGACAGCGCCTCCCACCCCGGAAGCCGTCTTCTGTCCTTTCCGAGAGTACTCGACGCAACCGGTCCCCCATCGGCGGTGACGACGACCTTCCCGGCCTCGTCCGGCGCGGCTCGCTCGAAGAGACGTTCGATGGGAAGGATTCGAACGATCCCGTTCGGATCTCGGACGACTACCGGCCGGTCACCGGTGACGCTGTCCCCGTACGTAACTTTCCGGTCTAGTTCCTCAGTTACGTCGGCGGTGAACGCGATCACCTCGCGGTTGGTCGAGGTGACGCCGGCACTCATTTCGCGGTCGTACAGGCGGAATCGATCCCATCCGAAAACGCCGTACAGACTGTTCATCAAGACCTTGACAGCTCCTTGCTGTCGGTCGTACTGCTCGTACGCCTCGGTTCCGGGGTCGTGCTCGTTCCGGAGCGCCTTCTTCTCCTCGCGCTCGTCGAGCAGTTCGTTCACCATCTCCCGGATGATGCCGTCCGGCTCCTTCCGGAAGTGAACGCCCGTCGGGGTTCGATAGGTGTCGCCGTCGTACTCGTCGGGGTCTACCTTCGTCTCCGGCGACGCGTTGATCGTCACCATCGACATGGGGTATAACGACTTCAAGTCGAGCACGCTCACCATCTCGCGGACCCCCGAAATCGGGTCGAACACCGCACCGCCCTCGAACTCCTCGGCCTCCTGTTGCCCCTTCGAGGGGAGCGCGAAGTTGCCGTACGCCATGTGGAGCACGTACATGTCGACCGCGTCGCCCGGCGTCGTGGCGTCCTCCAGCTTGCAGCCGACGATCTTCCGGGCGTCGTCCCAGAAGGCGATCACGTCCTGCGTGCGGTCGATCTCGACGCACAGCTCCACGTCGCGGATGCTGTACTCCAGGAGGCGCTCGGGGTCCTGCTCCCAGAGGTCGCCGATGTCGCCGGCGTACCGCTCCTTGCCGACGCCGAGTTCGCGTTCGCCGACCGCGTCGAGCCGGTACGACTCCAGTTCCGTGAACATCGTGCGCTTGTAGGCGTACAACAGGTCGAAGACGACGCGGCCCTTGATGTCCGGGCCGCCCCAGCCGGAGCGCCACACCTCGTCGATCCGGGAGAGCCGGTCGACCGAGAGGTCGTACCGGCTCCCGTCGTCGAGCGCCTCCATGCGATCGAGGAGGTACGGCGCATCGAAGTCCTCGAAGTTCCACCCCGTCAACACGTCCGGGTCGGTCTCGTCGAGGTAGTCGACGAACGCGTCGAGCATCGCGCCCTCCTCGGCGAAGGTGCGGACCTCGAACTCGAGCGTGGCGTCGTCGTCTCCCTCTCCGTCGTCCCAATCGTCGCCCGCCACGATCCCCTCGTAGTCGGGGAGGTCATCGGGAGGCGGGATCTCGGCTTCGGGCGCGTCGTACAGCCAGACGACGTACTCGTCGTCGAAGGAGTCGTGGCTCGTGAGACAGATGATCGGCTCCTCGCCGTCCTCGGGGAAGCCGCGCCGGTCGTCGACCTCGATGTCGAAGGTGTTCACGCGGAGGTCGGCGTCGACCGTGGCGGGTTCGAGGTGTCCCTCGTGGACCTGGATCGTCCCGTCCTCGTCCTCGAGCCGGCGCTCCTCGACGCGGATCCCGCCCTTCAGTCCGTTGTCGATCAGGAAGCGGTTCGGGAAGAGGATGTCCGCCTCGAACGTCGTCTCGAAGTCCTCGCGGATGTTGCCCACGTCGCGGGGCGTTCGGGTGACGATCCGGGTGAGCGGCTCGCCGCGGATGCTCTCGTACGGCTCTCCCTCCGGGTTCTCCTCGCGCGTGCCGATCACCACGTCGTACTCCTCGACCGGGTCGCCGTCGAGCTCGTCCGTGGGGACGTAGAAGTACGGCTCGACGCCCAGCACGCGGAGGTGTTCGACGACGTCGTCGCCGTCGGCGATCGGCCGGCGCCCGAACACGTGGACGACCGGGTACTCGTCGCTGCCGTATCCCTCGACGGCGTAGTCGATCTGGGTGATCATCAGCTCGACGGTCCCGGTCGATTCCGGAAACTTCGCGTCGTCGACGTCGACGACGTCACTGACGTGGCCGCGTCCGCCGCCGGCGACGACCGCCGCCTCTCGGGCGGCGAGATCCTCGCGGTCCGCGCCGTCGGCGTCGCCGTCCGTCCCGCCGGACGAGGCGAAATCAGAGAGCCCCGACTGAGTCATACGCACGCTTCGGCGCACCCGGCTAAAAAGCCCGGCTTTCGGGTGCGGCGAACGCTCCCGCCACGGAAAGGCATTTAATGTGGCATGACCTACCACGGTTCATGACCCCGACCCCACGTTCGGAGTCCGGCGAGTCTCGTCCGGTCGGTCCAGCCGCGGCCGACGCCGAGGTAGAGGCGTACGAGGACGACGGGAACGTGGTGCTCTTCGACGCCACGAACCCGCTCGCGTGGGTCGAGGCGAGCCGAACGGTCCAGCTCACCGACGCGCTCTGACGCGCGCCGGCTCCCCGCTTCCGCCCGAGGTCGGCGCGTCCACCGACGGAACCCCTTTTCCCGCCGTGGCACGTACCCTCCCGCGTGTTTCCCTTCGACGAGGACGACGAGGGCGAGGTCTCCGTCGGCGAGCGCTCCGACGCCGAGCGCGAGCTGACGCCGGAGATCCCCCAGGCGCCCTCGGTGAAGCGGTTCGACGACGACGGGAACTTCTCTGGCGCGAGCGACCTCGATCGCCGGACGCTTCGGGCGTTCGTCGCGGCCGTGATCTACGCGAACGCCGCGCTCCTCCTCGTCGCGCTCGGCCCGATGGTGTGGTACTTCGAGGGGTGGTCGCGGATCGGCCCGGTCCTGCTGGTCGTCGGGGTCCTCGCGGGCGTCCGGACGTACCAGACGTACCGCGCGTGGGACCGGTCGCGCGACGAGCGGGCGGACGCCGATCCCCCGGAAGGGTCATAACCGGCCGCCCGCTGTCTTTCAGGCATGCAGACGGTTCGTGACGCGGACGGCGAGACGCACCTCCTCGTGAAGCGCTCCGCCGAGTCGAGCCGCGTCCGGGACCCCGTCACCGGCGAGGAGCGCTACGTCGACAACGGCGACCTGACGGTCGTCGAGGGGGAGTCGCCGCTCGCGACCGCGGCGTCCGGCGTCCCGGCGCCGGTGCGGCGCGTCCTCCGGGCGGTCCACGACGACCGGTCGCTCGGGCTGCTCGCGGTGCTCGTGGACTCGGGACCGACCCCGGTGACCGACTTGCTCGACGCGACGGACCTGTGTGAGTCCGACCTCCACGGGACGGTGACGGAGTTCCGGGCGGCCGGGCTCGTCGCGGAGGCGGACGTGGACGGCCGTCGCGGCTACGAGGCGACCGACGTCGCGGTCGAGGCGATCGGGCTGTTGCGGGGCGATCGCTCGACAGACGGGGCGTCGAGCGAGTCGCGGCCCGTCGGCGATGGCGGCGCGTGACGCCGACGCGCCTCGATCCTCCCCAGCCTCGGCGGAC
>NZ_WPCE01000264.1 GCF_009742825.1 Halorubrum sp. CBA1125
TGGTCGCGGTCGACGCCGACGGCGGCGTGGTCGCGGTCGACGCCGACGGCGAGACGGTTCTCGACGCGACGGTCGACGGGAGCGCCGCGCTCCGCCCGGTGGTCGTCGAGGCCGACGGCGACTCCGACGGCGACGGCCCGACCGCGGCGCCGGCGTCGCGGTCGCCACGGAGAACGAGACCGGAACCCGGACGGTCCGGTTCCTCGATGCCGCAGGCGAGCAGCGGTGGACCGCGACCCCAGAGACCACGCCGCTCAACTGGCGGGGGGCGACCACCCGGCGCGGCCCGGTCCTCGCGCTCGGCACCGCGGACGGCCGGCTGATCGCGCTGGAGGCGGCGGACGGATCGGTCCGGTACGACGTCGGCCTCCAGGACGTCCCCGTCGCCGTCGGCGCGGTCGACGCCGGACGGGTCTACGTCGGCGGGACCGGCGACCTCTGGTCGGTCAACCTGCTCGACGGCGAGATCCTCTGGAAACAGCAGTACGGCGCTGGCGTCCGGATCAACGCGCCCGGCGTCGCCGACGTCACCGGCGACGGGAACCCGAACCCGGTCGCGGTGAACCGCGGCGGCGGCGTCCTCGGAACTGACAGCGGCGGCACGCCCGTGCTCCGCGGCGGCCTGGAGAACGCGGTCGTTTACGGCGGGCCGCTGCTCGTGGACGTCACCAGCGACGGGACCGCGGAGGTGCTCCTCGTCAGGGAGGACGGGACGGTCGTGGCGCTGGACACCTGAACTGGCGTCCGCCGCGTGCGACGCTCGTGCGCGTGTTCGAACTCGATTTATAAGCTCGTCGATCAGTTGAACCGCCCGAAGTGACCGGTCCGTGCCGATCGATTCACCGGAAACGAGGTGTGTCCGGAGCCGTGACTGGTCGGCGCGTCCCGGGAAAAATGTCGTACGGGTGAGACGTTACTCGTCCTCGTAGACCCACGCGGCGGCGTCGAGCTCGTAGTCGACGATCTCGTCCTCGTCGAAGAAGAGGTCGATCTCGCGCTCGTTCGCGCCCTCGTCCTCGTGGTCCGAGGCGTGGATCACGTTGTGTCCGAGGTCGAGCCCGTAGTCGCCGCGGATCGTGCCCGGGGCGGACTCGGCGGGGTCGGTCTCGCCGACCATCGCGCGGACCTGACGGGTCGCGTCCGCGCCCTCCAGCACCATCGCGAAGACGGGACCAGAGGTGATGAACTCGACGAGTCCCTCGAAGAACGGCTTGTCCGCGTGCTCGCCGTAGTGGTCGTGTGCGAGCTCCTCGTCGATCCGCATGAACTTCCCGGCGACGAGCTTCAGCCCGCGGTCTTCGAACCGCGAGACGATCTCGCCTATCAGCCCGCGCTGGACGCCGTCGGGCTTGACCATCACGAAGGTGCGCTCGTCGTGGTCGCTCATTCCTCGTCGCCTCCGGCCGCGTGGCCCTCCTCGGTCCACTCGAGGTCGCGCGCCTCGCGTCCGAGGAAGTAGTTCTTCTCCGCCTTCGAGTCGACGAAGTGGAGGATAGTGCCGTCGGTCTTCACGTACATCGTGCCCGTGCCGGGCTCGATCTCTTCGCCGGTGTAGTCGCAGGTTCGCGTCTCGACCATTGGTTATCGTCCTCCGATGGAGTCGGCGTCGCGCTGGGTCTCCCGGAGCTGGAGCACGTCGCCCAAGCGGACGGGGCCCAGGACGTTCCGGGTGATGATCCGGCCCTGGTTCGATCCCTCCTGGATGCGGCACTTGACCTGCATGGCCTCGCCGTGCATCCCGGTCTTGCCGACGACCTCGATCACCTCGGCGGTGGTCGAGTCGCCGGTGCCCTCTTCTACGCTCATGGGTGGTTATCGAAGCTCCGCGACCTTCTCGCCGATGTCCTCGACGTCGTCGTCGGCGTCGCCGGCGTCGACGACGGCGGCGGCGGCCGAGCCGACCTCGAGGCCGGCGGCCTGGCCGACCTCGTCTTGGGTGTCGACGAAGACGACCGGGATCCCCTTCTCGTCGGCGAGTTCGGGGAGGTGCATCACGATCTCCTCGGGGGAGACGTCCTCCGCGACGATCACGAGGTCGGCGTTGCCGCGCTCGACGGCCTTCGTGGTCTCGTTGGTTCCTTTCTTCACGGTACCGGTGTCTCGGGCGACCTCGAGCGTCTCGAGCGATCGCTCGGCGAGGTCGGCTGGGGTGTCGTAGTCTACGTAAACGGGCATGTGTTGTTCACCTGTCCCCCGTGCGGGCTCGCGTGTCCGTCCCGTGGTCGGTCCCTAACGGAACGGCACATCATCAACCCCACAGAGGCTGTGACCCGACGTAGTCCGGACATCCATAAAAGCGCTTTCAATGTCTCGCGCGTGTGCGAGCGGGGATCACGGGGTCCGACGCCGACTCCGGGATTTTTAAGCGTCGCTCGCCCCTCTCCTCCGACAGCGAATGGCCAGGCTCGTCCACTACTCCGACATCGAGAACGTCTTCGACGCCCCCGGGCGGGCGGCCCGCCTCGCCGGTCGGATCCGCGCCCTCGACGCCTCCGACGCCGCCGTCGTCGCCACCGGCGACACGACCGCGCCGGGCGTCCTCTCGCTGGTGGCACGGGGCCGCCAGATCGTCGACTTCTACGCCGCGACCGACACCGTCTTCGACACCTTCGGCAACCACGAGTTCGACTACGGACCCGACGCCCTCCGCGACCTCGTCGCCGACGCACCCGCCACCTTCGTCTCGGCGAACGTCCGCGACGAGGAGGGTGAGCCGTTCGGCCGAGAAGCGGGGGTCGTCCCGTGGGCGACCCGCAAGGTCGACGGGGCGACGGTGGGATTCGTCGGCGTCACCGACCCCGCGACGGACTCGCTGAACCCCATGGCCGCCGACCTCGCGTTCGACGACCCGGTCGCGGCGGCCCGCGACGCGCTCGCCGAGATGCGATCGGCGATCGCCGCCGAGGGCGACGCGCTCGACCACGCCGTCGTCCTCTCGCACCTCGGCGCGGGCGACGACGACCTCGCCCGCGCGCTCGACGTCGACGCGGTCCTCGGCGGCCACGTCCACAGCCCCCGGGTCGACCGCGTGGCCGGGACCCTCCTCGTCCGCCCCGGCGTCAACGGCGAGGCGGTCGCCGAAGTCGACTTCGGCGACCGCCTCGCCGTTGAC
>NZ_WPCE01000290.1 GCF_009742825.1 Halorubrum sp. CBA1125
CGTACCGCTCCACCCCGCACAGCCCCGCACCTCACGCCTCCCTAGCCTCGCGGTTCGTACTCTCCGAGCGCTCACCGCGTCCAGCGAGAATCGGAGATTCTCTGGCAGTCGGGCGTCGCCCGACGACCTCGCGCGCTGTCGCCGGCGCGACGCGCCGGCTGCCAGAGGGACCTTCGGTCCCTCCCTGCTCGCGGCCGCCGGAGGGCAGCCGCTCGCAGGCGCGCCACTTGTTCCCCTCCGTTTCACGCCGATCGCGATCCGCTCTTCAGTAGCTCTCGATATCGACTCCGAGACGCTCGAAATCCTCGAGGTTTCGGGTAAGGACCGCTTCCTCGACGACTTTCGCCGTGGCGGCGATGACCACGTCTCCGTCGCCCACGGGCGTCCCCTCGTTCTGTCGCTCACCTGCGAGTCGGCCGGCCTTCCGCATGACGGCGGTGTCGGCCGGATGGACTGGCTTCGAGTCAAGAACTCCCTCAACGTTCTCACGCTCGGCCTTCGACTCGGCTGCTCGGGCGATACCGTAGTACAGTTCGAACAGGGTCATCGAGGAGATGCGCTGCTGGACGAGATTTGTCTCCAGTTCGCACGCCTTCTCGACGGCATCCTCGTCTCCGTTCATCAGGTCGATGAGAAACGACGTATCGAGCAGCACGTTACGCCTCTCGCAGCCGGTCGGCCGTGTCTTCCAGCTCGGCGGCACGTCGCTCGCGGCGCTCTTCGACGGCCTCGCGAAGCGCGTCGGCTTCGTCGTCGCTCAGAATGCCGGCGAGTTCCAACAGGGAGCGTTCGCCTGCGAGTCGGAGAACGACGTCGGAGAATGTCTCATCCTCACGTTTGTGTGCGGCGAGACGGTCGTACGCCTCTTCCGAGAGACGGATGCTTTTCGACATGTGCATACGGTTGTATGCAGTCTCCCAAAGAACTTTCTCAGCGATCGGGCGATACTCGACGGGGATACCGTCGGTTCGGCTCTACGTCCCGTGCTCCCAGCTGTCCATGTACTCGCGCTGTTCGTCGGTGAGGTCGTCGTGTTCGACGCCCTCGGCCGCGAGCTTGATCTCGGCGACCTCGCGGTCGAGCTCGTCCGGCACGTCGTGGACGCCGGCTTCGTACGACTCGCCGTTTGTCGCGAGTTCGCGGACGACGACCGCCTGCACGCCGAAGCTCTGGTCCATCACCTCGACCGGGTGACCGAGCGCGATGGGGGCGGCGAGGTTGACGAGCCGGCCCTCCGCGATCACGTTCAGGACGCGGCCGTCCGGCATCTCGAACCCCTCGACGCCGTCGCGGACCTCGTAGCGGTCGACCGCGAGGTCAGCGAGGTGATCGAGGTTCACCTCCACGTCGAAGTGGCCGGCGTTCGCGAGCAGCACGCCGTCTTCCATCTCCTCGAAGTGCTCGCGGGTGATCACGTCGCGGTTGCCGGTGGTCGTGATGAAGACGTCTCCCTTCTCGGCCGCCTCGGCCATCGGCAGCACCTCGTAGCCCTCCATGTGGCTTCGAGCGCCTTCCGCGGGTCGACCTCGCAGACGATCACGTTCGCGTTCTGGCCGGACGCCTTCTTCGCGACCCCCTTCCCGCACTGGCCGTACCCGCCGACGACGACGTCCTTGCCGGCCCACGAGAGGTTCGTGGTCATCGCGATGGTCGCGAGCGAGGACTCCCCGGTGCCGTGGACGTTGTCGAACAGCCGCTTCATCGGGGTGTCGTTGACGGCGAAGACGGGGTAGTGTAACTCGCCGTCGGCGTCCATCGCGCGCAGGCGGTCGACGCCCGTGGTCGTCTCCTCGGCGCCGCCGACGATCGAGTCGATCAGCTCGGGGTACTCCTCGTGGACGAGTTTCACCATGTCCATCCCGTCGTCGACGGTGATCGTCGGGTCGTGGGCGACGACCGCGTGCATCGCGTCGTAGTACGCGTCGTCGTCGACGCCCCGGACCGCGTAGGAGGTGATCGACTCGTGGGCGTCGAGCGCGGCCGACACGTCGTCGTGGGTGGAGAGGGGGTTACACCCGGTGATCGCCACCTCGGCGCCGCCCTCTGCGAGCAGCTCGACGAGGTTCGCCGTCTTCGCCTCGACGTGCATCGCCATCGCGATCGTCTCGCCCGCGAGCGGCTGCTCCTCGCGGAACGCCTCGCGCAGCGCGTTCAAAATCGGCATGTGCTGGAGCGCCCAGTCCATCTTCCGGCGCCCCTCCTCCCGGGCCGTCTCCGGGTCCGAGAGGTGCTGTGTCACCGGCGGATACGCGGCTTCGCTCATACCGATCGGTTCGCTCACGCCGCACTAAACCCTGCCGACACCGGACCGCGTTCGCAAAAAAACGGATTCCGCGTCGTCAGTCGATCGGGTGGTGCGCGTCGTCAGTTACCGCCCGGACCGCCGGCGTGGTCCGGCGGCCCGCGCTCGCCGTCGTCCTCGTCGTCGTCTTCGTCGTCGTCATCGTCTTCGTCGTCTTCGTCTTCATCGGCGTCCGCCTCTTCGGCGTCGTCTTCGTCG
>NZ_WPCE01000272.1 GCF_009742825.1 Halorubrum sp. CBA1125
CGACGCCGCCGTCCTGTTCGACCGGGACGGCGAGCGGCGGCTCGTCTACCGGAAACACCACCTGTTCGGGTACGGCTCGGAGGAGACCGACCGGATGGTCCCCGGCGAGCGGACCCCGGTCGTCGATATCGGCGGGATACGCGTCGGGGTGACGACGTGTTACGACCTGCGCTTCCCGGAGCAGTTCCGCGGGATGGTCGACGCGGGCGTCGAGTGCGTGCTGGTGCCGAGCGCGTGGCCGTACCCGCGCGTGGAGCACTGGCGAACCCTCGGGCGGGCGCGGGCGATCGAGAACCTCGTGTACGTGGCCGCGACCAACGGGAGCGGTCAGTTCGGCGACGACGCGCTCTGCGGCCGGACGACCGTGTACGACCCGTGGGGCACGACGCTCGCGTCCGCGGGCGACGAGCCGACCACGGTGACCGCCGAGATCGACCCCGACCGGGTCGCGGCGGTGCGCGAGGAGTTCCCCGCGCTGCGGGACCGCCGCTGACCGATCTCGGTCGGCACGCAGGTCCATCTCGTTCGACACGACGGCGTCCCGCCGCCGCCGTCGACCGCCTCATTTATATCTCCGAAGCGAGTATCTTCTCGCGCCGGGGTCCGACGCTTTTCTCGTCGGAGTTCGGCAATCAACGACCCGCGCCCGTCCCGCCCGGGCGGCGGCTCGCCGACAGCCCGGGGGTCCGCTGTCCGGTCGCCGCCCCCCCTCGTCGCTCCGGTTACGACCCTCTCGCCGTTGGTATCTGTGGCCGAATCTCGACGCTCGCGTCCGTTTCTCGTGCTCCTCGCCGTCCGAGTCGCGTGCGATCGCGACCGCGTCGTGTGATATCGATCGCGATAATTCCGACGACACATTCATACGTCAGTCGGGGGAGCACACGAACGCCGCGGACGTACCTCGGCTCGTCGGCCCTCCCGGGCAGACGGGGCGACACTCGCTTCCACCGTCCGTCGTCCGTCGGCTCACGGGCTCGGGACGACCCGCTCCCACACCGTACCCGACCCGTTTTCGACGTGCGCGGCACGCACTCTCCCGACCGACGTTCGCGGCGCGATCCCTCACCCCTCCACCCGCTTTCGCCGGGCGGTGGAGAAACGCAAGGTCGAAACCCCCGGCAGCCGAAGCGACGACAGCATGTTCCCCCGCGAGTACCGCGGCGTCGCCCTCGTCGTCGGGCTGTTTCTCGTCGTCCAGATCGGCGCGCTGGCGCTGGTCCCCGAGTTCGTCGAGAGCGGCTACCAGGCCGTCGAGAACCCGGACGATCCGACGAACAGCCTCGTGTACATCGCCGCGATCCTCGCGATGACGGGGCTGATGCTCGCCGCGTTCCGGTACGACTTCGACCGGGCGATCCGGCTGCTGATCGTCGGCGTCTCCGCGTGGCTCTCGTGGTACGTCTTCTCCGCGGTGGTTCCTCCCGTCGCCGCCGCGGTCCCCGCGGTCGCCGTCGGCGTCGCCCTGCTGGTCCACCCCGAGTGGTACGTGATCGACACGGCCGGGGTGCTGATGGGCGCCGGCGCGGCGGGGCTGTTCGGGATCTCCTTCGGGCTGTTGCCGGCGCTACTGTTGTTGTCGGTGCTGGCCGTCTACGACGCCATCTCGGTGTACGGCACCGAGCACATGCTGTCGCTCGCGGAGGGGGTGATGGACCTCAACATCCCCGTGGTGCTCGTGATCCCGCTGTCGCTGTCGTACTCGCTGTTGGAGGAGGCGGACGAGACCCAGACGGACGAGGAGCAGACGGACGCTGAACGCGAAGACGGGGACGGAGCGTCGTCCGAAACCGCGGACGCAACCGGTGGGGCCGGAGTGAACGAGCCCACCCCGGTCGACGAGCGGGACGCGTTCTTCATCGGGCTCGGCGACGCCGTGATCCCGACGGTGCTGGTCGCCAGCGCCGCGACGTTCTCGCCCGCCGCGGCGCTGGCGGTGCCGCTCGTCGGACTCAACCTCCCCGCGCTGTTCGCGATGGTCGGCAGCCTCGCGGGGCTGCTCGTCTTGATGCGGTGGGTGATCGCGGGGCGACCCCACGCCGGGCTTCCCCTCCTGAACGGCGGCGCGATCGGCGGCTACCTGGTCGGGTCCCTCGTCGCCGGCGTCCCGTTGCTGGAGGCGCTCGGGGTGGCGACGCTGCTCTCGTAGTCGCCGGGCGACCGACGCCCGTCCCGTCCGGTCGAGCGACGTCTTGCCCGACCGTTACGTCCCGTCCCGCTCGACGGCCGCCCCGAGGTCGGCCATCACGTCGAAGAACCCCGGGAACGAGACGTCGACGTGTTCGCCGCCCCGGATCGTCGTGGTCCCGTCGGCGGCCAGCGCGGCGACCGCGAGCGCCATCACGATCCGGTGGTCCGCCCGCCCGTCGACGGTCGCGCCCCGCAGGTCGCTCTCGGCGCCGTGGACCGTGAGCACGTCGGGCTCCTCGGTCGTCTCCGCGCCCATCCGCTCCAGCTCCTCGGCCATCGCCGACACCCGATCGGTCTCCTTGTACCGGACGTGTTCGCAGTTAACGATCCGGGTGTCGCCGTCGGCGACGGCGCCCAGCGTCGCGATCGTGGGGAGCAGGTCGGGGGTGTCGCCGACGTCGACCTCCACCCCCGAGAGCGCGGAACGCTCGACCGCGATCGCGCCGGCGTCGCGGTCCCAGTCGATCGCGGCGCCCATCCGCTCGAGGACCTCCACGATCGCAGCGTCGCCCTGCGCGCTCGGTCGGGCGCCCTCCACCCGGACCGACGCGTCCGGCGCGGCGGCGACCGCCCCGGCGGCGACCAGGTACGAGATCGACGAGAAGTCGCCGGGGACGGCGTAGCTCCCGCCGGCGGGT
>NZ_WPCE01000253.1 GCF_009742825.1 Halorubrum sp. CBA1125
CTGGCGGCGAGCGAGATCGACCTGACCGACGGCTCCGCGGTGGTGGTCGGCGCCGGAGAGATGGGGATGCTCGCGGCTCGGGCGCTCGACGGCACGGCCGTCGGCGAGATCGTCGTCGCGAACCGGACGGTGCCGAACGGGGAGTTCGTCGCCGGCGAGGTCGACACGCCCGCCGAGGCGGTGGGGCTCGCCGACCTCCCTGCGGTCCTCCCCGAGGCCGACCTCGTCATCTCCGCGACGGGGAGCCCGGAGCCGGTCGTCGAGCCGCACCACGTCGCCGGCACCGACCGGCTCGTCTGTATCGACATCGCCCAGCCGCGCGACGTCGACCCCGACGCGGCCGACCGCGAGGGCGTCACGCTGTACGACATCGACGCGCTTGAGGACGTCACCCGCCGCACCCGCGAGCGCCGCGAGGCCGAGGCCCACGAGGTCGAGGCGATCATCGACGCGGAGCTCGATCGGATACTGGAGGCGTACAAGCGCAAGCGCGCCGACGACGCCATCTCGGCGATGTACGCCGGTGCCGACCGCGTCAAGGCCCGCGAACTCGACCGTGCGCTCTCGAAGCTCGAGGCGCAGGGCGGGCTGACGGACGACCAGCGCGAGACCGTCGAGGACCTGGCGGACGCCCTCGTCGGCCAGCTGCTCGCGGCGCCGACGCGGTCGCTTCGCGACGCGGCCGGCGAGGACGACTGGGAGACCATCCGGACGGCGCTCGACCTGTTCGACCCCGAGTTCGACTCCTCGCCCGGCGCCCCGGGCGACGCCGCCGACGACGGCCCCGCGAACGCGGCCGGCGCGCCTCCGGACTCGGTCGCCGAGGAGCTCGACGACTGACCGGCTTCCGCCGTCTTTTATCCCGGCGCGGCCGTACCCCGGCACATGCACCTCTCCGCGTACGTGCGACGGCTCGACGACCGGCTCGACACGGCCGCGTACGCCGACGTCGACGCCAGCGAGAACGGACTGCAGGTCGGTCCCGACGGAGACGCTGCCGCCACCGAGATCGAGCGCGTCGCGTTCGCCGTCGACGCCGCGACGGCGACGATCGAAGCGGCCGCTGACGCGGGCGCGGACGTCCTCGTCGTCCACCACGGGATCTCGTGGGGCGGGATCGACCGCGTCACCGGTCGGGCGTACGACCGGATCGCGGCGCTGGTCGAGAACGACCTCGCGCTGTACGTCTCGCACCTCCCGCTCGACGGCCACCCGGAGCTCGGGAACGCGGCCGGCGTCGCGCGGGCGCTCGGGGTCGACGAGCGCGAGCCGTTCGGCGAGATCGGTCCCGTCACGATCGGCGCGATCGGCGAGGCCCCGGAGCCGATCGCGGTCGACGCGGTCCGCGAGGAGCTGGACGCGTTCGACGGCAACGAGACCGGGACGCAGGTCTTCGATTTCGGTCCCGATCCGATCGAGCGGATCGCCGTCGTCACCGGGTCCGGCGTCGACTGGCTCGACGAGGCGGCCGCCGCGGGCGCCGACGCGCTCGTCACCGGCGAGGGGAAACAGCAGGTCTACCACGAGGCGCGTGAGGCGGAGATGACGGTCTTCCTCGCGGGCCACTACGCGACCGAGACGTTCGGCGTCCGGGCGCTGGCGTCGCTCTCCGAGGAGTGGGGACTGGAGACGACGTACGTGAGCCACCCGACCGGGCTGTGAGGCGCCGGTGGTCCCGCCGGAACCGGGACGTGGATGCAAGTGAGAGGCGGGACCAGTGTCGCGTCCGAACGCAACCCTTACCGCCCGCGTCCCCGCACTCCGGGTATGCGCGACCACTTCGAGGTGCGGGACCACGACGCGGCCGGCCGGATCGGCCGACTGTCGGTCCCCCGCGCCGGGGTCACGGTCGAGACGCCGGCGCTCCTGCCGGTCGTCAACCCCAACGTGCTCACGGTCGATCCGAGCCGGCTCCAGGCGGAGTTCGGCGCGGAGATGCTGATCACGAACTCCTACATCATCCGGAGCACCGACCGGATCCGCGACCGCGTCCGCGAGGAGGGGATCCACGAGTTCCTCGACTTCGACGGCGCGATCATGACCGACTCGGGCTCGTTCCAGCTGGCCGAGTACGGCGACATCGACGTGACCACGGCGGAGATACTCGCGTTCCAGCGCGAGATCGGCAGCGACGTGGCCACCCCCGTCGACGTGCCCACGCCGCCCGACGCCGACCGCGAGCGCGCGGAGCGGGAGCTGGCAACGACGGAGCGGGCGCTCGCGGACGCCGAGGCGGCCGAGACCGGCGAGATGCTGGTCAACGCCCCCGTGCCAGGGGTCGACGTACCCGGACCTCCGCGAGGCGGCCGGGCGACACGCGGCCGGGACCGACCTCGACGTCTTCCCGGTCGGCGCGATGGTGCCGCTTTTGAACGCCTACCGCTACGCCGACGTCGTCGAGCTGGTCCGCGCGGCCAAACGCGGGCTCGACCCGGCCGCGCCGGTCCACCTCTTCGGCGCGGGCCACCCCATGATGCTCGCGCTGGCGGTCGCGGCCGGCTGCGACCTGTTCGACTCGGCCGCCTACGCGCTGATGGCCCGTGACGGCCGGTACCTCACCGTCTCGGGCACGGAGCATCTCGACGAGCTGGCGTACTTCCCCTGCTCGTGTCCCGTCTGTGCGGAACACACCCCTGCGGAGCTGCGGGATCGCGGAGACGGAAACGGGACGGACGAGGACGGGAGCGGAACGGGAGCGGACGGCGACTCCGGGGCGTCGACGGAGGAGCTGCTCGCCGAGCACAACCTGTACGTCACCTTCGAGGAGCTGCGGCGGGTGAAGACGGCGATCCGGTCGGGGAACCTCCTCGAACTCGTCGACCGGCGCGCCCGCGGCCACCCCGCCATGCTCGACGGGTACCGCGCCCTGCTCGACCACGCGGACGAGCTGGAGCGGACCGACCCCGTCTCGAAGGACGCGTTCTTCTACACCTCGCACGAGGCGGCCGGCCGGCCGGAGGTCGGTCGTCACCACCGGCGGCTCGACCGGTTGTCGGTCCCCGACCGGCTGCTGCTCACGGAGTCGAACGCGCCGTCCGACCACGACTACGACGCGGTGTGGCGCGTGAAGCCGCCGTTCGGCCCCTTCCCGCGGGCGCTCTCGGAGACGTACCCGCTCACCGCGGAGGTGCCGGAGCGGACCGACGCGGCGGCGCAGGCGGGCCGCGGCCGAGGGGGTCGCGAGCCTCGCGGCGGGGAACCCCGACGCGTCGATCACGCTCGGCCACGACGACTGGTGCGAGGCGGCCCTCGACGCCGTCCCGGACCGCGTCGAGACGGAGAACCTGCGGACGCTCGGGCGGTAGGTCGCCGGTCGGGCGGCGAGACGGCGTCGGACGGCACGACGGGGTCGGCGCGCTCCGGTGAGCGCCGCTTGCGGCGCGAATCGAGCGCGAGGGAGTCGAACCGG
>NZ_WPCE01000263.1 GCF_009742825.1 Halorubrum sp. CBA1125
CGTCGGCTCCGTCGTCGGCGGGGCGCTCGCCGACCTCGGCACGCTCTATCCGGTGTACGCCGGCGCGGCGGTACTCGCCGGCGCGGCGGTGATCGCGGCGACCGTCGACGAGCGGTCCGACGGTGACGAGCGGTTCGACGGTGACGAGCGGTCCGACGGCGACGGGCCCGGACGCGGCGGCTCCCGTCCCGGGTTCCGCGACGTGCTCGTCCGGACGCGGTCCACGCGCGGCCTGCTCGTCCCCCTGGCGTTCGGCTTCGTCGACCGGCTGACGGCGGGGTTCTTCGCGCTCGTCGGCGTGTACTACTTCCAGGACCCGTCGACGTTCGGCCTCTCGGCCGCGGGCGCGGGCGCGACGCTCGCGCTCTTTTTTCGTCCCGTTCGCGCTGCTGCAGTCGCCGTTCGGAACGCTCTCGGACCGGATCGGCCGGACGCTCCCGGTGGTCGCCGGGTCGCTCGCGTACGGGGTCGTCACGATCGGCGTCGGCGTCGCGCCCGTCTACCCGCTCGCGGCCGGGCTGATGGTCCTCGTCGGGGTCTGCGGCGCGCTGATGGCGCCCGCGACGATGGCGCTCGTCACCGACCTCGTCGAGCCGGAGGCCCGCGGGGCGGCGATGGGGCTGTTCAACGTGTTCGGCTCGCTCGGTTTCCTCACGGGCTTTCTCGTCGGCGGCGGCGCCACCGGCGCGTTCGGGTACACGCCCGCGTTCCTCGCGGTCGGCGGGCTCGAACTCGCCGTCGCCGTGGCGCTGCTGCCGGCCGTCCGCGCGATCGCGCCTGACGACAGCCTGATCGGACGGATCGGCGCCGACGGGTGAGGACGTTTTAAGCGCTCGCCGAGAAACCGGCGCGTATGAGCGCTCGCGACAGCGACGAGTACCGCGCGTTCCGCCGCGACCTCCACCGCCACCCAGAGCCCGCGTGGCGCGAGTTCTACACCACCGCCCGGATCGTCGAGGCGCTCCGGGATCGGGACCTGACGGCCCTGCACGTCGGCCCCGACGCGCTGGCGGCGGGCGAGCGCATGAACGTCCCCGACGACGACGAACTCGCGAGGTGGGAGTCTCGCGCCCGCGAGGCGGGTGCCGACCCCGAGACCGTCGACGCGCTCTCGGGCGGGTACACCGGCTGCGTCGCGGTCGCGGAGCGCGGCGACGGTCCGGTGGTCGCCCTGCGGGTCGACATCGACGCCCTCCCGGTCACGGAGTCGACCGCCGACGACCACGTTCCCGCGGCCGAGGGGTTCCGCTCGGAGCACGAGGGGTACATGCACGCCTGCGGCCACGACGCCCACGCGACGATCGGGCTGGGGGTGCTCGACGCGGTCCTCGACTCGGCGTTCGAGGGGACCCTCAAGGTGTTCTTCCAGCCCGGCGAAGAGCAGGTGGCCGGCGGCAAGGCGATGGCGGCGTCGGGTCACCTCGACGACGTGGAGTACCTCTACGCGGTCCACGTCGGCCTCGATCACCCCTCCGGGGAGATCGTCTGCGGGGTCGACGGGTTCCTCGCCGTCCGCCAGTTCCGCGCCGAGTTCGCGGGCGAGTCGGCACACGCCGGCGCGCGCCCGGAGACGGGCCGCAACGCGGTACACGCGATGGCGACGGCGGTCCAGAACCTCCACGCGATCCCGCGGCACGCCGACGGGACGACCCGAGTGAACGCCGGCGTCGTCGGCGGCGGAACGGCCACGAACGTCGTCCCCGAGTCGGCGTTTCTCGAAGGGGAGGTCCGCGGAGCGACCACGGAGCTGTCCGGGTACATGTCCGACTGCGCCGACCGGATCCTCGACGCGTCGGCGGCGATGCACGGCTGTGAGGTGACCGTCTCGACGAGCGGCGAGGCGCCGAGCGGCCGGAGCGACGACGCGCTCGCCGGGATCGTCGGCGGGGTGGCGAACGACGTGGCGGGCGTCGATCGGATCCTCGACCGCGACGACCTCGGCGGGTCGGAGGACGCCACGTACCTGCTGAAGCGCGTCCAGGAGAACGGCGGGCTCGCCTGCTACGTCGGCGTCGGAACCGACCACCCCGGGGGACACCACACGAGCAGGTTCGACGTCGTCGAGGACGACATCGCCGTCGGGATCGACGTGCTCGCCCGCGCCATCCGGCGGGTCGCGGAGAGCCGTCCCTAGGCCGCCAGCGTCCCTCTCCCCGCCCCGTCAGAATCGCCCCGTCAGAATCGCAGATGCGATCCGTCAGAACCGTGTTCGACCCGTCAGAACCGCAGGTGCGACGTGGATCCCGGATCGTCGCCGTCGCCCTCGTCGTCGGGGAGCCCCTCGTAGAGGTACGTGACGCCGTCGTCGGTGAGGTAGACGGTTCCGTCGCGGACCGCGATAGCGACGGCGCGGAGATCCGTCCCCGCCGCCGGGCCGTTGTCACACGACCCCGCACAGGCGTCGAACGACGACCCGTGTTTCGGGCAGACGACGTCGCCGTCGCGGACGACCGCCCCGACACCCTCGCGGTGGAGGCGCTGTGCCTCGTGGGTACAGCGGTTGACCCACGCGCGGACCGGCGGGTCGCCGTCGCAGGGGAGCAGGACCACTCCCAGGTCGTCGTCGTCGCCGTCGCGGACGGTGAACGCCCACGATCCGCGCTCGCGAACGGTCTCGACCGTGGTGATCCGGTAGTCGCCAGCCACGGGCTCAGTACTTCGCGTCGGCCCCGGTCGTCTCGTACACCCGGTCCATGATCGCGTCGCGCTCGCGGGTCCAGTTGGCCATCGCGGCGGGGCTCGTCGGGTAGTCGTCGTAGTGGGCGAGCAGCTCGTCCGCGAGCGACTTCGTCTGGTAGAAGTTCCGTATCGTTCCCCAGTACCCGAAGCTCTTGATCGCCGCTTTCACCTTCAGGCCGAACGACATCGACGTGGAGCCCTCGTAGAGCGCCTCCGCGAGCTTCTCGCCGGGCAGCGACGCGAGCAGCCCCATCAGGTCGTCGACGTCGACCGCGGTCGAGAGCACGTTGTACACGTCGAGCCCGGCGTACCGGCCGCCGAAGTGGTCCATCACGCGGGTGTTGTACCGCCACAGGTTCTCCTCCGAGGCGTCGCCGTCGGAGACCGCCTTCACCGCCTGCTCGCCGGCGTACTTGCCCGCGTACGCCGCGCCGGCGATGCCGCC
>NZ_WPCE01000278.1 GCF_009742825.1 Halorubrum sp. CBA1125
ACCGCGGTCGTGACCGTCGCCCGCCGCTCGCGGTGCGGGCGGATCCCGGTCGTTTATGTGCCGCGCCGCGGTCCTCGGAGACGACGTGCGCGAGACAGCACGCGGGGTTCTGGAGCTGGCCCGCCCGGGCAACTGCGTCGCCGCCGCCGTCCTGACCGCGACCGGCGCGTTCGTCGCGGGAGTCGGCGCCGCCGGCGCGGCCGCCGGGATAGCGACGGTCACGACCGCGGTCACCGTCCGTGACGCCGTCGACAGGCGGCCGGTCGGGGCTCAGTCCGCGGTCGACCCGCCGCGGATCCGAGACATCGCCTCGCGGCCGTCGCGCTCGGCCGCCGTGAGGTAGCACTTCGGGTCGGGGGCGAACGGGTCGTCGTGGGCGGCCAGCGCACGGAGCCGGGACCCGCCGCGGCAGACGTCGCGATACGCGCAGCCGGCACACCGCCCGGAGAGGTGCTCCTCGCGGTTCCGCAGCGCGGCGAGCAGCGGGTTGGACTCGTCGTCCCAGATCGCGCCGAACGACCGGTCGCGGACGTTCCCGAGCGCGTACCCCTGCCAGAACTGCGTCAGGTGGACGTTGCCGACGGGGTCGACGTCGGCGACGCGCTCGCCGGTCGGGTCGCCGCCGTTGCGTTCGAGGTACCGCCGGATCGTTCGCGCGCGGTCGGTCCCCATCTCGCGGTCGGCGTACTCGACGAGGTACCCGGCGTCCGCGTAGTTGCCGACGAGCAGCGTCTCGATCTCCTCGCCCGCCGCGTGGTACTCGCGGGTGAGGTCACACAGGTCGGTGACGGCCTCGCGGGTCGCCTCGGGCGAGAGGTCGACGTCGGCGATGTCGGCGCCGCGGCCGCCGTAATCGAGGTGGTAAAAGCAGAAGCGGTCGACGCCGACGTCGACGAGCAGGTCGACGACGCCCGCGAGGTCCGCGACGTTGTGCTCCGTTATCGTGTACCGCAGTCCGGTCTTGAGCCCGACGTCGAGACACGCCTCGATGCCGCGGACGGCGGCGTCGAACGCGCCTTCCTGTCCGCGGATCCGGTCGTTTCGATCCGGGAGACCGTCGACCGACACGCCGGCGTACTTGAGCCCGGCTCGCTGCAGTTCGCGGGCACGCTCGCGGGTCAGCAACGTCCCGTTCGTCGAGAGCACCGGTCGGACCCCGCTGTCGTCGGCGTACGCGATGAGCTCCGGGAGGTCCTCGCGTACGAGCGGTTCGCCGCCCGAGAAGAGCAGCACCGGCACGCCGTAGTCGACGAGGTCGTCGATCAGCGCCTTCCCCTCCGCGGTCGACAGCTCGTTCGGCGCCCCCTCCCGGTCCGCCGCCGCGTAACAGTGCTCGCAGTAGAGGTTACACCGCTTCGTCGTGTTCCAGACGACGACGGGCCGTCGCTGGCGATCCTCCGTGATCTGCGGCGCCGCCGAGTCGCCGGCCGCGTCGTATCGGAGCCCGTCGCTCTCGGCGTCGAGCCCGCACAGCAGTTTGCTGACGGAGATCATCGAGGGTCCTCCGATCGGTCGTCGTCCGGGTCGGTCCGGGTCGGTGTCCCGTCCCGGCCGACGGTCGGCGTTCCCTCCGTCTCCTCGTACACCCGGGGCTCGGCGGT
The DNA here is from genome assembly GCF_009742825.1 of Halorubrum sp. CBA1125. GTDB lineage: Archaea > Halobacteriota > Halobacteria > Halobacteriales > Haloferacaceae > Halorubrum. The sequence goes on from NZ_WPCE01000278.1 coordinate 1,602, forward strand.
CCGGTCGCCGCCCGCGTCGGCTCCGCGTCCCTCGGGCGTCTCGGCGGCGAGCGACGCGGCCGAGTAGCGGTGCGTCTCCTCGGCGGGACACACCCACACGTCGCGGGCGTACCACGCGAAGAGGCGGCTGGCCTCCTCGTGGGCGGCGTCGGGCGTCGGCGCGGCCACGGTCCCGACGTGCGACAGCGGGTCCGTCTCCTCCTCCCGGACGAACACCTCGAACCGGCGGCCGTCCGCCGACCGGGGACCGCCGGCGTCCGGTCGCCGAGTCGTCTTCTCGACCATACCCGGCGTACGACCGGCTCACAAAACGGGGTTTCGCGCGTTCTCACGCCCCCGAAACGCGCCCGAATACGTTCGTCGAGAGGGGCCGTACACGGAAGAGCGATATCTCGAAGGCCGCGCGGGCGACGACTGCCCCGCGGCGGACCCTTTTAGGCGACGAGGCGAGTACGAGCGAGCGGCCGATGACGAGACACCGCTCCGAGCTGCCTCGGCACCAGCGACGACGAGCCCTATGAGTGCCGAGGCCACCACTTTGACGGTAGAAACAGCCAGTGACGCCGGCAGAACCACAGTTGCCATACCGGGCAGGTTCCCGTCGAACAGGCAAACGGGCGAACGCGGTCGGAGTTTCAATATCACTTCACCGTCTCGAAAACCGGAGATCGTCGATCGCGGCATCCACGACCGCTGAAACAGCACGACGGCCCCCGAGGGCTCACTACCTCTCCCTCACGAGAGCTTTCCGAGCGCCTCGAAGAAGTTCGACGGCGGGCTGGCGATCCGCATGGGTGGGGCGGTGCGCTCGACGGTCACCTCGACGGGCGTCGCGAGCGACGCGGCGTTGCGGCCGTCGCTGACGACGACCGCCTCGTCGGCGGCCTCGATGTCGACGGTCACCGTGGCGTCGACGTCCACGACCAGCGGGGGCATCCCCGGGTCGGCCGCCATCTCGGTCACCACCAGCCCGTCGACGGACGGGTGGACGAGCGGGCCGCGCTCGGAGAGGTTGTACGCCGTCGACCCCGTCGCGTCGCCACGAGGACGCCGTCGGCGTGGCCGCCGGAGTACCGGTCGCCGTCCACGCGGACCGCGTACT
>NZ_WPCE01000256.1 GCF_009742825.1 Halorubrum sp. CBA1125
CGTCGACGAGGCCGGCGGCGTCGACCGCGTCGACCGCGTCGGGTTTCCGGCGTTCCTCGGCGACCAGGCGGGCGACGAGGTCCGCGCCGAACTCGCCGACAGACTCGGCGCCGACGTGTTCGAGGTGCCGATGGGCCCGCCGAGCCTCCCCGGGCTCCGCTTAGAGGACCGGCTGTACGACGCGCTCGACGACGCGGGCGTCCGGTTCGAGACCGGGAACCCGGTCGTCGGGATCGACGCGGCCGCGGACGGTCGGATCGAGACCGTCGCCGTCGACCGCAAGGGCCGCGAGACGCCGTACGGCGCCGACGCGTTCGTGCTGGCGACGGGCGGGCTCGTCGGCAAGGGGCTCGACTCGGACCGAGGGGGGGTCCGCGAGCCCGTCTTCGACCTGCACGTCCCGCAGCCCGACGACCGCTACGAGTGGTTCGTCGACGACGCGTTCGGCGACCAGCCGTACGCGCGGTTCGGGGTGCGCCCCGACGAGCGGTGTCGGCCGCTCGACGCCGACGGGACGGTGGCGTACGAGAACGTCTTCGCGGCGGGCGGCGTCGTCGGTGGGGCCGACGTGGCGAGAGAGAAGTCCGCGAGCGGGGTGTCGCTCGCGACGGGAATCACGGCCGGGAGGCAAGCGGCGACGGAGGCCAGCCAATGACACGAGACACGGACGACGGCGGAGACGGCCGAGTCGGAACGGACGACGACGGAAACGAAGCGGACGGCGACGGAACCGACGGTGGATCGGCGCCGGGCGTGCCCAGGCTCGGCCGCGACGAGCAGCCGTCGATCTTCGTCCCCGATGACGGAGATCCGGACCGGATCGACGGCGACGCGGCCGGCGGTGACGCGGCCGACGCGATGAGCGTGACAGACGGCGCGAACACGGCGCGACCGGCCACCGACGGCGGCGTCGAGAGCGCGACCGGCGGGAGCGACTCGACGGAGCTCGACCCGGACGCGTACGACCCGGTCGACGTGTTCCCCGGCGGCGACCTGGACCTCCGCGAGGGCGCCGACTCCTGTTACAAGTGCACGAGCTGTGACACCTCCTGTCCGGTCGCCGAGGTCGACGAGGAGTTCCCGGGACCGAAGTTCCAAGGGCCCGAGCAGTGGCGGCTCAAGCGGAAGGGCGACCACGACATCGACGAGTCGATCACGTCGTGTTCGAACTGCATGCGGTGTGACGACGCCTGCCCCTCCTCGGTACCGCTCTCGCAGATGCACAACGAGGCGCGCGGGCAGTTCGTCGAAGAGCAGATGGAGAAGCTCTCGCGGGAGTACGTGCGGAACCGGATCCTCTCGAACTACCGCTTCTTCGCGTCGATCGCGAGCAAGGTGCCCCGGTTGGCGAACGCGGCGACGAGCGTCCCCGGCGCGACGTGGCTCGGCGAGAAGCTGCTCGGCGTCACGAGCGAGCGCGACTTTCCCGACTTCGCCACCCAGACCTTCCGCGAGTGGTGGCGCGAGCGGGGCGGCGCGCAGGTCGAGAACCCCGACAAGCGCGTGGCGTACTTCCACGGCTGTTACTCCAACTACAACACCCCCGAGGTCGGCAAAGCCATGGTCCGCGTCTACGAGCACTTCGGCTACGAGGTGATGGTTCCCCCACAGAAGTGCTCGGGCACGCCGATGTTCGCGAACGGGATGCTGAAGGACGCCCGCCGGCACGCCGAGACGAACGTCGAGAACCTGGTCGCGGCGATCGGCGACGGCGCCGACGTGATCGCCTCGTGTACGTCGTGTTCGCTCTCGCTGCGCCAGGAGTACCCCGAGCTGTTCGACATCCACGGGATCGAGGACGTCTCCGATCACACCTTCGAGGCGCTGGAGTACCTCCGGATCCACGAGGACGTCGAGGGCGCGCTCGCCGAGCGGGGGGGACTCGACGAGGAGCGCGCGTTCGCGTACCACGCGCCGTGTCACGCCCGCAACCAGGGACTCGCACGGCAGGCCGTCGAGACGTTCCGCGACGTCGAGGGGGTGCGGATGGAGGACGTCGGCGACTCCTGTTCGGGGATCTCCGGGACGTACGGCTGGAAGGAGGAGAAGTACGAGACGTCGATGAAGATCGGCGCCGAGATGTTCGAGCACATGGAGGACGCAGAGGGCGACGTGGGGATGACCGAGTGTCCCACCTGCGCGATGCAGATGGAACACGGCACCGGCTACGAGATCGAACACCCGCTCCAGCTGCTCGAAGAGACGCTCGTCGAGCCCGACCCGCGCGGGTGAACGCAACCCGTGCGTTCATATTCCCGGAGCGGTGACGGGCGGTCATGTTCGACGCGCGGTCCGACCTCGTCGGGGACGACGACCCGTTCCGCGGGTACGGAGTCGCGGTGACGCCGGGACGGGACGGACCGCTGGTGTTTCTCGCGGGGTACGGCGAGCCAAACCGCCTATACGCCCGGAACGGCGACCGCTACGTCGACACCGCCTGCGGCATCGTCGCCGACGGGACGCGCCACGGGATGGGCGTGTGCGCGGCCGATCTCGACGCCGACGGCTGCGAAGAGGTGTACGTCCACAACTGCGCCCGGGAGGCCGACGGCGGCGGCGACCCGGACCTGCTCTTGAGCCGGCTGGAGTCCGACCGGTTCCGCTGGACGGACGCGTTCGCGCTCGACGTGAACGCCGACCGCGACGACCGCCGAGCCGGGCGGTCGGTGGCGGCGATCGACCGGCTCGGAACCGGACGGTACGGCGTCGCCGTCTCCGGCTACGCCGCCCCGCTCGCGTTCTACGAGATCGGCGACGACGGGGAGATAACCGACATGGCGGACGCGGTCGGGCTCGGCGTCGACGGCGGGTGCCGGTCGCTGCTCACCGTCCCGTCGCCGGACGCGCCGGCGACCTGTTCGCGGGCGTCGAGCGGGGACCGAACCGCCTGTTCCGGAACCGCGACGGCCACTACGACCCCGCCGCCGCCGACGCGTCGCTCGCGGATCCGGCGGGCGACACCCGGGGAGCCGCGCTCGTCGACGAGGGCGGAGTGTTCGCCCTCGCGATCGGGAACGAGGACGCGCCGAACCGCCTCCTCGTCCCGTCGTCCGACGGCGGCTTCGCCGACGTGGCGCCGCGGTCGCTCCGCGACGTGGGCGCGGTCCGGACGGTCGTCGCGGCCGACTTCGACAACGACGGCCGCGAGGAGCTGTTCTTCAACGTCCTCGACGGTCCGAGCCGGCTGTTCGAGCGCGTCGCGGACCGCGACGCGGCGGGCGTCGATCCCCCCGGCGCGGACCGGTCACGGTGGCAGCCTGCGGACCCCGGAAGCGCGGCCGAGCCGGACGGCCTCGGCACGGGCGCGGTCGCCGCCGACCTCGAC
>NZ_WPCE01000230.1 GCF_009742825.1 Halorubrum sp. CBA1125
CGCCGAGGTCGTCCAGGGCGCGGCGGACGACGCAGGCGTGGCTCAGGCGGTTCCCGTCGTAGGCGTCACGCAGGTCGAGGTGCGCGTCACAGACGACGAGCACGTCGGGGTCGACGGCCTCGACGCCGGCGTGTGTGACCGTGTGCTCGCCGCCGACCAGCAGCGGGACGGCGTCGTCGTAGGTGACGCTCCGCAGCTCCGCGGCGAGGTGATCCAGGTACGCGGCGACGTCGTCCCACGGACGCACGTCGCCGGCGTCGCAGACGCCGAGCCCGGAGAAGTGACTCGCGGTGCGACGGTCGTAGTCGTCGTACGCCTGGGCGAATTTCCGGACCCGGTCCGGGCCGAACCGGGCGCCCGGCTGGAACGTGGTCGTGGCGTCGAGGGGAGCGCCGACGACCACGTAGGAAGCGGTCTCGCGGTCGGTCGTCGCTCCGGGGAACATCGGTCTCGGCTACCCGACGACTTTGCGCTGGCCCTCGTACTCCAGGTACTCGATGGTGTCGTCCGAAGCGAAGTCCTCGCCCTCGGGGATGCGCATCGTGAACGTCTCGTAGGTGTCTAAGTCCATCACCTGCGCGTCGTCGCCGGAGACGGAGACGACCTGGCCCTGCTTCCGCTCGATGATCGGGACCCAGACCTTCGCGTCGACCGGCTGCGAGAGCGAGCGCTTCTTCTCGTCGAAGACGCCCTTCCCCTCCACGCGGGCCTTCGCGCTGCCGTGTTTCCCGGGTTTGGCGGTGCTGTAGTGGTTGATCTTGCAGGGCGAGTCGTCCATCATGACGTAGCTGCCCTCCTGTAGTTCGCGAACCTGTTTCTGCTCTCGCGGCATGCGCGCCACTTCCCCCGGCGCGGGTATAAACGGTTTGGAACGGCGGCGTCGCCCCGATTTCTCGCCGGCGTCGACCCGGTCAGGGATCGAGTTCGTCCTCGTACGCCGGCGGCTCGTCCTCGTCGTCGACGTCGCCGTCCGGCGGCACGAACGACCCGGTGTACAGGTAGCTGGCGAGAAACAGGATGACGAACCCCACGCCGACGGCGGCGGTCGTCCGCACCACGATCGGCCAGTCGATCCAGTAGAAGAACCGGTCCGCGATCGCCATCGCGACCACGGCGACGAACAGCAGCTTCTGCTCGTCCGTCGGATTGCGGACGAACCCCACCACGTCGGCTTTAAGCTCGCTCCACAGTCCCATCAGGCGTCACCTCCGCTCGCCGCGGTCCGTCGGTCGTCGATCACGCGGTCCACCCGTTCGAGCCCCGACTCCAGCTCCGCGGTCGGCAGGCCGAACCCGATCCGGAAGCGGTCCGAGAATCCGAAGAGCCCGCCGGGCGCGAGCACGACGCTCTCGGTCTCGATGACGGTCCGACAGAACGATTCGGCGTCGGCGAACCCGTCCGGGACCGTCATGAACCCGTTGACCCCGACCGGGTCGTGCCAGTCGAGCCCGTGCCGGTCGACCCAGTCGGCGACGAGCGCCCGGTTCGTCGCGGCGTGCTCGCGATTCTCCTGAAGGATGCGCCGCTCGCGTCGCCCGAGCGCCTGCTCGGCGACGTGCTGGCCGAAAATCGACGGGGAGATCGTGGTGTAGTCCTTCCAGCGCCACGCGCGCTCCACCACCGGTTCGGGACCGGCGATCCACCCGAACCGAAGGCCGGCGAGCCCGTACGCCTTCGTGAGACTGGTCGTCGAGATCCCGTGTGCGCCGAGGCTCGCGACCGGTGGGTGTGGGTCCGCGGCGAGCAGGCGGTACACCTCGTCACACAACAGGTACGCGTCGCGGTCGACGGCGACGTCGTAGACGTCCCGCATCGCCGACTCGTCGTGGTAGCGGCCGGTGGGGTTGTTCGGGTTGTTCACCACGACCACGGCGGTGTCGTCGCGGACCGCGTCGGCGACGGCGTCGGGGTCGAGTTCCCACCCGGGCGGCTCCAGCTCGACGCGGGTCACCTCCCCGACCGCTTCGGGGACCGAGTGCAGCGCCTGGTAGGTCGGGGTGACGACGACCGCGTGGGTGCCGGAGCCGATCTCCTCCGTCCCGGGGCCGACCCCCCCGGTGCCGCCGACCGCTTCCTCGTCGCCGAGCAGCGCGAGGAACGCGAGGAAGTTCGCCTCCTGGGCCCCGCAGGTGAAGAGCACCTCGTCGGCGCTCCGGCCGTACCGGTCGCCGACCGCGCCGCGGAGGTCGGGGTCGCCGTTCGTCGGGATGACGTACCCGAGCCGTCCGGGATCGAGGTCGAACCGGCTCGCGTCCAGCGACCGGATCCCGCTCTCGGCCAGCATGATGTCGGCCTCGTGTTCGTGCTCCGCGAACCACCGCTCGAGGCCGAACGGGTCGATTTGCATACGCGATATCGGGCCAGCGCGAGGTTATGTGCTGCGGTCTCCCGCGACCGTCCGGACGCCACCGCCGACGCGTCCCACACCTTTATTCCGGACCGGAAGGACCCCGAAGTGAATGTCCACGGAAGCGACGATCGCATCGGTCGAGACGGGACTCTACGGCGTGCCGAACGAGGAGGCGCTCGAGGACGCGACACAGACGTTCGACGAGCTGGAGCTCGTAACCGCGACGCTCGAGACGAGCGAGGGCGACCGCGGTGTCGGGTTCACCTACACCATCGGCGAGGGCGGCTCGACGGTCGAGCGGTTCCTGGCGGACGTCCTCGCCCCGATCGTGGAGGGATCCCCGGTCGCGCCGCGGGCGGTCTCCCGCGACCTTCGGGCCGAGACCACCTTCGTGGGCCGTGAGGGGATCTCCGAGATCGCCATCGCCGCGGTCGATACGGCGTTGTGGGACCTACAGGGCAAACGAACCGGCCGACCGCTCTATGACCTCCTCGGCGGAACGCGCGAGCACGTCCCGGCCTACGAGACCAACGGCGGCTGGATCCAGTTCGACGAGGACCGCCTGCGCGAGAACGCCAGACGCGTCGGTCGCGAGGGGTTCGCGGGCATGAAGATGAAGGTCGGACGCGGCCACGCGGAGGACGCGGCCCGCGTCCGTGCCGTCCACGACGAGTTGCCCGACGACGCCAGCCTCTTCGTCGACGCGAACTGCTCGTTCACCGTCGCCGAGGCCCGCCGGTTCGTCAACGCCCTCGATCGGCCGATCGCGTGGCTCGAGGAGCCGCTCGAGAAGGGCGATTTCGACGCCTACGCGGAGCTTCGCGACCGCGTCGACGTTCCCATCGCGCTCGGCGAGAACGTCTACAATACGACCCAGTTCAAGCAGGTGCTCGCGTCGGGCGGCGCGGACGTCCTCCAGCCGGACGTCGCCCGCGTCGGCGGGATCACGCCGTGGGTGACCGTCGCCGAGGCGGCCGACCTCTGGAACACGCCGGTCTCGCCGCACTACGTCGAGCCGATCCACGTCCACCTCGCGGCCGCCTTCGACAACGTCCCGTTCATCGAACACCACTCGACGGTGCTCAACGAGGTCGTCGAGACGCCGTTGGAGCTGGTGGACGGCGGCTTTCGACCGCCGGAGACCCCCGGACACGGCGTCGTCTTCGACGGGCTGGAGCGGTACGCAAAGCGGTGACCGACGGTCGCGTTCGCGGCGGAGGGGCCAACGTCTATGTCGCGGCGCCCGTCCACGCGACCATGCCCACGGAGACGGAGCGGATGCTGGCGGGCGAGCCGTACGACCCGACGGCCCCGGAACTGGTCGCCGACCGGGCGCGCGCACGCGACCTCGTCCGCCGCTACAACGCGACGACCGAGGCGGAGTCCGACCGCCGCGACGCCCTCCTCCGCGAGCTGTTCGGGGCGTCGCCGACGAGGCGGTAGTCGAGCCGCCGGTGCGGTGCGACTACGGGTACAACGTGCGGGTCGGCGACCGCTTCTTCGCGAATTTCGGGTGCGTGTTCCTCGACGTCGCGCCGGTCGAGTTCGGCGACCGCTGCCTGCTCGGTCCGGGCGTCCACGTGTACACGCCGACGCACCCGATCGACCCAGAGGAGCGCGCGACGGGGCTCGAACGCGGCCGCCCCGTGACGGTCGGCGACGACGTCTGGATCGGGGGGCACGCCGTGATCACGCCCGGCGTGTCGGTCGGCGACGGCGCGGTCGTCGCCGCCG
>NZ_WPCE01000320.1 GCF_009742825.1 Halorubrum sp. CBA1125
GGGTGTCACAGAAAGCGTTCTCATACCTGAGCAAGATTCGCTCGATACAGTCTAAAAGAACGACCGATCCGCGGGTGCGGTGGCGCGCCTGCGAGCGGTCGGGGGTTCGACACCCTTCTTACCGGGTGGATGTCTGCGATGTCTTTCGCGCACCGACCGACGAACAAAGCTTTACCGCGTGGCCCGCTACCTCCGGCAAATGGTACTCGACGACCTCGGTACGTCCCTCCGGAGCAGCCTCGACAAGCTCCAGGGGAAGAGCCGGATCGACGAGGACGACGTCGAGGAGATCGTCAAGGAGATCCAGCGGTCGCTGCTCTCCGCCGACGTCGACGTCTCGCTCGTGATGGAGCTGTCGGACGCGATCGAGACCCGCGCGTTAGAGGAGGAGCCGCCGGGCGGCACCACCGCCCGCGACCACGTCCTCAAGATCGTCTACGAGGAGATGGTCGACCTCGTCGGCGACTCCACGGAGCTGCCCCTCGAAGACCAGACGATCTTACTCGCCGGCCTCCAGGGGTCGGGGAAGACCACCTCCGCCGCCAAGATGGCCTGGTGGTTCTCGAAGAAGGGGCTCCGTCCCGCCGTGATCCAGACGGACACCTTCCGGCCCGGCGCGTACGACCAGGCCAAACAGATGTGCGAGCGCGCCGAGGTCGACTTCTACGGCGACCCCGACGCCGACAGCCCCGTCCAGATCGCACGCGAGGGGCTCGAAGCGACCGCCGACGCCGACGTCCACATCGTCGACACGGCCGGGCGCCACGCCCTCGAAGACGACCTGATCGACGAGATCGAAGAGATCGAGGGCGTCGTCGACCCCGACCGCTCGCTGCTCGTCTTAGACGCCGCGATCGGCCAGGGCGCGAAAGAGCAGGCCCGCCAGTTCGAGGCGTCCATCGGCATCGAGGGCGTCGTGATCACCAAGCTCGACGGGACCGCGAAGGGCGGGGGGCGCGCTCACGGCGGTCAACGAGACCGACTCTTCCATCGCGTTCCTCGGGACCGGCGAGACGGTCCAGGACATCGAGCGCTTCGAGCCCTCGGGGTTCATCTCGCGGCTGCTCGGGATGGGCGACCTCAAGCAGCTCTCCGAGCGCGTCGAGCGCGCGATGCAGGAGACCCAGGAGGAGGACGATGATTGGGACCCCGAGCAGATGCTCCAGGGGGAGTTCACCCTGAAGGACATGAAAAAACAGATGGACGCGATGAACCGGATGGGCCCCCTCGACCAGGTGATGGACATGATCCCCGGAATGGGCGGCGGGATGATGGACCAGCTCCCCGACGACGCGATGGACGTCACCCAGGACCGGATGCGCAAGTTCGAGCGCATCATGGACTCGATGACCGACGAGGAGCTGGAGAACCCCCGGGTCGTCGGCCAGTCCCGGACCGAGCGGATCGCCCGCGGCTCCGGCACGGACGAGGAGACGGTCCGGCAGCTGCTCGAACAGCACTCGATGATGGAGCGGACCATCGACCAGTTCCAGGGAATGGGCGAAGGCGACATGCAGCGCATGATGAAGAAGATGGGCGGCGACGGCGGCGGTCTCGGCGACATGATGGGCGGCGGGAAGGGGCCGTTCGGGTGACGCCGCGACCGGCCGTCCGCGGCCGTGAGCTTCCGGGTCAGTCCTGCCGACTCCCTCTCGTTTAACCGTCACAGCGGGGTACGACTCCCCGATGGACCTCCGGCGGCTCGTCGCCTACGACGTCCTCGCGTTGACGTCGCTCGTCTGGTTCCTCGGCAAGTTCGTGCGATACGCGTTCCCGCCCATCTTCGGTACGCTCCAGGCGAGCTACGGCGTGAGCAACGCCGCCGTCGGCGCCGCGTACTCCGGCCTCATGATCGTCTACGCGCTGCTGCAGTTTCCCAGCGGCGCGATCGCGGACCGGATCGGCGCGGTGCGGGTGATCGCGACGGGCGCTGCGGTCGCCGGCGTCGGCTCG
>NZ_WPCE01000176.1 GCF_009742825.1 Halorubrum sp. CBA1125
CAGTCGGACGGCGGGGCTGGCGACGTACCTGATCGTCGGGACGGACCACCCCGACGAGCCACCACACGCGACGTTTCGACGTCGACGAGCGCAGCCTCGCGATCGGCGTCGACGTCCTCGTCGGGACGATTCTGGACCTCGAACGCCGGCACCCCGTCCCGCAGGCCGCCGACCCCAACGAGGTGAGCGGGCTCGACGCATGACCGACAGCGGCGAGTCGGCCGACGCGAACGGAGCGTCCGAGCCTCGCGTCACGCTCGCCGACGTGAGGGACGCGCGCGAGCGCATCCGCGACGTCGTCCACCGGACGCCGCTCGACACCTCGCGCACGTTCGCCGAACTCAGCGGCGCGGCCTCGGTCGGACTCAAGCTCGAGACGTTCCAGCGCACCGGGTCGTTCAAGATCCGCGGGGCGTACAACGCGATGGCGCAACTCTCCCCCGACGACCGCGAGACCGGCGTCATCGCCTCCAGCGCGGGCAACCACGCGCAGGGGGTGGCGCTCGCCGGCGACCTCCTCGGCGTGGACGCGACGATCGTCGTCCCCGAGACGACCCCCGCGGCGAAGATCGAGGCCACCCGCGGCTACGGCGCGGCGGTCGTCGTCGAGGGCGAGGAGTACGAGGGGGCCTACGAGTACGCGCGCGACCGCGCGGCCGAGACCGGCGAGACGTTCGTCCACCCCTTCGACGACGAGGCGATCGTCGCGGGACAGGGCACCGTGGGGCTCGAACTCCGCGACCAGTACCCGGAGCTCGACACGGTGCTGGTCTCGGTGGGCGGCGGCGGGCTCATCTCCGGGATCGGCACGGCGCTTTCCGCGAAAGACGCGGACGTCCGCGTGGTCGGCGTCCAGCCCGAGGGCGCCGCGCACGCCAAGCCGTCGCTCGAGGCGGGCGAGATCCGGCAGCTCTCCGACGTCGACACCGTCGCCGAGGGGATCGCCGACGCGCGGCTGCTCGAGACGACGTTCGCGATCGCTCGCGAGGTCGTCGACGACGTGGTGTCCGTCTCCGACCGCGAGATCGCCGCCGCCGTGGCTCTGCTGGCTGAGCGGGAGAAGGTCGTCGCCGAGGGCGCGGGGGCCGCGCCGCTGGCCGCGGCGCTGTCGGCGGACCTCGACGTTCGCGGAGAACACGTCGGCGTCGTCGTCTCGGGCGGGAACGTCGACCTCACCGAGCACGCCGAGCTGACGCGGACCGGCCTCACCGAACTCGGGCGCTACGCGACCCTCCGGCTGGCGATCGACGGGTGGCCGACGCGCGTCGCGCCGTGGTCGACGCCGTCGAGGAGGCTGGCGCCGAGCTGGACGTCCTCGAACGGGCTCGCCACACGGCGGCCGATCACCCCAACCGAACGCCGCTCCGGGTCGGGTTCGAGGGGAGCGACGAAGCGCACGTCGACGGGGTCGTCGAAGCGCTGTCCGCGCTGGACGGCGTGTCCGTGGTGGCGCGGTCGGTCGACGCCGACTAGCTGACCCGGGGACTCGGCCCGACGGCGTCTATCGCGTCGCAGAACAGCGAGACGCCCATCTCGATCTCTCGCTCCGTCGCGTCGAGCGGCGGGAGCAGCCGGATGGTCTTCTTCCCGCACCCGAGCGTCAGCAGGCCGCGCTCGAGCGCCGCCTCGACGACGCCGGCCCGTCGCGCCGGCGTGTCGAACTCGACGGCGAGCATCAGCCCCTTCCCGCGGACGTCCTCGACGCAGTCGGGAGCGCGGTCGCCGATCAGCTCTCTCGCTTGCCTGCCGCGCTCGGTCGCGTTCGCCAGCAGGTCGTGTTCCCGGATCGCGTCGAGCGTGAACGCGCCCATCATCGACCCGAGGAGGTCCCCGCCGCCGAACGTCGACCCGAGGCGGTTCTTCTCCGACGGGAACACCTCCGAGCGGGAGATCGTCGCGCCGACGCGCAGCGCCTTCGCGCTCGCGATCACGTCGGGCTCGATCGCGTAGTGGTCCGAGGCCCAGATCTCGCCGGTCCGACCGACGCCCGACTGGATCTCGTCGACGACGAGCGGGATGTCGTACTCGTCGGTGACGGCCGCGACCTCTTCCATGAACGACTCGCTGGGGAAGCGGTAGCCGCCGACGCCCTGGATCGGTTCGAGCGCGAGGAAGGCGATCTCGTCGGGGTTCACGTGACCGCCCTCGGGAGCGAGCATGCTCCGGAGCCGGGAACTGCCCCCCGCGAAGAACCGCAGTCACAGCTCTCGGCGTCACAGCCCCGGTCCGCACAGAAGGGAACCGTCTCGATCCCGCTTATCTCCGGGTAGTGGCGCGTGTACACCTCCTTGGACTTGGTCACCGAGAGGGTGCCGAGGGTTCGGCCGTGGAAGCTGCCGGCGAAGGCGACGCCGTACTTCGCGGGCGCCCGGTGGTCGTTGGTGATCTTCATCGCGTTCTCCATCGCCTCCGCCCCGGAGTTCGAGAGGAAGACCGTGTCCATGCCGTACTGGCTGGAGACGTCCACGAGCGTCTCCATGAGGTGGCTCGACCCGGGGACGTCGGCCTCGTCCGGGGTCGATCCCGCGCCGAAGTACATGTCCTGTCCGGCGATCTTCATCGGCTCGACGAGGTCGAACTCCCGCACCTTCGAGAGCACCTTCTCGTTGTTGTAGCCGAGCGGCGCCGCCCCGATGTGGCAGGTGAAATCGAGGAGGACGTTGCCGTCGACGTCGGTGACGAACGGGCCGTCCGCCTCGCGGGTCACGTCCCAGACGAACTCGTGGGAGTACTCGCTCGGAGCGGAGTACTCCTGGTGGAAGTCGACCCACTGCTGCGCGTTCGGACCCGGAAGCGCGGCCGCGTCCGGCTCCGCCGTGTCCCTATCCATACACAGTTTATGTATATATTATACATTAAAACTTGTTATAGATGGGAGGACAGATCGACGTCGGCGCCGAGAGCGCGGCGAAACGTCGGACGGGAGCCGACAGCGGCGTCAACGACCGCGGGTGGCGACGGCCGATTCAGTCGTCGTCGGACTCGGCGCTACGGGCGGCGGACTGCGAGCTCGACGACTCGCTTGACCCGTAGAGGACCGTCTCCTTTTGAAGCAGCACCTGCTGGTAGTTGGCGCCGAAGTCGCGGATCAGCGCGATCATCGCCAGGAAACAGACGAAGGCGAACGGCGTACCGGTGATGATCGCCGCCTGCTGGAGCGTGTTGGCGCTCCCCGTGCCGCCGAGGATCATCAGGATCGCCGCCGTCATCCCGAGGACGACGCCCCAGAAGATCCGGTTGATGTTCGACGGTTTGGCCTTGCCGCCGGTCGTCATCATCGAGACGGCAAGCGTCGAGGAGTCCGCCGACGTGACGAAGAACGTCGTCACGAGGATCATGAACGCGTAGATCAGCACGGACCCGATCGGGATCGTCATCGACGTTCCCCCGAGGTTCAACGTGAAGTTCAGCGCCTCGAAGAGGATGAACCCGGACACCTCCGCGCCGGCCTCGCCGGATATCACGGCGCTGAAGTCCGCGATACCGTTGTGTTGCGCCCAGACGGCGGTACCGCCGACGAACGTGAACCACGGGATGGTGGCCGCCGACGTCGCGACGATGCCGGTGAACGCGACCTCACGGACCGTCCGGCCCTTGGAGATGCGGGCGATGAACAGCCCGGCGAACGGGGACCACGAGAGCGCCCACGCCCAGTAGAAGACGGTCCAGGCGTTCATCCAGCCGGTCGCGCCGGTGTCGCCCGCGCCCATCGGCCCGGCGCCGGTGAACAGACTCATCGAGATGAAGTCGGTGATCATCCCGCCGAACGCCTGCGTGCCGACCAGAAGCAGGAACAGGGTCGGCCCGACGACGAACGTCACGAACATGAGCGCGACGAAGAGGATCATGTTGAAGTTCGACAGCCGACGGATCCCCCTGTCGACCCCGAGTACCATCGACGTCGTGAAAAGCAGCGTCATCATCGTCACCACGAGGAGGATGCCGATGTCGCCCATGTTGATCCCCCACTGGTAGTCCAGTCCGGTGACGAACTGGCTCCCGATGAAGCCGAGCGACGTGGCCACGCCGCCGATCGTCGCGAAGACCGCGAGGATGTCGACCACCTTCGCGAACGGGCCGTCGAGGTTGTCCGCGCCGATGAGCGGCGTCAGCGCCGAGGACACCCGGAGCGGGACGTCTTCGTAGTTGTACGCGAAGTAGCCGATCGCGATGCCCATGATGGTGAACACCGCGAGCTGGGGGAGCGCCCAGTGGAACAGCGTCTGCTGGACGGCGACCGTCATGGCCTCTGCCGTCCCGCCCTCGACGCCGTCGAAAAGCGGCGAGGGGTTGTCGTAGTAGAACAGCGCTTCGGTCGGTCCCCAGAAGACGACGCCGGCGGCGAACCCGGCCGAGTACAGCATCGCGAAGAAGGACAGGAAGCTGTACTCCGGCGACTCGTCCCCGAGCTTGATCCCGCCCCACGGTCCGACGATCAGGAACAACAGGAAGAGGACGATCAGGAACACGATCAGAAGCATCGCCCAGTTGAACGCGCCGAGCAACTGCGAGTTCAGCGAGGAGATCCCGCTCTCGACGGTGCTCGGACTGACGAAGAACGCGCCGATGACCCCGAGGGTCAAAAGCGCCCCGAACGCGAAGACGACGGGATCGATCTCGTCGAAGAACTCCTCGACCATCCCCTGGTCCGAACCACTCATCTCGTCTCACCCCCGCTGACGGGACGACGCTTTGAGTGACTGTACCACCGACCTCCCGCCACGCCATGAGATGGCATAGCGGTGCAATTGGAACCATACACAATAAGTGTTTCTGACGTCAGCAATATCTCTACGTCCTCCGTTTACCGCCCGTTCGGTCGAGACACGGTGCAAGAAGAGCAGAGGATCACGCTAACTGGAGGAAGAGAATGATACCAACCTCGGAATTTTACCAGATGGAAGACGTACGCTCAATTATCGAGCGCAAACGGTGGTCGAATACCGTGTATCTTCGTGGCTACCGGTCCGCCTTCGAAGTGGCACCTAACCCTCCCGTCCGGGAGCGTAATCGAAAATCGTTGGTGCCTCGGTCTGTTCAGTTCGTCAGCTCTTCGATGCTCCGCTCGTGAGACTGGGCGCTCTCCGTGAGGCGCTCGGCGAACTCGTCGACGCGGGTTTTGATCTCCTCGCCGGCCTCCTCGGGCGAGAACGAGTCGGACATCGTCAGCAGACGGACGAACGCTCGGAGTTCCTCGTCGGTGAGCTCTGCGAACGCCTCGTCTTCGAGCTTCTCGACAACCTCGTCGACGTCGATCTGGCCGACCGGTTCGACGTTGAACTCGACGTTGACCATCCGGTAGTTCGACCCGGCGAGCCGCTGTTCGGCCTTCCCGACGCCCTCCGCTAGCATGTCCTTGAACGGGGTGTGGTACCCCATCGTCCCGAGGTGGAGGAAGGCGAGCATATCGGTGATCCCCTGGGTGTACGCGTCGCGGTCCGCGTCGTCGGGGTCGAACACCGTCTTCCGGTCGCGCTCTTCCATGTACTCGAAGAGGATGCTGAAATCGAGGATCGCGTTCCGGACGCGCCGCCGGATCCGGTTCCGCTTCTGTTTTTTCGAGTGGTCGGTGTAGTCGGTCTTCCGGCCGAGCAGGAAGTCGCGGTCGGAGGGGGTGAGAATGCCGCGCGGTCGGTCGGCGTCCGCAGCCGCCTCGAGCGACTCCGGTACGTCGTCCTTGCTCATGGCTCCACTACCGGGAGCGATCGAATTAACAGTACTGGTCCCCGGAACCGAACTCCCGTCTTCTCGGTTCGGCCGGCGGTGCGGGCTACGGGCGTCGCCGAGAGAGTTCGAGGATCGTCTCCGACAGCAGCGACACGCCGATCTCGAGGCTGCGCTCGTCGATGTCGAACGTCGCGTGTGGTGGCGTCGTCGGGTGGTCCGTCCCGACGAGGGACGTAGGACGGCGAGGCCGTCGTTGGTCCTGGACCCGCTGCCATCAGGTACGTCCCGTCCTCGCTGACGCCCGA
>NZ_WPCE01000052.1 GCF_009742825.1 Halorubrum sp. CBA1125
CGCCGGCCGAGATAGCCTCGCTCGCGATCTCCTCGCTACCTTTTCCCCGGTGAACAGCACGAAACGGGAAACGGGCGTCGTTTGCGCTCTCGAAACCCCGCGAGAGGGAAACTCGAGCCCCGTCTGATCCCCGGGCATCTCGTAGTCGCTGACGACGCAGTCGATCGGGTTTCGGGCCTCCAGCGCGTCGAGCGCGTCGTCGAGGTCGCCGCGACGTTCCCCGACGTGCGACTCGAACGTCCCGAGCACCTTCGCCGCCAGGGGACGGTGCTCCCGGGTAGTAAATTGGGGGCGGTAGCCGCCGCCGGCCCGGGAGACGCGCAGGAGGTCCTTGCGTAGCACGGCCCGGAATACGGCACGCCGAACCTAAAACGAGCGGATTCGGTCGGTGCACGCAGCGACCCTCCGCTCCTCGCGGCCGGCCGCCGAGGCCGCTCGCGGGTGCGCGCCGACGGCGACGAGACCAGATCGGCCCGGCCTAGCCCAGATCGGACCGGCCGCCAACGGAACGCCTTAGACACCCCGACTCGTTTGCCCGTGTAACACCGCGTGCCGGGAGAACCGCGTCGCCCCCGTGGTTCCGGTGCGTCCCGACTACCATGCAACAGTACCTCGACCTCGTCGACGAGACTCTCTCGACGGGCACGTACAAGCCGAACCGGACCGGCGTCGACACGATCGCTTCGTTCAGCGGACAGTACACGGTCGACCTCGCCGAGGGATTCCCCCTCCTCACCACCAAGAAGATGGACGGGTACCGGTGGAACTCGCTCATCCACGAGGTGCTCTGGTACCTCTCGGGCGAGGAGCACGTCCGGAACCTCCGCGAGGAGACGAAGATCTGGGACGCGTGGGCCGACGAGGAGGGGCACCTCGACACCGCCTACGGCCGCTTCTGGCGTCGGTATCCGGTGCCGGACGACGCGGCCGCGCTCCCGGGCGAGACCTGGCCCGACGACGCCCACCAGTGGGTGACCGTCGAGGAAGCCCCCGACGGGACGGAGCGTCGGACGTTCGACCAGATCGCGTACGTCCTCGATACCCTCCGGGAGAACCCGCACTCCCGGCGGATGGTCGTGAACGCGTGGCACCCCGCGAACGCCGCGACCTCGACGCTGCCGCCGTGTCACTACACCTTCGTCGTGAACGTGCAGGGCGGCCGGCTGAACCTCCACCTCACGCAGCGGTCGGGCGACGTCGCGCTCGGCGTCCCGTTCAACGTCGCCGCGTACGCGCTGCTCGCGAACGCGCTCGCCCAGCGCACCGGCTTCGAGGTCGGCGAGTTCGGCCACACGATCGTCGACGCGCACGTCTACTGCGGCCGCGGCGAGCGCGGGGAGTGGTACGCGAGCAACCTGAAGTACGTCCAGGATCGGCTCGCGGCCGTCGAGAGCAAGGCCGACTACCTCGACGTGAAGAGCTGGGTCGAGCGGACCGCCCCCGACGAGGCCGACGGCGAAGAGGGGTACGACCACGTCCCCGGACTGCTCGAACAGCTCTCGCGGGAGCCGCGAGAGCGGCCGCGGATCGAGATCGCCGACGTGCCGCTCGACGAACTGACGTACGAGGACGTCGAGGTCGTCGACTACGACTCCGCGAACGGGCTCTCGTTCGCGGTCGCGGAGTGATGGCGGGCGACGCCGGCGAGGCGAACGGGACTGCGGGGGGTTCCGCGTCGGGCCCCGCCATCGTTCTCGTCGCCGCGGTCGCGGAGAACCGCGTCATCGGCGCCGACGGAGGGATGCCCTGGCACTACCCGGCCGACCTCGCGCACTTCAAACGCCTGACGACCGGTCACCCGGTGATCGTCGGCCGCACGACCTACGAGAGCATCGTGGCGGGCATCGGCGGCCCGCTCCCCGACCGGACCAACGTCGTGTTGACGACGCGGGATATCGACGACGCCGACCTGTCGGAGGGCGCGATCGTCGCGAACGGCGTCGAGAAGGCGATCGAGCGCGCGGCCGCGGACGCCGCCGACCGCGGCGTCGACGAGGTCTACGTCGTCGGCGGCGCGGCCGTCTACGAGCAGTTCCTCGACCGGGCGGACCGGATGGTGCTGACCGAGGTCCCAGAGCGCCCCGACGGCGACACCCGGTTCCCGGCGTGGGACGCGGACCGGTGGAGTGAGGTCGACCGAAAGACGGTCGGGAACGGCGACGACGAGGACGACCTCGCGTTCGTCACCTACGAGCGCGTCGACCGGTGAGGACGCGCCGCAGCCCGGGTGCGGACGCATCCTCGTCCGAGAGCACGGCCGTGTCTGTGACGGATCGGGAGACGCATACCGCGTTCGGTCCCACACCGGAGTACCGGTTAAGGAGGGTTTTTCAACCGTCCGGCGTAACTGGGGGTAATGAGTCGAGGCGACACCGCGAGAGCGGGTGATCGACGATGATGGGCGGTAACGACCAGCAGGCGTACGACCGCGGCACGTCGCTGTTCTCGCCCGACGGTCGGATCTACCAGGTCGAGTACGCGCGCGAGGCGGTCGAGCGCGGCGCGCCGAGCGTCGGCGTCCGGACGGCCGAGGGTGTCGTCTTCGTCGCGATGTCGCGCCCCTCCTCGACGCTGATGGAGGCCGAGAGCATCGAGAAGCTCCACAAGCTCGACGACCACGTCGGCACCGCGAGCGCGGGCCACGTCGCCGACGCCCGACAGCTCATCGACCTCGCCCGCCGACAGTCGCAGGGGAACCGCCTCCGGTACGGCGAGCCGGTCGGCGTCGAGACGCTGACGAAGTTCGTCACCGACCACATCCAGGAGAACACCCAGCGCGGCGGCACCCGCCCGTACGGGGCGGCGCTGCTCATTGGCGGCGTCGACGACGGCGAGCCGCGCCTGTTCGCCGCCGACCCCTCCGGCACCCCCAACGAGTGGAAAGCGACCGTCATCGGCGGCGGGCGCTCCGACATCCAGGGCCACCTCGAGTCGGAGTGGCGCGAGGACCTCGGGCTCGACGAGGGGATCGAACTCGCGATCGCGGCGCTCGCCGCTCACGACGACGAGTTCGAGTCGACCGACCTCGCGGTCGCGACGATCACCGAGGCGGACGGCTACCGGACCGTCGGTCTCGACGCGGTCGCCGACGCGTTCGACGCGGTCGGACTGGGTGGTGACGAGGGAGATGCGGATACCGACGCGGACGGCGACGAATCGACGGATGGTGACGCCGGCGACGAGAGCGACGCGGACGGCGACACCGAGTGATCCGTCAACTCTAACGCGACGCGGGAAGCGGCAGACGCCGGAGGCGCGCACCGAGCGTCGGCGCCCGGTCGAGGGTGCCGCGGTGCCGGCGACTGGCGTCGAGAGCGAGGAGACGGGGAGCTGTTGCTATCGGGAGACAGAGCGGCGAAGGAACGCCGAAGCCCCGGAGCGGGGGTTACTGCCCGCCGTCGGTCATCGCGACCGGCTCCTCGTCGGCGTCGTCGGCCGCGGCGTCCGCGGTCGGCGGCCCGCTCGTCGCCGGGTCGACGGCCGGATCCTCGACGCCGAAGTGGGTCCAGAGCGTGACGGCGACGACCGCGTACGCGACGAGGTCGTAGTGGACGGCGCCCTCGAAGGCGGTGAACGCGGCGAGGGTGCTGTACGAGTACAACAGGGCGACGCCGCCGACGAACGCGACCTCGTTCGTGAGCTCGCCGTCGCGCACCGCGCCGACCGCGCGGCGGACCGTCGGCCCGCACGCGACGAGGAACGCGATCCCCGACAGCGCCGCGAGGTTGACGAAGAAGTGCGTCGCCACCTGAGACTCGAGGATCGACTGCAGGTACGCGACGGTGACTGGGTCGTAGAACAGCCACTCGACCCGGGTCGGGTACAGGACCGCGATGTACGGCGTCGCGACCATCAGCCCGAAGAGCACCGCGACCGCGACCCGCGCGGACGCGAACTGGGCGGCCCGCCGGGCCTCGAACGCCTCGTCGCCCGGGGCGACGACGAGCCCGCACGCCTCCAGCGTCTCCCGGAGGTCGTCCCGGGCGAGGTCCGGGTCGTGGTGGATCCCGACGGTCCCGTTCCGCTCCGTCGCAGACGCGGCGCTAACGCCGTCGTGGTCGCGGAGCACGGCCTCCAAAAGCGCCTCCCGCGCCTTCGTGTCGATCCCCTCGACGGAGAACGTGTCGTGCGCGTGCGACTCCGGCACCCGCGACACCCGCGGACCGTCGCCGGACGAATCCGGATCCCGGGTGGCTGAGCCGGCGCGCCCCCGATCGCGTGCCACGGCGTCGAGCCGGGTCGACCGGCCACGGTAGTCATCGCCTGGCATGCATCGTACGTACGCGTCCATCAGCATGAAACTTCCCCCGGCGTGCTCGAACGCGGGTCGCAGTCGTCCGCACGCCCGTCAGGCGTCGGGCGATTCCAGGTGCGCCGTGACGACCAGCTGCCCCTTGCGGGTGAGCGCGGTCCCCTCGTCGCCGTCGACGACGAGGTCCGCCTCCCGCAGGGTGTCGAGGACCATCGACGTGTGGGTGACGTCTCCGGTGACGACGTCGGCGACGCTGGCCTCGCCGCCGGCCGAGTAGATCGACCCGAGCACCTCCAGTTGCTCTTCGGTCGGGTCGAACGACTCGACCTCGGCCTTCACGTCCTCGTACGCCAGTTCGACGTACCGACCGAGAAGGGTGAGGACGCGTTCGTCTGGCACCGTGACGACCGACGTGACGGTCCGCGCGTCCGGCACGTGCCTGAAGACGAGCGCTGGCCGTTCAGCGCCGGCGACCGTCCGACGCGTCCGCTCGGAGTCGACGACCGACGACAGTTCGACCGAGAACGGGTCGGGACGGTCCTCGAACCGGATCGCGCCCGTCGAGAGCGAGACGGTCGCGGTGTGGTCCGACGCGTCGGTGACCCGTCCGTCGACCGTCGCCGGGTGTCTGACGGTGACCCTCACGTCCGCTACGAGTGCCGTGAACAGCTGCCTGACGAACCGGTCGACCTCGGCTGTATCGCCCTCCACGAGCGCGGCGCGTCTGCTCCCGTCCCGCTCGAACGCGACGGTGACGCTGTCGCTGAAGAACGATCTGAGGTCG
Organism: Halorubrum sp. CBA1125; assembly: GCF_009742825.1. Classification (GTDB taxonomy): domain Archaea; phylum Halobacteriota; class Halobacteria; order Halobacteriales; family Haloferacaceae; genus Halorubrum. The sequence goes on from NZ_WPCE01000052.1 coordinate 5,037, forward strand.
CCGGGGACCTGCCCCGCGACCACGTCGAAGACGCTCGACAGCGGGATCGTCGTCTTCGTCTCGTCGGTCGCGAGCACCAGCCGGCGCTGGCTCAGTAGCACGCGGCCGGGGACCGGCTCGTCGCAGCCGAGGTCGGGTGCGTAGACGCGTCCGAGGAAGTCGGCGACGACGGACTCTCCCATCGGCGGATCGTGGTGGTCTCGCGTCTTCACTGTTACCATCCGCCGAGTTGTGTGAGACAGAGAGGGCCGAGGGCGTTCGCCAACCTCACGGTAGACGTGACGGCTCGAAACGCGAGGAACAGCAAAGCCTAATGAGGAGGCCTTCAAACCGTCAGGTGATGCCCACTGTAGAATACCTCAACTACGAAGTGCTTGACGACCAGGGTTGGTCGATGGACGACGACGACCTCTTCGAGAAGGCTGCCGACGCCGGCCTCGACGACGAGGACTACGGCATCCTCGACGTGAATCAGGGCGAGTACATCCTCGAATCGGCCGAGGCACAGGGCTACGACTGGCCCTTCTCGTGCCGCGCCGGCGCGTGCGCGAACTGCGCGTCCATCGTGAAGGAGGGCGAAATCGAGATGGACATGCAGCAGATCCTCTCTGACGAGGAGGTCGAAGAGAAGAACGTCCGGCTGACCTGCATCGGCAGCCCGGCCACGGACGAGGTCAAGATCGTCTACAACGCGAAACACCTCGACTACCTCCAGAACCGCGTCATCTAAACAACGGCGTATAAGGCTCGTTACACAGACGCAGCCTCTTGGAGGGTAGCGATAGTTCAGACCAGCCGTTTCCGGCCTGAACTAGCTCTCTACTCACCGTTTTCTCTTCAGCATTAACTGCGTTCAGAACCAACCTTTTGCCGCGGTCGGCGCCGAGGCACCTCCCTGGCAAAAGCTCGAATAAAACGTGCAGATAGCGTAGTCCAAACTATCGTAGTTCAAACTACGGTAGTTGAGACAACAATAATTCGGAGTGCCCAAGTACGGCGGTAACAGAGAACCGAGTCATCTGATTAACGGCCTGAACCGCCTCGAGGTCAAGCCCCGGAACATTCGCTTCGACCGCCGTACTTCCCTCGTTCAACACCGCCTCCTCTCGGGGGAGCTCTCAGATCTCCCGAAGCGCCCAATTTTGTGGCCGAAGAGTCTCGCTCGCCGCGGCTGCCGCCGAACGAGCACACCGTCTCAGGGGATCGCGTTTTTATGATCCGACTCGCACCACCAACAAGCACTCTCGTATGGGGTTGGCTCCTAGAGGGTGTGCTGCAACAGTTCTCATACCTGTTTTTCGCTCCGTCGATTCGCTCAGTACAGGGAACTCACGTACTGGTCAATCCGTTGACTTACTCGCTACCTGTCAGGAACGTCGTGCGAGATACAGAGGCTCAATCCATCACCGAAGGGTAGCTTCTTTCCTCCGCCGATCTTTACTCTTGGTATGTTTCAGGACCAGGAACGAGAGTATATTGAGACGGCGCAGATCGGCCGTCTGGCCACAGCCGATTCCGAGGGGCGTCCGCATGTCGTGCCGATCTGCTTTGCACTCTCAGACGGCCAAATCGTGACACCAGTCGACGAAAAACCACAACGCGTCTCTCCGGAAGACCTCCGCAGGAGCCGGGACATCAGTGAGAACCCGCGAGCCACATTAATTGTCGATCACTATTCGGACGATTGGTCCCAACTCGGATGGGTGCAGATACGAGGGACAGCTGCCCACTGTACTCCAGGCGATGCATCACACTCCCCTGGAGTTACAGCCCTCAAGCGAAAGTACGAGCAGTACGCCGATCACAATCTTGACCAGCGTCCTCTCATCCGTATCGCTCCTGGTAGCGTACGATCGTGGGGCCGTCTCAAACGACCGGAGAACTCCCGGCGGACCCCGTAACTGGTGCCCCATACGCGCGTTGCATCATCGTACAGGTAGCTGAACCTCTCTTTGAGTTGGCAGAATTCTCGGCGCTCGATACGCACACCAACTCTACCAGCTGATTCTCCAGTTCTTCTGTGAGATAAAACGGCGTGAGAAGTGTTTTATGACACCCTCGAGAGATGCTATAATTTGTACGCGGGACCCATCCAAATGCTGTCTCGTGCCGGCCCACTACCCGCAGATACACTTTCTCCCTTCTACTGACAGGTAGCGGTCGACTGCGACGATAACCGGGCGATCGCGGTCGTCGTCGAGGAGCGCATCCCAGAGATCGACGAACCCGTCACCGCTCTCTGGATATTTTCACATTTAGTATACTTACGGGTATTCTTTTAACCCCATGATTAATAGTTCAATAAAGCGGCGGGAACACATCATGGCACCGACGTGGCTCGTTCGTACGGCACTCGCAGGCGCTCTCCGACACCGTATCTCGGGTGTTTCCGACCGCGGAGGGGTTTCCGAATGACACAGTCGTGGACAACAGAATGACGAGACAACGACTCGTACTCGTCCTGCTCGTGGCAGTGGTGTTGCTCCCGATGTGGTTCGTCGCCATGCAGGGCGAGCCACCGTCCGAGGACGTAGCGCTCGATCAGAGCGTCAGCGACATCCGACCGCTCGACGGTTTCGTCGACACGCCGACGAAGCTCTCCCCGAGCCAGGTCGGCGTCATCGTCTGGGTCGCGCTGCTCGGGCTGTTGGGCGTGTTGACCGCCTTCCACCGCTTCATGAACGAGTTGGCCAGGCCCGACGGCGACGCCCGGCCCGCCGCCGACGGCGGCGAGGTCGACCTCTCCTGGCTGGAGACGGACGATCGGTGGATCGTCGGGTACGACCCGCCGAGCGACTCGCTGTGGGGGTTCATCGCCATGGGCGGGCTGACCGCCCTGACGATCGTGTTCGCCGCGCTGTTCACCGGCGAGTACCTCACGCTGGCCCGAACGCAGTACTTCGGCGTCTACGCGTTCGGGATGTTCATGTCGCTCACCGGACTGACGGTGTCGTACTACGCGTGGTTCATGCCACACGTCGAGGTCGCCGAACGGAGGGATCACTAATGACCGACGACGACCCCTGCGATCCTCTCACCCGGCGGTACCCCGACGGCGAATCGACCGATCGCTGCGGGTGTTCGTCGTCGGGAGCGGGATCGAACTGCTCGGGATCAGGGCCGAACGGTGCGGGTGAGCGGCCGAGCATCTATCAGCGGTTCTGGCGGGACGCCCGCGCGGAGCTTCACCGGCGGGATTACGCCAAGGGACTGGCGACGATCGGCGGTCTGGCCGCCGTCGGCAGTCTCGTCGCGCCGTTGGCCGGGCTGAGCCGGGCCTTCGAGCGTGAGTACACCGGACCGGTGTACGAGGATGGGATCGCGCTCGTCGACGGCGACGGCGACAGGATCGCCGAGGACCGCCTCGACGAGGGCGAACAGCTCACGGTGTTCCCCGAGAGCCGGCCCGGAATCGAGCGGGCACCCACGCTTTTGGTCCGGTTCGCGGAGGACGCCTACGGCGGCGAGACGAACATGGAGTTCACCGTGTCGGGGTACGCCGCCTTCTCGAAGGTGTGTACCCACGCCGGGTGCATGGTCGCCAACCGGGAGGGTGAGACGCTCATCTGTCCGTGTCACTCCGGGAAGTTCGATCCGCTCTCGGGGGCGACCGTCGTCGGCGGACCGCCGGCGCGAGCCCTGCCGCAGCTCCCGATCACCCTGGCGAGCGAGGGACACCTGATCGCGACCGGCGACTTCGAGGGGGCCGTCGGCCCCGGGGGTGGCTGATGAGCCGCCGCGACGACGTCTACGACTGGCTCGACACCCGGTTCGACCTCGACGCCGCCGAGTCGTTTTTGGGCAAAGCGTTCCCCGCCGAGGACTCCTTCCTGTTGGGCGAAGTCGCGCTGTTCTGTTTCGGGTTGCTCGTCGCGTCCGGGACGTTCCTCGGCTTCTTCTACGAGCCGAGCACGACCGCCGTCCAGTACCAGGGCAGCGTCATGAAGTACCAAGGCGAGGAGATGCCGGCGTCGTTCGTCAGCGTGCTCCAGATCACCTACGACGTGCCCTTCGGGATGCTGATCCGCCGGATGCACCACTGGGCCGCGCACCTGTTCGTGGCCTCGATCGGGCTGCATATGCTGCGGATCTTCTTCACCGGCGCCTACCGCAACCCCCGTGAGCCGAACTGGCTGATCGGCACCGCGCTCGCCGGGCTCTCGATGGGGGCGGCCTACACGGGGTACGCGCTGCCGTTCGACGAGTTCGCCAGCACCGCCATCGGGATCGGGTACAACGTGACGCTCTCGATTCCGCTGATGGGCGAGTGGCTCGCCAGCGTCGCCTTCGGCGGCTCCTTCCCGTCGAGTTCGACGATACCGCGGCTGTTCTTCTTCCACGTCTTCGTGTTGCCCGCGCTCATCGCGGTGTTGATCGGCGCCCACATGGCGATCCTGATCAGACAGAAGCACACCGAAGCCCCCCCGCGAGGGCCCCGTCGAGGGACGAGAGACGGTCGACGCCGACGACGGTAGCGTCGTCGTCGGGTTGCCGGCCGTGCCGAACCAGGCGGCCGTCAGCGCCGTGGTGTTCTTCCTCACCCTGGCCACCCTGTCGCTCCTCTCGGGCTTTCTCCCGGTCCACAACATCGCCGAGTACGGGCCGAACGACCCGGCGTCGACGCCGGAGCTCATCATGCCGGACTGGTTCCTGATGTGGGGGTACGGATTCTTGAAGCTCGTGCCGTCGTGGCTCAGCTTCGACCTGTTCGGTCTCCACTTCAGCGCGGAGCTCATCGGCGGACTGGTCCTGCCCGGGCTGGTGTTTCTCGGCGTCGCGCTGTGGCCGTTCGTCGACTCGGCGCCCGAGCCGGTCCACTTCACCGCCGACCCGACCGAGCGCCCCTGGCAGACGGCCGTCGGGATGGCCGCCGTCACGTTCGTCATGCTCGCGTCGATGGCGGGGATGGACGTGATCGTCGCCGACGTCGTCGGCATGGGTACCGACCAGCTCCGACCGTACCTGATCGGGTCCATCGTGGCCGGCCCGATACTGATCGGGCTGGCGAGCTACGCGGCGTTGGGGGGGTTCGGCGGCGACGCGCCGGCGGAGCGTCCGACGACCGACGAAGGCGAATCGTCGCCGGGGGAAGAGAAATGAGCGACGCCGCTGCCTCCCGGCTGACCGCCAGACAGTACCGCTGGCTCGATCGGACGACCAAGCTCCTCGGTGCCGGCCTCATCGCCGCCGGCCTCGACGTCGGCGGCGGCACGACGACCGGGCTGCTGTTGGCGGGTGCCGGCGTCGCGATCGGGCTCTGTACGGTAGTGATAACGCACGCGTAACCGAACTCATGCACGACGAACACACGACACACGACCGAGACGACGGAGCCGAATCGGTGCAGACGACCCGCCGTAGTTTCCTCAAGGGCGTCGGCGTGGCGGCCGGCGGGAGCTTCCTCCAGATGGACGGCCTGCAGGTCGTCGACGACCCGATCGGTTCGTACGACTACCGCGAGTGGGAGGACCTCTACCGCGAGCGGTGGGACTGGGACAGCACGGCCCGCAGCACGCACAGCGTGAACTGCACCGGCAGCTGTTCGTGGGAAGTGTACGTCCGCAACGGGCAGGTCTGGCGGGAAGACCAGGCCGGCGACTACCCGCAGTTCGACGACGACGCGCCTGACCCGAACCCGCGGGGCTGTCAGAAGGGGGCCTGTTACTCCGATTACGTCAACGCCGACCAGCGCGTGTTGCACCCGCTGCGGCGCACCGGCGAGCGCGGCGAAGGGAAGTGGCAGCGCATCTCGTGGGACGAGGCGCTCACCGAGATCGCCGAGGCGGTCATCGACGCGGTGCAGGACGAGGAGTACGACGCGATCAGCGCGTTCACGCCGATCCCCGCGATGTCGCCGGTGTCGTACTGCAGCGGCAGCCGGCTGACCAGCCTGCTCGGCGGGGTCGGCCACTCCTTTTACGACTGGTACTCCGACCTCCCGCCGGGACAGCCCATCACGTGGGGGACCCAGACCGACAACGCCGAGAGCGCCGACTGGTACCACGCCGACTACATCATCGCGTGGGGCTCCAACATCAATGTCACGCGGATCCCGGACGCGAAGTACTTTCTGGAGGCCGGGTACAACGGCACGAAGCGCGTCGCGTCTTCACCGACTACTCGCAGACGGCGATCCACTGCGACGAGTGGATCGGGCCCGACCCCGGCAGCGACACGGCGCTGGCGCTGGGGATGGCCCGGACCATCGTCGACGAGGGACGCTACGACGAGGCCCACCTGAAAGAACAGACCGACATGCCGCTGCTCGTCCGCGAGGACACCGGGAAGTTCCTGCGGGCGAGCGAGGTCCCCGGCGTCAACGTCAACGCCGACCGGCCGGACCACGTGTTCGTGATGGCGGACGCCGACGGCGGTCTCCGCGCCGCTCCGGGGTCGCTCGGCGCCCGCGACGGCCAGCACGACGAGACGGCGAGCATCGAACTCGACTTCGACCCGCAGCTGGCGGTCGACCGGACGGTCTCGACGACCGACGGGTCGGTCGCCGTCCGGTCGGTGTGGAACCGGCTCCGCGAGGAGCTCGCGACCTACACGCCGGAGTTCGTCAACGAGGAGACCGGCGTCGGACGAGAGACTCACCAGGAGATCGCCCGGGAGTTCGCCGAGGCCGACCGCGGGAAGATCATCCACGGCAAGGGCGTCAACGACTGGTACCACAACGACCTCGGGAACCGCGCGATCCAGCTGCTCGTGACGCTGACCGGTCACATCGGCCGGCAGGGAACGGGGCTCGACCACTACGTCGGCCAGGAGAAGATCTGGACCTACGAGGGGTGGAGCAGTCTCAACGCCCCCGTGCCGAGCCGCAGCGTGCCGACCACGCTGTGGACCTACTACCACTGCGACGTGCTGGACAACGCGGACGCCGAGACGACGCGGCGCGTTCGGGAGGCCATCGACGAGGACTGGATGCCCGTCTACCCGGCCGAACGCGAGGACGGATCTCGGCCGGACCCGCGGATCATGTTCATCTGGCGGGGGAACTACTTCAACCAGGCCAAGGGTAACGTCGCCGTCGAGGAGCAGCTCTGGCCGAAGCTCGACCTCGTGGTCGACGTCAACTTCCGGATGGACTCCTCGGCGCTGTACGCGGACATCGTCCTTCCGTCGGCCAGCCACTACGAGAAACACGACCTCTCGATGACGGACATGCACAGCTACGTGCACCCGTTCACCCCCGCGGTCGAGCCGCTCGGAGAGTCGAAGACCGACTGGCAGATCTTCCGCGAACTCGCCGCGAAGATCCAGGAGCTGGCGCGGGAGCGCGACGACGTGGAGCCCGTCCAGGACCGCGAGTTCGACCGCGAGATCGACCTCGAATCGATCCACGAGGACTTCGTCCGCGACTGGGAGTCCGGCGAGGAGGGCCGGCTCGCGGACGACCGGGAGGCCTGCGAGTACATCCTCGAGCACTCCGCGGAGACGAACCCGCCCGAGAGCGACGAGCAGATCACCTTCGAGGACACCGTCGAGCAGCCCCAGCGGATGCGCGCGGTGGGCGACCACTGGACGTCTGACCTGGAGGAGGGCGAGCCGTACACGCCCTGGAAGCGGTACGTCCAGGAGAAGAACCCCTGGCCCACGTTCACCGGGCGCCAGCAGTACTACGTCGACCACGACTGGTTCCTCGAACTCGGCGAGGAACTCCCGACGCACAAGGAGCCGCCGACCCTACAGGACAAAGCGGAGTACCCGCTGAACTACAACACGCCGCACGGTCGGTGGTCGATCCACTCGACGTGGCGCGACAGCGAGAAGATGCTCCGGCTCCAGCGGGGCGAACCGGTCGTTCATCTCAACCCCGACGATATGGAGGAACGGGGCATCGAGGACGGCGACACGGTCCGCATCTACAACGACCTCGGCAGCGTCGAGGTGCAGGCCAAGCGATACCCCAGCGGCGAGCCGGGGACCGCCCGGATGTACTTCGCGTGGGAGCGGTTCCAGTTCCCCGACCGGGGGAACTTCAACTCGCTCGTTCCCCTGTACATGAAGCCGACACAGCTCGTCCAGTACCCCGAGGACACCGGCGAACACCTCTACTTCCGGCCCAACTACTGGGGGCCGACGGGCGTCAACAGCGACGTCCGCGTCGAGGTGGAGCGGGTCGGGGGTGAAGGGGAATGAGTACCTCCGACGGCGGCGAGACGATCGACATCGCCGACGACGTCGACCACCAGGTGGCGATGGTGATGGACCTGAACAAGTGTATCGGCTGTCAGACCTGCACCATCGCCTGCAAGACCAACTGGACCGACGGCGGCGGTCGGGAGTACATGTACTGGAACAACGTGGAGACCAAGCCCGGCGCCGGCTACCCGAGAGACTGGGAGGAGCTTGGCGGCGGCTGGGACGAGGAGGGCGACGAGCGCACGCCCGGGGATCTCCCCGCGCAGGAGGACTACGGCGCGCCGTGGGACTTCAACCACGAGCAGATCATGTACGAGGGCAGCGACGAGCCGCTCCGGCCGATGGACAACGCCGCCGACTGGAGCCCCAACTGGGACGAAGACGAGGGCGCCGGCGAATACCCCAACTCCTACTACTTCTACCTCCCGCGCATCTGCAATCACTGTACGCACCCCTCCTGCGTGGAGGCCTGTCCGCGGAGCGCGCTGTACAAGCGGGAGGAGGACGGGATCGTCCTCGTCGACCAGGACCGGTGTCGCGGGTACCGCTACTGCGTCGAGGGGTGCCCGTACAAGAAGGTGTACTACAACGCGATGAAGAAGACCTCGGAGAAGTGCATCTTCTGTTACCCGCGCATCGAGGGCGAGGGGCCCGACGGTGAGGTCCGCGCGCCGGCCTGCGCCGAGGACTGCCCGCCACAGCTCCGGCTCGTCGGCTACCTCGACGACGAGGAGGGGCCGATCCACAAGCTGGTCAACGAGTACGAGGTCGCCGTCAGGCTCCACCCCGAGTACCGGACCGAGCCGAACGTCTACTACATCCCGCCGTTCGCGCCGCCGCAACACGCCGCCGACGGGGAGACGACCGACGAGGACCGCATCCCGCGGGAGTACCTCGAGGAGCTGTTCGGTCCGGCGGTCAACGACGCCCTGGAGACGATAGAGCGCGAGCGCGAGAAGGTGAACCGCGGCGAGGACAGCGAGGTGATGGAGATGCTGACCACGACAGACACCAGCGACCAGTACCGGCTCGAGGTGTTCGATGAAGCGTAACGAACTCCTGCTGGTCGCGGTCCTGGCGGCCGTCGTCATCGGTGCGACCGCGGTGTTGCCGCCGGGCGTCGGGGCCCAATCGGAACGCGGCATTCCGGTCGAGTACACGGCGACCGCCGACGACCTCGACAGCGTGACCGGGAACGGGTGGGAGGAGGTCCAGTCGGTCACCGTCCCCCTCAGCAGCGCCGGTGCGGACGTGCCGTCCGCAGACGACGTCACTATCGAGCAGATGCGCGCCCAGGCCGTTCGTACCGACAGCCGGCTGTACCTCCGGATCTCGTGGGCCGACCCGACGCGGGACACCTCGGAAGCGAGCGTCCGGGAGTTCGCCGACGGCGCCGCCGTCCAGCTTCCGACCGACGGCGATCAGCAACCCCCGATCGCGATGGGAAGCCGCGAGAGCCCGGTGAACGTCTGGTACTGGTCGGGCAGCGGCGAGACGGAGGAGCTGTTCGCCGGTGGACCCGGGACGACAACCCAGTTCCAGCAGACGACCGTCGCCACCGAGCACACGTACGCCGACGGCCGGTGGCAGGTCCTGTTCACGCGCCAGCTCGCACCCGACGAGCCGAACCGGACGACGGTTCCGAGCGCGGCCGACGAGGAGACGAGCGTCGCCTTCGCCGTCTGGAACGGTTCGAACATGGAAGTCGCGGGGCAGAAATCCGCGAGCCAGTGGCACCGCGTCGCCATCGGCCCCGCCCCGCCCGCGTACGAGCGGGTGCTGTGGGCGGTCGCGGGCGTCGCCATCGTGATCACGACGCTGGTGACGATTCAGGGGATCCGGCACACGGGGGGTGACGGGTCGTGACCGCCGAGAACGCGCCGGACGTCCTCGCTCCCCGACCGGCCGACCTGCCCGACGGAGTCGATCCCGAGCCGAGCGCGCGCGGCGCGCTGTACGCGCTGTGCGCCCGGATCTTCCGCGATCCGGACGCGGAACTGTACCGTGCGCTCGCAGACGGGACGCTGACGGCGACGTGTCGGCGCCTGCTCGACGAGACGACGCTGTCGGTGACACCGCCGGATCTCACCGTCCGCGAGGACCACGAGACCGTTTCGGCCAGGTTCAACGACCTGTTCGTCGTCGGCTACTCCGAGGTCGTCGACGCGACCGACGGCACGATGGACAACTACGGGCCGCCGGTGTCGCTGTACGAGTCCGATTACCGCACGGAGGTGTCCTGGAACGAGGTGAACCTCGATCTGGCTCGCGCCTACGAGTTCTTCGGGTGCCAGGTCGATCGGGACGTGCGGCGCAACCACGATCACCTCCGGCTGGAACTGGAGTTCATGAGCTACCTCTGTCGGCGGGAAGCCGCGGTCGACCCCGGAGTCGCCGCGGCGCGGATCGACTTCCACGACCGCCACCTGCGGGTCGCCGCCGCCGGGGTGGCCGAGGCGCTCGACACGGAACCGGGAACCGGCGTCTTCGGCCGCGCGGCCGCCTTCCTCGATCGGTTTTCGACGGCCGACGTCGCGGAACTCGCCAGCCGGGAGATCCAGGAACCGACCCGCCACGACGACGAGGTGACGGCCGATGGGTAGCGAACCGACCGCCCGCGGCGATCGGTTCGCGGACCGCCTGGCCGATCGGCTGTTCGGCGAACGCGTCTCGCTCGTCGGCGGAACCGCCGCGGTCGCCGCCCTCGCGGTCGCCGGGCGAACCGCGCTCACGATCGCGACCAACGCCCCGTTCGAGCCGGTCTCCGTGCCGACACCGCTGCGGTGGCTGGCGGCGATCGCGACGCCGCTCGCTCTCTCCGCGTCGGCCGGTGCCGCCGCCCTCGCCGCCGACCGCCCGTCGGTCGCGTCGGGCTCCTGTTCGTCGCCGCCTTCGTGCCCGTCGCGGCGCTGGCGCCGGCAGCCGCGCTCCCGGCGGCCGTCGGCGTCGCCGCCGGCGGGACCCTGGCTCTCT
>NZ_WPCE01000243.1 GCF_009742825.1 Halorubrum sp. CBA1125
CCACGCCGCCGTCCCGCCAGCCGTCTCGACGTGCGGCCCAGCGAGGCCCGGCGTGCGGTCGCGGGGACGTCCGTCGCCTCCGTCGCGTCCGTGTCATGTTCGCGTATCCGCCCGGCGACGACTTAAATATGCAGCCGTGGACGGCCGAGACCCTCGAGCGGGTCCCTTTTGAGGCGCGGAGGCGCAATGCCGCGTATGTCTGCACCTTCACGCAGCGACGTTCCGCCAACCTCCATCGGCGTCGACCTCCGCGAGGAGGGAATCGTCGTGGAGTACCTCGACGGGCGGACGACCCTGTACCGCGGCGTCCCGGACTCGGTCGACGGGTCGGTGACCGCGGGACCGGGCAAGGAGACGCACGTGCTCGTCACCGATCCCACGGAGACGGAGGGCGTGATGACGTACGTGAACGACTACAAGACCGACGACGAGATCTTGGAGGACTCCGGCGTCGGCCGCATCATCGTCGAGGACGGCGAGCGCGAGGAGGTGTTCCCCGGCGTGATCGTCGGCCGGACCGGCCAGCGCAACGAGGTCATCGCCGACCCCGAGGTCGCCGGCGGGCGCGTGTTCGTGTTCGTCGAAGACGGCTGGACGGAGGGGAGCTACGAGATCGTCGAGGGGCCCGAAGGGGGGCTCGACGCGCACCGGTGAGCCGGCCTCGGAGCCGGGGCCGGAGAGGTATCGTCGGCGAACGCGGGGTGTGAGACGGCGAAATCCACGGATTCTACCGGGGGCTCACTCGAACTCGTCGAGCGTCGTCGGCATCGCGTGGCGGACCTCGGAGACCAGCCCGTCGGGGTCCAGCCCGAGGACGTCGGCGGCCGCCCGACCCACGCGGTCGGTGGCGGCTGCCGGCGCGTACACGCCGAGCCGCCACTGGTTGCGCTGGGCGGTCCGGAGCGCGGAGACGAGCGGCGACTGCCGCTCCAACCGCCGGACCTCGCCGTTCACCGTCACCCGCGCGGTCGACTCGCGCATCGTCGGCTCCGGCGGGACGTCGAGGATGACGTGGTCGCGGTCGACGCCCGCCTCCTCGGCGATCTCGCGTTCGAGCGCGACCTCGGTCGCGTGGTCGGCCTCGTGAACGCGGTCCGGGACGCCGCCGTACTCCGCCCACACCGCCAGCTTGTACAGGTCGCGCTCGTCGTACCGCCGCGAGATCTCGTCGGTCGCCGGACACGTCCGGATCGCGGCGAGGAAGTCGTGGTCGTCCATCCGGCGTAGCTCCGCGGCCGTCGTCGCGGTCGCGTCGAGCAGGTCGCTCGCGGCCCGGCGCAGCATCGCCTTGGAGATGCGCGCGACGTGGTGGGTGTACACGACGGGGTTCATCAGCGCGCGAGCCAGAAGCAGGCTCTCCGCGGTCTGGACGTTTCCCTCGTCCAAGACGAGCTCTGGCGACCCCGAACCGGCCGCCGTCGCCGGCGCCGAACGCGATGCCGGTTCGCCGCCTCCGGAGCGGCGGTCGGCCCGGCCGTCGTCGCCGGCTCCACCGGCTTCACGACTCGCGCCGGCTCTACCGGCTCCCCCGTCTCCGCCGCCGGTCTCCGCCACGAACGTCAGCTCGCGGACGAACCGCTCGGTGTCGATGGTGCCGTACGGGACGCCCGTGTGGTAGGCGTCCCGTACGAGGTAATCCATCCGGTCGACGTCGAGTTCGCCCGAGACCAGCTGGCCGTAGGTCCCCTCGCCGGCGACGAGCCCGGCGACCCGGGACGGGTCGAGGTCGTGGTCGCGGAGCACGTCGCCGACCGCGCCGGTGGCGAGCAGCTCCTCGACGTCGTCGTGGTACTTGCCCGTCCGGCGGTGAGTGAGCGGCTCCAGGTTGTGGCTGAACGGGCCGTGACCGACGTCGTGGAGTATCGCCGCCACCTCGATCCGGTCCGCGTGTGCACCCTCGATGCCGAGGTGGTCGAGCGCGCGGCTGGCGAGGTGGTAGACGCCGAGGCTGTGCTCGAATCGCGTGTGGTTCGCGGAGGGATAGACGAGCTGGACCGTCCCGAGCTGCTTGACGTGGCGGAGCCGCTGGACGGCCGGCGTGTCGAGGAGGTCCGCGGCGACACCGTCGATCTCGATGTGGTCGTGGACGGTGTCTTTGACCGTGATCATGTCCCGGTCTTCGGCGGCATCGACTAAAAGCGACGGGAGTGGTGGCGCGCGAGCGGTGCACGACGCGTTCGCCCCATCAGATCTCGAACACGTCGGCACAATTTATGGGGTCGGTCCGAGAAGGGTCGCGCATGTACGACGTACTCGTCGGCATCGACAGCGGCGACAACCGGCGCGCGGTCGCACAGGCCGAGGTGGTCGCCGACCTCCCGGCAGCGGTCGAGGAAGTGACCGCCCACCTGTGTCACGTGTTCCGAGACAACCCCGAGGGCGCCTCCGTCAGCCAGATGGCCGCGGTACGCCGCGCGCGTGAGGCGCTCGAGGACGCGGGCGTGGCCTACGTCCACTACGAGGCGAGCGGCGATCCGAGCGACGAGCTGCTCGCGGCCGCGGACGAGGTCGACGCCGACGCGATCTGCGTCTCCGGGCGCGAGCGCAGCCCCGCCGGCAAGGCCGTCTTCGGCAGCGTGAGCCAGGACGTGGTGTTGCGCGCCGATATACCGGTGTTCGTGGTCCCCAACCCGAGAGGAAAGGCCGAGTGAGTCGGGTAGCACCGTGCGAAGGTCTGGCACGCCTCACCGTCGGCGTCGACGAGCCGGGCGTGCCCGTCGACACGAGCCGTGAGAGCCTCGGCTACTCCTCGACGATGTCGATACCGAGCCGCTCCTCGACGGCGCGGACCACGGAACCGCCGACGCCGGCGGTCGCCGCCCGCCCGTCCTCGATCGCGAACAGGTCGTCCTCGTCGACGCCGAGCTCCTCGGCCAGCTCCTCGAGGGTGAGTCCCGCCTCCTGGCGGGCCTCCTCGACGACGTCGTCGTAGCCGGAGACGAGGTACGGGAGCCGGTCGGACTCGTAGTTCGTCCCCTCCTTCTCCCAGTGAGACGAGTCGCCGGTCGCCGAGTCGTACATCTTCGCCTGCTTTCGGGCGAGTTCCTGCTTGCGACTCTCCACATCGGCCGATCCGTCGCTCGCGCCGCCGGGGCTACCGCCACCGGTGGGATTCCGATCGCCGCCGGATCCGCTCCGGCCGCCGCTCGCGTCGTCGTGCGGTCGACAGTCCGAACACACCAGCAGCCGCGCGCCGGCGACCGTCGCCCGCTGGAGATCCGCCGTCTCTCGCCCGCAGAGCTCACAGGAGTCGCCGTCGTCGCCGCCCCCGCCGCCGCCCGTCGAGTACTTCGCCATACCGCGACAGGTGGGGCCCGATCGTTAAAAAAGTCGTGGAGCGGTCGCCGTCTGCGCTGTCGCGAGGGCGAGGCGACGGGGCGGCTGCGGCGACGGGCAGCGGCGGGGGCGGACCGATCGGCGGTGGCGACGGCGGGTTCGTCGACCGTCCGTTTCGGAGGTTTTAATCCCGTTCCGCCACCTGTTTCGCGTAATGGCTTTTGAGGATCTACTGAACGACCCCGTCATCCAGAAGTACCTCCACGAGCTGGTGGGGCCAACGGGGATGCCGGTCGCGGCCGCGCCCCCGGACGGCGAGGTCACCGACGAGGAGCTGGCCGAGGAGCTCGGC
>NZ_WPCE01000239.1 GCF_009742825.1 Halorubrum sp. CBA1125
GCGACCCCGCGGGCGCCGACAAGCGAGACGATCGGGCTGCCGAGGACCGGACCGACGACGAGGACGGGCAGGAAGACCAGCATGAGGAGGAGGTTCGCGACCGGTCCGGCGAGCGCGATCAGCCCGTGCTCGCGCGGCGTCAGGCGACCGCGGTGGTGGACCGCGCCGGGCGCGGCGAAGATGAACCCCAAAAGCGAACTCATCACGGCCAGAAACAGCATGCCGTTGTCCGCCCGGAACTCGGCGACCTGGTCGTAGTGTACCGCGACGACCTTGTGGGCGATCTCGTGGAGGAGGAACGCGACGCCCGCAGTGAGCAGCCCGACCAGCAGCGGTGGGACGACCCCCGCCGCGAGCAGCCGGTCGATGCCGCCGGTCCCCCCGGCGAAAAAGAACGTGAACGCGACGCCGAGCGCGAGCCACGCCACGAGGAGGTCGCGGAGCTCCGTCCCGCTGAAGTAGAGCCCCCCGATCCGGCGCCCCTGGAACGTCGCGCTCATCCGTCCACCCCGGCGCGGGTCACGCGCCACCTCCGCCCGCGACGGCGGTCCGGATCAGCTCCGCCCCGGTGCGTGCGCCCTCGATCAGCAGCCGACCGACCTCGTCGACGCCGCCGATCTCGGCGCCGAACATCGCGGGAATGACGTACACCGCGAACAGCGCGCTCGCGACGATGCTCCCGATGTTCGTCATCGCGACGACGACGATGAGCCGGAACAGCGGCACGTCGAGCATCGCGGAGACCAGGTCCCACGGCGACCGCGTCTCGTCGGACAGCAGGTCGTTGAGCGTCCCGATGTCGCCGACGTTCACGGTGAGGCGTCGCAGCTCCACGTAGCCGGTGAACCATCCCGGCGCGAGCATCGGATTGATCGAGGTGAGCCACGCCACCGCGCCGCCGACGCCGGCGGAGAGCCACCCCGCGCCGGCGACCTTCGCGAACGCGAAGGCGAAGGCGCCGTTTATCAGGAACCACGCGGCGAACAGCCGGAACAGGAAGGCGTTCTCGACGCCCGCCAGCGCCAACAGCGCGAAGAACCCCACGAACCCGACCGTGATCGCGTACCCGATCGCCTTCTTCCAGGGGACGCCTCGGCCGCGCTCGCGGCCGACGAGCGCCTCGACCGGCGGGAGCGTCTCCGGGTTCGCGAGGTAGCGTTCGATCCCCGCCTCGTGACCCGCGCCGACGACAGCGACGACGTCGTGGCCGGCGTCCCGGAGCGCGACGAGCCGGTGGGCGATGAAGGCGTCGCGCTCGTCGATGAGCGCCTCCGCGCCGCCGGGCGAGAACTGGCGGAACTCCTCCATCATCATCGTCACCACGTCGGTGTCGGTGAGTTGGTCGACGTCGAGATCCTCGATACCGCCGTACTCGGCGTCCGTCTCCCCGAGCCCGACGACGCCGAGGACGGCGGCAGCCACGACGCCGAGCGTCAGCCCGAGGGCGATCCCGATCCCGAGGCTCCCGATCGCCGTCACGGCGAACCCGCCGAGGAGCGACGAGACGAGCCCGTCGCGACGCCGAGCCCCGCGACCGCGATCCCCGACGCGACGCCGATCGCGGTCGCGGCGTAGAGCCGCGCGTCCGGCGAGAGCGCGAGCGCGCCGACCTGGTCGACCGCGATCCCCACGGCGACCGCCGCGAGGACGCCGGCGGTGACGCTCGTCAACAGCGCGTCGGTGATTCCCACCGCGCCGCCGAAGAGCCCGATCGCCGGCCCGGCGACGATGCCGACGAGCAGCCCGACCACCACGCCGACCACCCGGGGGTCGGTGATCCCGAACGCGAGCCCGCCGACCATGCGGAGCTTCTCCGTGAGCGACATCCGCGCCCAGAACCGCTGGATCGTGGTCTGGATGTCCCGGTCGACCAGGGCGACGTCGATGCCGAGCCGCTCTGCGACGTCGATCGCGGCGTTCATGTCCGCGCCCGGCTCGATGTCGAACCGGTCGCCGAGCTGCGTCTGGACGTACGAGAGCATCCAGTACGCGAGAAACTGGAAGACGGTGTTCCCCTTCAGGAGGTCGCCGGCGTCGAGGTCGTCGGGCGTCTCGCCTTGCAGCTGTCGGTACCGCCCCTCGTCGAGCTCGACGGCGACGACGTCGGGGCGCTCGCGCTCGATTGCCGCTTCGACCTCCTCGACGGAGCGCTCGGAGACGTGGGCGGTGCCGACCACGGTGACCGACCCCTGACCGGCCGGACCGCCGTCGCCCGGCCCCTCGTCGGCGATGTCGTCCGCCGTCGGCGGGGACGCGTCGCCGGCGCCCCCTGACGTCTCTGTCATCGCCACGACGTACATGGTCACCGCGTTTTAGGGTTTGTGAGTCGGTGTCCGGTCCGCCGCTCGCGAGCGGCGTCGATCCGCGGATCCAACAGGTTTGTATCCTCTCGCGCGACAGATGCTCGTATGTCCCGGCTGTTGCCCTCCCTGCCGGACGCGACGCCCGAGGATCGCGAGCCGCGGGTCGTCGGCGTCGACGACGAGGACGCCGACGATCTGATCGCCGCGCTCGGCTCGGAGACCGCCCGCGAGATCCTCACCGCCCTCCACGACGAGCCCGCGACCAAGTCGGAACTCGCCGAGGAGGTCGACACGTCGCTCCAGAACGTCCAGTACCACCTCTCGAAGCTCGACGGCGCCGACCTGGTCGACGTCGTCGACACGACCTACTCGGAGAAGGGCCGCGAGATGGACGTGTACGCGGCCGCCGACGAGCCGCTCGTGCTGTTCGCCGGCGGCTCCGAGGAGTCACAGGGGATCAAGACGGCCCTGCTGCGGCTCCTCGGCGGGTACGGGATCATCGGGCTGGCGGCGCTGGCCGCCCAGCGGATCCTCTCCGTGGCGACGCCGCGAGTCCGCGTGTCGCAGACGACCGGCGGTACCGGCGACGCGGGTGCGGGCGCGAACGCCGAGACCGAGGACGCCGGGGTCGCGACGGAGACGTCGACGGAGGCCCCGGCCGCCGACGGCGACGTGATCGACGGCACGGTGGAGTACGTCGTCGACCCGCTCGCCGACTACGGCGTCTCGCTGCTCGAACCCGGTACCGTGTTCTTCCTGGGCGCCGCGCTGGTCTTCACCGTCGCCTGGGCCTACTGGTACTGGGGCGCCGGGCGCTGACGGCCGGCACCGGTGGTGTTGTCGGGATTGGTAGTGCGGTCGCGAACGGTGGGAAGCTATTCATGTCGTCACCGCCACGATCCGGCATGGAACACGAAGCGGAGATCGTCGGCGTCGGCGCCGGGTCCACGGCCGGCGGCGACGTCCCGGCGGTCGTCCTCGCTGTGGACGGCGAGTACCTGCCGATCTTCGTCAGCGCCGACCAGGCTCGGGCGATCGGACTGGCCCTGGAAGGAGAGCCCTTCGACCGGCCGCTCACCCACGACCTCCTCGTCGAGGTCCTCACCGAGTTCGGCGGCGCCGTCGACCGGGTCCGTATCGACGACCTCAGGGACGGGACGTTCTACGCGAAGATCGACGCCGAGCGGTACGACGACGGCGAGCCCGAACGGTTCGTCTTCGACGCGCGCCCGTCCGACGCACTGGCGATCGCGGTCCGGGTCGACTGCCGGATCGACGTCACGGACGACGTGCTCGACGAGGCGGGCCACCCGTCCGACTCCGTCCACTTCGACGAGGGTGACGACGATCCCGACTGGTGAGCGCCGTCCGGCTGTCCGGCCGGTGTCGGGGAGCGGTCGCTATCCGTCTGTCCGGCCGGTGTCGGAGGCGGTCGCTATCCGTCTGTCCGGCCGGTGTCGCATGCCGTCAGCCGTCGGTCCGGGGATTCAAGTCGGCCGCC
>NZ_WPCE01000151.1 GCF_009742825.1 Halorubrum sp. CBA1125
ACGGCGAGACCTTCGCGGAGCGCGCCCGCGCGACGCTGCCGCACGCGACCCCGTTCGACTTCCACGGTCGGTACTTCCCGGAGCTGCGGGCGGCGTCCGGCGAGTGAGGTCTGGATCCGGCGTCCGGCGGCTTCCCGACTACTCGTCGCGGTCGACGCGGACGACGTCGACGAGCGAGTACACCGGGACGCCGTCGATCTCGTCGTACCCCATCTTGTCGACGAGCACGACGCACGCGACGGGCTCGCCGCCCTGCTCGCGGATCGCGTCGATCGACTCCTGCATCGTCGTCCCCGAGGTGATGATGTCGTCGACGACGTAGCAGTCACGGTCGCGGATCGCGGCGAAGTTCCGCGAGAACCCGCCGCCCTGCTCGTCGATGTCGCCCTCCTCCCACTGGTGTTTCGCGGGGGCGTACGTCCCGAGGTCCGTGTCGAGCTGGTTGGCGACCGCGGTCGCGAGCGGCGCGCCGGCCTTCTCGATGCCGACGGTGAGATCGACCGCTTCGCCCTCCTTCGCCAGCAGGTCCGCCATCGCGCTCGCGGCGTACCGCAGCCGGGTCGAGTCGCGCCCGAGCGCCGACCAGTCGACGTGGATGTCGGCGGTGGAGGCCGTCTCGGTCGACTCGACCGCGTCGTTGCCGCCGCCTCGCTCGACGAGCCAGCTCGCGGTCTCCCGTGAGACGTTCAGCTCGTCGGCGATCTCCCCCTTCGAGAGACCGTGTTCCGCGAGCTCGGCCGCGCTGTCTATCAGGTCGTCAACGTTCTTCATATGAGCCGAATTCGACCGCCGTTTTAATAGTCGTGTCGTCATCCGCGAACGCGGCCTCGAACTCGTCGATCCCGTAGACGCCGGTGACCAGATCGTCGAGGAAGGACGCGGAGAACCGCGACAGCGCGTCGACGGCGGTCTCGAAGTGCTCGTAGCCGGAGTTGACGCTGCCCACGAGCGCCTTGTTGTGGAGCACGAACTCGCGGTGGAGCCGGCCGCCGTCGACCTCGAACGCCCAGTCGCCGGGGACGCCGAGCAGGGCGCCGACGCCGTTGGGCGCGAGCGCCTCGATCGTCTCGAAGGCGTGCGGGGCGTGGCCGGTGGCCTCGACGACGAAGTCCATCGGCTCGTACGCGGCCGGGACCGACGAGACCGGGGTCTCGTTGGAGTTGACGTACGTCGCGCCCAGCGACTCGATGACGTCGATCGTCGGGTCGGGGCGCTCCCGGCGGCCGAGACAGTAGATCCGGTCGAACGCCTCGTCGAGCGTCGCGACCGCCAGCAGCCCGAGCGAGCCGTTCCCCAACACGAGCGCCGACTCGGGGTCCCAGTGGAACGCCGACCGGCTCGCGTGGGCGTGTTCGATCGCCTTCGCCGCGATCGAGACGGGCTCGACGAGGAACCCCCAGTCGGCGAGTGCGGGCGGGATCTCGACGAGGAACTCCGCCGGGCTGGTGAAGTACTCGGCCATGAACCCGTGGGCGCCGACGATGCCGCGCTCGTGGTACTCGCCGGCCGGCGCCATGTCCGGCTCGCCGCGCGCGAAGTACTCGTTCGCCCCGTTCGGCGGCCGCCGAACCGTCGGCACGACGACGTCGCCGACCGCGAACGGCGTGTCGTTGGGGTCTTCGACCACGCCGACCGCCTCGTGGCCCAACACGAGGTGGTCCTCGCCCTCGGGGGCGCCCCCGTGCTCCCCGGCGATGACCTCGTGGTCCGTCCCGTCGACCCCGACGCGCAGCGTGCGGACGAGCGCCTCGCCGGCCGCCGGCTCCGGTCGCGGTTTCTCCGTCACGACCGGCTCGTCTGCCCCCTCGTAGACGGCTATCACGTTCATGATCCGACCGAGGTGACGAGCGGTCAAAAGATTTCTTTTATTCCGAGTAAAGAATTGGACCGACCTGACCGCGGGTTTTTCCCTGTCGTCGACCGAACCGCGGGGCGTGTGCACGCTCACGCTCGCCTGGCGGACGTTCGGCGACGCCCCGGTCGCCCTCGCCGCGAACCGCGACGAGGCGCACGACCGGCCCAGCGAGCCGCCCGCACTCCGTGACGGTGGCGCGTACGTCGCCCCGCGCGACGCCGAGGCCGGCGGGACGTGGATCGGGCTCGCCGCGACCGGGCTCGTCGTCGCCGTCACGAACCGGTGGCTCGAGGCCGACCGCGAGGGCGACCGGTCCCGCGGGCTCCTGGTCCGCGACTGTCTCGCGGCCGGCTCCGCCGAGGCCGCGGTCCGGACCGTCGAGCGCGAACTCGACTCCCGCGCGTACGAGGGGTTCAACCTCGTCCTCGCCGACGACGTCGCGGCGTTCTTCCTCTCGTACGACGGCGGACTCGCCGTCACGCGGCTCGACCCCGGCGTCCACGTCCTCGGCAACGTCGGCGGCGTGGTGAACGGCACGGAGCGGTTCGCGGTGCCCGACCGGCGCCGCGAGTTCGGCGCCGACCGCGTCGAGAGCGCGCGGCGGATCGCGGGCGCGCTCGTCCCCGAACCGGGCGAGGACGGCGAGCGGTGGCTCGACCGCGCGAGCGACTGCCTCGCCGACCACGAGTACGGCGCCTGCATCCACGGCGACGGCTACGGGACGCGGTCGTTCACGCGGATCCGAACCGGGCCGGACCCGGCGTTCGCCTTCGCGGACGGCCCGCCCTGCGAGACCCCCGCGGAGCCCGTGTCGCTGCCGTCGGCGTTCCGGTCCGACGGCTCCTCCGGGGGCGACGGCGCGGAAGGCCAGTTTTAAGCGACTCGCGGGCGGCCATCTGGACATGAGCGCGTCCGACCTCGAGGCCGACCTGTCGGCGGACCAACGCGCCGGCCTCGAACTCATCCGCGAGACCGGCGGCATCCACCAGAGCGACTTCTGGAAGGAACTCGACGTCTCCTCGCGGAAGGGGAGCCGCATCGCGGAGGCGTTAGAGCAGTCCGGACTCATCCAGCGCGAGGAAACCGTCTACGACGGGCACAACACCTACTACTTGGAGCCCGCCCCGCGCGACCTCGACTTCTCGCTTTTGATGGCCGGTGACATGCTGTCGCCGTTCATCGGCGAGGAGGAGGTCGACCCCCAGTCCGACGCCTTCTCGCAGTGGATGATGAACCTCGCGTACGAGGAGTACTAGGCGCCCGACCCGCCGTCGAACAACCCCGTCCGACCCGCCATCGAACTTCCTTTCCTCGTTCTCTCCGTTTCGATTCTCGCGACGCCGCCCCTCCTCGTCACAGCGGCCGGTACCCGGTACCCCGGATCGTGTCAGCTCAGCGCGAACACGAACAGGGCGACGCCGGCCACGAGCGTCAACAGGAGCACGCTCCGGCCGATCCCGGTCCGAATCTCGACGTCGAGGCCGAGCCGCGAGACCGCCTCTCGCGGGTGCATCGCGGTCCACTCGATCACGCCGACCAGGTCCATCACGACGCGGTCGACGGCGGCCCACAGCTCCGTGACGCCCCAGACCGACCCGCGGCCGAGGTAGAACGCCGCCGGGAAGAGGACGGCGTCGACGTCGGGCATCCGGTGGGCGAGCCAGCCGAGCGGGCGCTTCAGCGCGAAGAAGCCCGCGAAGCCGGCGACGAGCAGCGCGGCGCTCTCGGTCAGGTGGCTCCGGCTGTACGGTTTGAAGTAGACTTCGTCGCTGAGGATGAGATCCGTAAAGGGCATCAGCTCGATCAGCTGGGTGTAGAAGACGCCGAAGAAGACGCACGCCCCGCCGGCCAGCACCATCCCGGCCGTCTGGAACGCGGTGGCGTCGTCGGGCGACAGCGTCGCCGACCCGTGGAAGAACACGTAGTAGCCCAGCTTGATGAACGACATGAACGTCCCCACGCCGCCGAGGACGAGCAGCCACCAGAGCAGTCCGCTGTCTAGGAGCAGCACGTAGTTGTGGATCTCGTGGGCGGAGTCGAGCACCATTCCCTTCGAGACGAACCCGTTGAAGCCGGGGACGGCGGTAATCGAGGCCGCGCCGACGACGTATAGCAGGAAGGTGAGCGGCATCACTCGCCAGAGCCCGCCCATGTCGCGGATGTCCTCGACGCCGGTCCGGTAGATCACGACGCCGACGGCCATGAACAGCAGGCTCTTGTAGAGGACGTTGTTGAACAGGTGCGCGAAGCCGCCGGTGACGGCGAACTCGCCGACCGCGGTCGCGAGGCCGAACCCGGCGAGCATGTACCCCACCTGCGCCTGGATGTGGTACGACAGCAGCCGACGGGGGTCGTACTGGAGCAGCGCGAAGAACGCGCCGTAGACCGCCATGAACCCGCCGATGTACGCGAGCCACATCCCGCCCTCCGGGAACGCGCGGTACATCACGTACGCCGCGGTCTTCGTCGTGAACACCGAGAGGAACACCGACGCCGCGACGTGCGGACGCGGGTAGGTGTCGGGCAGCCAGCTGTGGAGGAAGACGAACCCGCAGTTGATCCCGATCCCGACCGCCCCGAGCAGCGCCGCGGCCGGGTGGAGCCCGGCCGTCGCCGAGAACAGGAACGTGCCGGCGTTCGCGTAGTGGACGATCACGGCCGCGAGCAGGATCGTCCCGCCGGTGCCGTGGTACAGCGCGTAGCGGTACCCCGCTCGCACCGCGGCGCCGCCGTGCTGCCAGACGAGCAGCGTGCTGGTGACCGCCATCAGCTCCCAGAAGAAGATCAGGGTGAGCCAGTCGCCGGCGTAGATCGTCCCGACGGTCGTGGCGACGTAGATCAGCGCGAACGCGGTCACCCACGTCGGCGCCTCGCTGCCGTACGCGTACAGCACCGCCGCCGTCGCGAGGAACCCGACGACGACGCCCATCAGTAGCGAGAACTGGTCGACGTTGAAGAAGACGACGTCGAACCCGAGGAACGTCGTCGCGAGGTGGGCGCCGGCTCCGCCGTCGCCGAGCAGCACCGCCTGGACGAAGGTGAACCCCGTCGCCAGCGCGGCGACCGCGTGACCCGCCCGCCGCGGGAGCGCGAGCACCGCGAGCGCCGCGAACGCGATCAGGACGTACGGCGGGATCGACGTGAGCACCCCGGTCGCGGTCACCACGGGCGACGCGGCGAGCGCCGGAAGGACGGCGGTCACGGGCGTCCCACCTCCTCGGGGAGCCGCGTGTCGACGATGCGCTCGATCAGCTCCAGGAAGCCCATCTCGTAGGGGATCACGCCGAGCAGCACCGCGAGGCTCATCGCGGCGAGGATCGGCCCGAGGGTGAACCACGTCGACTCGCGCCCGCGGAGGGCGGCGAGCCCCGCGACGTGCGCCCACCCTCCGGCGGCGGACCGCCGTGGTGGGCGTGGTCGTCGTGATCGCCATCGTGGCCGTCCTGGTCGTCGGCGTCGTGGTCGTCAGTATCGCGCTCTCTCTCCCTCCCGGCGGTCTCGCCTTGGGCCTCGTCGCGCCCGACGCCGAACGGCACGTCGGCGTCGGAGGGGCGTTGATCGACCGCGTAGTCACCGGTGTCGACGCGCGCCGCCGGCTCCGAGAAGTCGCGGTCGCTCGCGTCGAAGTCCGGGCGGACCACGCCCTCCTCGTCGGTCGGGAGGTCGTCGAACTCCGCGTCGGGGATGTCCGAGGCGTCCGCGCCCGCCGCGGCGTCGGCGTCCGCCGCGGGGGCGCCGGCGTCCTCGACGATGTCGTCGACGGCGTCGTCGTCGTTCTCGTCACCGTTGCCGGCGGTGTCGTCGTTCTCGTCACCGTTGTCGGCGTCGTCGCTCTCGTCGTCGCGTCCGCCATCGGGCCGGCCGCCGTCCGTGGCGGGCAGCGTCGACCGCCGTTCTCCGCCCATCGGGAAGTCGACGAGCGGCTTCGCGTCGTGGGCGTCCTCGGCCTCGAAGAAGGCGGTGTAGATCACCGGCCAGAAGTACGCGACGTTGAGCACGCCGGAGAGCAGCAGCGCGCCGGCGAGGTAGTAGCCGATCGGCGTCAGCTCCATCCCCATCTGTACCCCGCCGATCAGCATGTAGTACTTGCTGACGAACCCGGCCAGAAGCGGGATCCCGGCCATCCCGAGCGAGGCGACGGTGAACGCCCCCATGGTGAGCGGCATCCGCTTGCCGATCCCCGCCATCTGCGAGATGTAGTCGGTGTGCGTCGAGACGTGCAGGTTCCCCGCACAGAAGAACAGGGTGAGCTTCATGAACGCGTGCGCCGGGATGTGCAACAGCGCGCCCACGAGCCCGTACCACCCGAACAGCCCGAGTCCGAGCACGATGTAGCTCAGCTGGCTCACCGTCGAGTACGCGAGCCGCTGTTTCAGGTGGTCCTTCCGGAGGGCGATGAGCGAGGCCGCCGTCAGCGTGATCGCGCCGATCGTCGAGAGGACGAGCCCGGCGGTGAAGCCGAACGGCAGCGAGAGGTCGAAGACGAGTTCGGGGCCGAACACGTCGAGGACGACCCGCGAGACGCCGAACGCGCCGGCCTTGACGACCGCGACCGCGTGTAACAGCCCGGAGACGGGCGTCGGCGCGACCATCGCCTCGGGGAGCCACTGGTGTAACGGCATGATCCCGGCTTTCACGCCGAACCCGACCGCGAGCAGGAAGAAGGCGAGCATCGCCAGGCCGGGATCGGCGTTCGCGAGTTCTTGGATCCCGCCGGGCGTGAACGAGACCGTGCCCGCGAGCAGGTACACGAGCACGGTGCCGGCGAGCACGAGCACGCCGCCGCCGAACATCGTGTACGCGAGGTACTTCCGCCCGGCCGAGCGCGCCTCCGCCGTCTCGTCGTGGGCGACGAGCGGGTACGTCGCGATCGACAGCAGCTCGTAGAACACGAAGATCGTCACGAGGTTGCCCGCGAACGCGATCCCCATCGTCGTCGACAGCGCCACCGCGAACGCGGCGAAGTAGCGGGTCTGGTTGGGCTCGTCGAGCCCGCGCATGTACCCGACGCTGTAAAACGAGGTGATGATCCACAGCCCGCTCGCGAGGAACGCGAACAGCATGCCGAGCGCGTCCGCCCGCAACACGAACTCGATCCCGGGCAGGAACGTCCCGAGCGACGTCTCGAAGACCGCCCCGTCGAGGACGGCCGGCAGCATCGAGGCGACGATCCCGAACTTCGCGAGCGCGGCCGCGACCGTCCAGCCCTCGCGGACGTTCGGCGAGCGGTACGACGCGACGATGAGGAACGCCGCGA
>NZ_WPCE01000179.1 GCF_009742825.1 Halorubrum sp. CBA1125
AGGGAGCCGCGAGGCTGGGGAGGCGTGAGGTGCGGTCGCGGTGCGGTACGGGGTGGGGCGGTGAAGCGAATCATCGTGCGCTCAGTCTGTCAGTTATAAAGACGCTTGATCGTCGGTTCGGGTCGAACACTGGACGAAGTGCAACCTGTTTCGTTTCGGATTCGTACCGCGTCGTCACGGCTTTGTACCGCCTCACCCAACCGAGACCCATGTACGTGGAGTTCGACCGCGACACCTGCGTCGGCATGTACCAGTGCGTCGCCGAGTGGGACGCCTTCGAGAAGAACCTGAACGCCGGGAAGGCCGATTTAGCGGGGAGCACCGAGGAAGAGGAGGACCTGTTCGTCCTCGACGTCCCCGACGGCGAGGAGTTCGACGCGAAGTTCGCGGCGCGGGTCTGTCCCGTCGACGCCATCGCGGTGTACGACGACGACGGCGAACGGGTGGTGTGAGGGAGTCGTCGAGGTCGGTTGTAACTGGCCGGCGAGATGCCGACAGTCTGCTTATAAATAATCGCCGGCGACGGTGCGGCGAAGACCGTCAGAGTCGTAGCCGCTCGCTTATAAACAGTTGTCACCGGATCGGCCAGGAACACTTCCAAAGCCCCGCCCCGCACAGCAACCGCACCTCACGCCCTCCCCAGCCTCGTCGGCCGCCCTCCGCTTCGCTCCGGCCGACCGACTCCCTCGCGCTCGGTTCGCGCCCGTCGGGCGCTCTCCGGATCGCGCCGACCGCACCGCGTGTTCATTTATACTGAGTCGTCGCCGTCGCTCTCGGATGGAAAAAACGTCGCCGGCGGCGGTCCGGGATGCCCACTGTAGTTAGTCGGACCGCCGTCCGGCGTCCGCGTCGCGGCTCGGTACGTTAGAACCGTCGGAGCTGCTCTTCGAGACAGACGGTGACGATCGACTTCGCGATGGCGGCGCCGCCGCCGATCGGGTCGAGCTTCGTCTCGCCGAGCCGCTCGGCGTAAGCGATCGGGCGCTCGCGGACGTCGTAGCCGCGCATCAGCGGGCGGATCAGGAGTTCGGCCGAGAGGCCGGTGTTCTCCGTCCAGCCGATCTCCTCGACGACCTCGCGGCGGTACGCGCGCATCCCCGTGGTGGTGTCGTGGACGCGCTCGCTCATCAGGAGGCTCGCGATCGCCGCGAACGCGTGGTTCCCGAGGCGGTTGAACGCCGGCATCGCCTTCGCGCCGTGGTAGAGCCGGTCGCCGCTCACCACGTCCGCGCCGTCGTTGATCTCCGCGAGGAACTCCGGCAGCGCCTCCATCGGGTAGGTGTCGTCGCAGTCGGTGGTGACGACCACCGGCCGATCGGGCGTGAGAATCGCCTCGCGGACCGCGACGCCGTACCCCTGCGGCTCCTGTTCGATCACGCGCGCGCCGTGCTCTCGGGCGATCTCCGGCGTGCGGTCCGACGAGCCGTCGACGCAGACGACCTCGGCCTTCCCGTCGGTGACCTCGTCGATGTCGGCGAGGACGGTCCCGATCGCCTCCTCCTCGTTGTACGTGCCCATCACGACGCTCACATCGTCGAAGGTGTACCTCGCGTCGTCGTCAGTCGCCGTGGCGGTCACGGCGGCGTCGGTCCGCTCGCCATCGTCCACGTCGTCGTCGGTCGTCTGCTCCGTGTCGTCGGTCGTCGCTCCGCCGGCCGTCTCCGCCTCGACGGCGCTCGCGGTCCCGTTCGTCGGGTGCGCTGAGTCGCTCATTGTGTGGCCGTTGCCTCGCACCCACTTGAGTTTTAGGTTTGCCTAAAACGGATGTGGAACGGTGTCACGCCTCCGAGAGCCGCACGTCCACGTCGTCGGCGACGCGGAGCGCGAGCGCCGCGATGGTGAGCGTGGGGTTCATCGCGCCGCTGGTGGGGAAGACGGAGCTGGAGGCGATCCAACAGTTCTCCAGGTCGTGGGTCCGGCAGTCGGCGTCGACGACGCCCGCGTCGGGGTCGGCGCTCATCCGCGTGGTGCCCATGTGGTGGTAGGCGGGACCGGTCGCGTCCGGGCCGGCGACCCACTCCACGTCGGCGCCGAGTTCCTCCAAGATCTCGACTTGGATCTCGTTCGCCCGCTCGATCGTGTCGAGCGCGCGGTCGCCCACGGTCCACTCGATCTGCGGGACCGGGTTGCCGTGGTCGTCGGTGCGGTCGTCGGCGAGGGTCACGCGGCTCTCCGCGTCCGGGAGCTGCTCGACGAGCCCGCCCATCGCGACGTGGTTCCCGTACCCGTCTCGCAGGCGCTCCAAGAGCGGGTCGCCCCAGTCGTCGCCCGAGAGCGCCATCTCGATCGGCGAGGGGCCGGCGTAGTTGAAAAACTCCAGCTTGAACGGCGCCTGCGTCTCGTCGGCCTCGTCGTAGAACTGGTCGCACGCGCTCGTGTAGAAGCCGACGTGGTTCTGTCTGGTCGGCTCGTCGAGCGTGCCGCCCGCGCCGGCGAACAGGTGGTCCATGAAGAACTCCCCGACGTGACCGCTCCCGTTCGCGAGTCCCTCGGGGTAACGGTCGGACGCGGAGAGCAGGAGGAGCCGCGGCGTCTCCACGCCGCCGGCGGCGACGACGAACGCCTCGGCCCCCTGTCTGTGTTCCGCCCCGTCCGGCGTCGCGTAGGCCGCCGCGGTCACCCTGTCCTCGTCGTCGTGGTCGAGCGACTGGACGGACGCGCGGTCGATCACGGTCGCGCCCTTCTCCTCGGCGCGCTCGACGTGGACGGTCGCGTCGTACTTCGCGCCGCTCGGGCAGACGGGCTGGCACGTCCCGTACCCGACGCAGGGCGACCGTTCGTCGTACGGCTCGGAGTTGCGCGCGTTCGGCACCGAGTGCATGTCGATCCCGAGCGCCTCGCAGGCCTCGGCGAAAAGCGAGTCGCTGTAGGAGGGCTCGAACGCGGGCATCGGGTGCGGCTCCTCGCGGGGCGGCGCGTAGGGGTTGTCCGAGGCGCCCGCGACCCCCAGTTCGCGCTCGGCCTCGGCGTAGTAGGGCCGCAGGTCCGCGTAGTCGATCGGCCAGTCGGGGCCGACGCCCCGGACCGTCCCGGAGTTGAAGTCGTCCTCGTGGAGGCGCATCACCATCCCCTGCCAGTGGAGCGTCGACCCGCCGACCCCCTTCACGCGGGCGTGATTGAGGGGGTAAAACCAGTCGCCGGCGTTCTCGTGGGCGTCGCGCGCGCCGCCGACGCCCCACACGTCCGGGCGGTCGTAGAAGGGGCGGATCGCCCGCTCCTGTCTCGCGAGCCGGTCTCGGGGGTCGAACCGCGGCCCCGCGTCGAGCACCACGACCTCGTGGTCGTCCGCCAGCCGGTCGGCGACGAGCGCCCCCGCCGGTCCCGCGCCCACGATACAGACGTCCGCGTCCGGGACGGGAGTGCGGTCGACGTCGTCGCCGGAATCGGCTCCGTCGCCCGCGTCGGAGCCGGCGCCACTGGACCGCCCGTCCCCAACGCTCTCGGCGCCGCTCACGGCGGCCCCCGCGTGTAGCTCTCGGCGCCGCCCGCGTACCCCTGCGGGTTTTCGATGCCGACCAGCTCGCCCCCGGTCGGCGAGGCGTACAGCGCGAGGAGGAGGTCGTTGACGACGTAGTAGCGGACGCGCTCCGCGGTCGTCCCGTGGGGATTCTCCTCGGCCGTGTCGGCACCGAGCTCGCGGAGGAGGTCGTCGCGCTCGGCCGCCGGGAGCTCGGCGACGGGGGCGTCGTACCACGACCGGGCCGCCGACTCGACCTCGGCGACGGCCGCTCTGATCCCTTCCGCGTGCGCCGATCCGTCGAGGCGACCGTCGAGGAAGCCGTCGACGAACGACTCGATTCCCGAGGCCGCCTCGGGGTAGACCGTCCGCGCGACCGCGGTCATCGTTTCACCGACCGCCTCGTCGTCCGGGAGACCCTCGCCGTCCCACGTGGAGCCGTCGCCGACCCCCTCCTCGCCTCTTCCCCCCGTCGTCGCTCGCTCGACGGACGCCGAGCGCGACGCCGCCCGTCGCGCCGATCGCGGCCAGCGCGGCCGCCGCGTCGCGTCGCGTCAGTTCCATGGAAGATTTTAGGTAGCCCTAAATTCATATATCCGTCGGAGCGCGCTCGCCGGGCGATCGGAACCCCTAACGGCGGGCGCCCCCTCGCTCGGGCAGAGCGACTCCGCCTCCCGCACAATGACCCTGCGACACCGGCTCCGCGACCGTCTGACCGACGGCGACGACCGACTTCCGCTCGGGCTGACGCTGCTGTGTGCGGCGATCGCCGCGACGCTCGTGTTTCCGCTGGCGTGGCTCGTCATCGAGGCGGCGACCGTCGAGCGGGCGCGCGCGGTCGATCTCGTGTTCAGCGCCGGCACCGCCGAGGTGCTCGTCAACAGCCTGCTGTTGATGATTGGCGTCACCGGCTTCTCGATCGCGATCGGCGTGCCGCTCGCGTACCTCACCGCCCGGACCGACCTTCCGTTCCGTCGGTTCTGGTCGGTCGCGGCCGCGCTCCCGCTCGTCGTGCCGAGCTACGTCGGCGCCTTCTCGTTCGTCTCCGCGTTCGGCCCGCAGGGGGCGTTCCACGACGTGCTCGCGCCATTGGGCGTCGAGCGGGTTCCCACCATCTACGGCCTCTCCGGGACGATCTTCGTGATCACGCTGTACACGTACCCGTACGTCTACCTGACGACGCGGGCCGCCCTGCTGTCGTTCGACACGACGATGCTCGAAGCCGCCCGGACGCTCAACCACGGTCGGCTCGCGGCGTTCCGCCGGGTGACCCTCCCGACGATCCGCCCTGCGATCGCCGCCGGTTCGCTTTTGGCGGCGCTGTACGCCGTCTCCGACTTCGGGACGCCTTCGATCATGCGGCTGCCGGTGTTCACCCGCCAGATCTACGTGGAGTACAGAGCCTTCGGCAGCGACTACGCCGCGCTCCTGTCCCTCCAGCTGCTCGTCGTCGTGGTCCTCGTGCTCGCGCTGGAGTGGGCCGTCCGCTCGGACCGGAACACGAGCGGCGACGACGCGGGTCGGACGGACGACCGGGTGTCGCTCGGCCCCCTGCGCTGGCCGGCGACGCTCCTGCCGGCCGCCGTGTCGGGGACGGCCCTGCTCGTCCCCCTCTGGATCCTCGGGCTGTGGCTGCTCAACTCGGAGACCGGTCGTCGCCCCGAGCGGGCGTTCGAGCCGGTGCAGGTGCTCAACTCCGTGTCGGTCTCGGCGGCCGCCGCCCTCGTCGCCGCGCTCGCCGCGATCCCGATCGCGTACTTCGCCGCGACCCACGACTCGCCGCTCGCGACGATCTTCGAGCGGGCGACGTACGTCGGCTTCGCGGTCCCCGGGATCGTGTTGGCGCTCGCGCTGGTCTACTTCGGGTCGGGGTACGTGCCGTGGCTCTACCAGACGCTGCCGCTTCTGGTGTTCGCGTACGTGGTTCGCTTCCTCCCGCAGGTGGTCGGGTCGACCCGGACGTCGATCCTCCAGGTCGACCAGCGGCTCGTCGAGGCCGGCCGCACCCTCGGCGAGTCGCCGAGCGGGGCGTTCCGACGCGTGACGTTCCCGCTCATTCGATCGGGGATCGTCGCCGGGGCCGCCCTCGTGTTCCTCACGACGATGAAGGAGCTGCCCGTCACGCTCGTGCTCCGTCCCACCGGGTTCGACACGATCGTCACGCAGATCTGGCGCGCGCAGGCGACCGCGTTCTACCAGTACGCCGTCGTCCCCACGCTCATCCTGCTCGTCATCTCCGGGCTCTCGATGGTCGTCCTCCTCACCCAAGAGGGCGGCGAGCGAGGGCTGTGAGGCGTCGCGAGGAGTGACCCTCTATGCGGTGGCGCGCCGGTGAGCGGGTGCGCTCGCACCCGCGAACAGCGCGCGAGGGACGCGGCGAGCGCGAGCGGCGAAGCCGCGA
>NZ_WPCE01000282.1 GCF_009742825.1 Halorubrum sp. CBA1125
GACCGCCGCCGGCGACGACGCGCCGAGGAACAGCCCGTGCGCGAGCGCGTATCCGAACCCGTGAAGCAGCCGCTCGAACCGCGTCAGGGACGCGGGATCGTCTTCGATCCGCGCTCGGAGGGTCCCGTACCACTCCGCGACCGCGGCCACGTCGTCGCTCACCGCCGCCGCCTCCGCGAGCGCCGCCCGCCGGTCTGCGAGCGGCGTCGCCCCGTCCGAGAGCCGGAACGACGGGACCGACTCGACGTGCGCGAGCACCCGCTCGCGGAGGCAGTCGCCGTCCGCGTACGCCGAGACGCGACGCCGGAGCTCGGGGTACCACTCGCGTGTCAGCGCGCCGTACGTGCCGTCGAGCAGCTCGTCGACCCGCGCGAACGATCCGTCCGTCCCGGGATCGTCCCCGGCCGTCGCGTCTGACCCCCCGCGCTCCGTGGCCCCTTCGGAGGGCGCCGCCGGGAACGCGTCGACGAGTCGAACCAGTTCCGCCGGGTCCTGTTTCGCCATGCCAACACGTCGCACTCGACGCTCTTGAATCCGCCCGTCGACGCTCTGTCTCCCCCTTCGGCAGCGGTTTTTTCACCGGTCGGAGCGGTAACGCACGTATGGGAGACGCCGACGCCGACGAGAACGCGGGAGACGGGAACGACGGCGACGACACCGGCGGCGACGCCGGACCGATCGTCGTCCTCCTCGACGTGTTGCCCAACGGGCGTCCGGACGACGACCGCCCGCAACACCGGAAGTCGCCGGTCGCGTACGGCCTCGGCGTCGAGTCGTTCCGGCTGTACGAACTCGCCCTCTCGGAGGACGCCGACGTCTCGGTCGGGGACCAGATCGACCTCGACGGAGACGCCGTCGGCCGGTACCGCGAAGTGACGTTCGACGACCTCACGCGCAACGCGGCCGCGGAGGTCGAGTACGCGGTCGAAGACGTCGTCGACCGCGACGAGGAGCGGTTCGTGGACTTCTACAACGAGGCCGGGCCGATCACGCTCCGGCTCCACCAGCTCAACCTGCTGCCCGGAATCGGCAAGAAGCTGCGGAACGGGGTGCTCGACGAGCGGAAGCGCGAACCGTTCGAGAGCTTCGAGGAGGTCTCCGAGCGCGTGCCCGGGCTCCACCGTCCCCGGGAGGTGATCGTCGATCGGATCGTCGAGGAGATCCGCGAGGAGGACCTGAAGTACCGGACGTTCGTCGACCGCGAGGCGTGACGCCGTCCGTCGACCGCGGGGCGTGACGCCGTCGAGGAGCGACATCGCGGTCGACCGCCCCGAGGCGACATCGTCCTCGACCGCCGCGGGACGCCGAAACGGGACATTTACCCCGAGCGGCCGAGTACCCCGGCCATGACCGATCCATCGACGGGCGCGGCGCGGTCGTACGGGGACCGCGACCCCGACGCCCTCGCGCGGCGCGCCGGGGCCCGTGCGAACCCCGATCGCGACCAGCACTTCCTCGTCGACGACCGCGTCCTCGACCGGATCCCGACGTACCTGCCGGCCGGCGCCGACACGAGTCACCTCCTGGAGATCGGCGGCGGCGCCGGCGCCCTCACCGACCGCCTGCTGGCGGCCGTCGGAGCCGGCGGCGACGACGAGGGGCGCGTCACCGTGATCGAGCGCGACGGGACGTTCGCAGCGTTCCTCCGCGAGGAGTTCGCGGCCGCCGTCGACGACGGGTCGCTCGCGGTGGTCGAGGGCGACGCCCTCGAGGTGACCCTGCCGCCGTTCACCGCGTGCGTCTCGAACCTGCCGTACGGCGTCTCCTCGGAGGTCGCCTTCCGGCTGCTCCCCGAGAAGCGGCCGCTCGTGTTGATGTTCCAGGCGGAGTTCGCCGAGCGGATGGTCGCCTCGGCGGGCGAGCCCGAGTACGGGCGGCTCTCGGTGTCCGCACAGCACTACGCCGACGTGGAGATCGCAGAGCACGTCCCGAAGGAGGCGTTCGACCCGCAGCCGGCCGTCGAGAGCGCGGTCGTCCGGTGTATCCCCCGCGACCCCGACTACGCCGTCGACGACGAGGCGTTCTTCCTCCGGTTCGTGAAGGCGCTTTTCACCCAGCGGCGCAAGACGGTGCGGAACGCGATCCGGAACACGGCGCACATCTCCGGGCTGGACGCCCCTGAGGCGGTCGTCGACGCCGCCGACGAGGACCTGCTCCGGCGGCGTCCCGGGAGCCTGGAACCCGCCGCGTTCGCCGAGCTGGCGGCGATCGCACGCGACCACGGGTCGCCGACGGAGGCGTGACCGCGCGATGATCCCGCCGTCCGTCCCCGTCGCCGCCGGCCTCGCGGGCGACGTCTACGGAATCGCGGCCGGGAACGTCGAGCGCGTGGTGGTGTCGGCGCTGGTGCTCGCGGCGGTGCTCGGCGTCCGACTGCTCACCGGGTGGGTGAAAGGCCGGAGCGAGGACCTCTCCTCGAAGCAGCGGCTCCTGCTGTCGATGACCGTCGCCGGAGCCACCGCGGTCGGGGCGCTCTCGCTGCTGGCGGTGTGGGACCGGAGCGGGGCGCTGCTCGCCGCCGTCCGGTCCGCGGCGATCGCGGACCAGCTGTCGAACGTCGTCCTCGCGGTGGTGGTGCTGGCGAGCGCCTACGCGGTCACGGACTTCCTCGGCGGCCTCATCCGCGAGATCGCCGCCGAGA
>NZ_WPCE01000251.1 GCF_009742825.1 Halorubrum sp. CBA1125
GCCGGGCTCTCGGCGGCGGTGTTCACCGCCCGGGCCGACCTCGACACGCTCGTCGTCGACGAGGGCGGGTCGCTGGTCCGTCGGAACGCGCACCTGGAGAACTTCCCCGGGTTCCCCTTCGGGGTCAACGCCCGTCACCTGCTCGACCTCGTCGGCGAGCAGGCCGAGAACGCGGGCGCAGAGCGACTCGAGGACCGAGTCGTGCGGGTCGATCACCTCGCCGCCGGTGACGGTGACGGGCGAGACCGCACCGACGCCGACGGCGACGGAGGCCCGCCCCGTTTCGCCGTCGAGACGGCGACGGGTGACCGCCGGCTGACCCGGTACGTCGTGGCGGCGACGAAGAACGAGGTGAGCTACCTCACCGACGTCGACGGGATCGGAATCCTCGACCGCGGGAAGGCGTACGTCGACACCGACGAGCGCGGGCGGACCGGCGTCGACGGGCTGTACGCGGCCGGCCGGCTCGCGGAGAAGCCCCACCAGGCGGCGGTGTGTGCCGGCCACGGCGCCGAGGTGGCCGTGACGCTCCTGGAGGACGACGACCGGCCGTTCTACCACGACTGGGTCGCCCCCGAGGGGTACTTCACCGATCGCGGGCGTGACCTGCCGCCGGGCTGTGAGGAGATCGGCGAGCGCGAGCGGCGCGAGCGCGAGGCCGCCTCGCTCGAGGCGATGCGCGACCGGTTCGCGGATCCCCATCCCGACCCGCAGGAGACGCACCCGAGCCTGGAGGAGTGAGGTCGAGAGGGGTGACCCGGACGTGATCGGAACGACGCTCCTGGATATCAGCGACCACATCGAGTCGCTCGCGAGCGAGACGGGCGAGTACACCCTCGTCTGCGCCCGATACGGCGACCGCCCGGTACCTGCCGCGGGACTCCGGTTCGAGAGCCGTCCCACCGCGCGGGCCGCGGCCCGGGCCACCGAGCAGTACCGCGCCGCGCTCCGGCAGTACGACCCGCAGGTGCCCTTCTATGACGTGATCGTCCGGCACGAGCACGCCGCCGATCGAGCGGAGACGGACGGCGCTCCGGACGCCGGCACCACCGACGGGTCGCACGACGTCCGACGTTTCTCGCCGGACGACGCGGCCCGGTGGACGCTCTCCGATCCCGTCGTGGGATCCGGCGACGATCGCTCCGGTGCCGACTCCCACCGTGTCCGCGACCGCGACTGCAACCGCGACCGCAACCACGACCGCGACCGCGTCCAGTTCTGTCACGACGCCGCGGCGGCGGTCTTCGAGGCGCTCTCCGCGGCGGACCACGACGCCGTCGAGTCCGCGGTCATTCGCGCGTACTTCACGCTCGCCGAGCGGATCGGCGATCCGGACGACCTCTGCGTGTGCCTGCTCGAGGCCACGGCCTCGGAGCTCGACCGTAGGCTCGCTCCCCCCGAGCAGGCTGCGGTGCTCGCCGACGCCGCCGCTCGGCTCCCGGAGGCGACGAGCGACGACCCGATCGCGGGGGCCCTAGACCGGCTCGCGGCGGTCGGCGTGCTCGACCGATACACGCGCCGTCCCGGGACTGCGACGACGGTCCGCGTGTCCGGATACGCGCTGACCCCGCGGGACGGCCGGCTCCCGACGCTTCCGGTCGTCCTCGAGCTGTTCCGCCGGACGCTGCCCGCAGATCGACCGGACACGGTGCGGGTCGCGCCCGTCGACGACGGGTGGCGGCTCCGGCTCGCCTCCGCCGCCGGCGATCCCGGTGGGCTCGCGAGCGCCGCGATCCGGCGGTGAGGAGCCTGCACCGCGCGGCCGCTGACGACCGGATCTGACGGTCTTCGGTCGGTGAGATCTTCGGTCAGTGAATTCTTCGGCCCGTGAGATCTTCGCTCAGTCCGCCGATTCGATCCGAACGAGGTCGGCCTCGACGTCCTCCACGAACGCGCCGTGACCGCCCACGGAGGTGGTGCCGGAGCCGGTGTCGACCACGAGGGTGTGCTGGACCGGGAACTCGTTCGTGGTGGGCTCGACCAGCCCCTGTCTCACGTCTGCGACACGGCCGGTGAGTTCGACGTCTGCGTCGTCGTCGGTCCGGCGGCCGCCCACGGTCACGCGCAGGGTCGTCCCGGCGCGGCGATGGAGCGTCACCGTCAGGACCGCGTGCCGGAAGTTCGCGTACTCGGCGGGCAGGGGTGCGGGGTCGGCGACCCACGCCTCCGAAGCCGGCGGCCAGTAGTTACCGAGGAACGAGCCGACGATGACCGGGGCGATCTGCGCCTGCGCGAAGACGATCGCCTGCCGGTCCGTGTCTGTGCGACCCACCAGCTCCGGCGGGGCGACGACCCCCGTCGCGGCGTCGACGGCGAGGATCGTCGGCATCGCCTCGCGCCACGTCCGGGCGACGGTCGCGACGCCGTCTAGGTCGGGGGCGTCGTCCGGGTCGGAGGGACCGTTATCCGGCGGATTCGGATCGACGCCGGCGACGACCAGCAGCACGAGGATGCCACGGTCGACCGCGTCTGCCAGTGCTCCGCGCACCTCCGAGAGGTACCGTGCCGGGACCGACAGCGCCGCCTCCGACTCGGCGTCAGCCAGCAGCGACCGGATCCGCTTGAGGACCGTCGCGCGGGCCTTGACGACCTCGAACTGCTCCGCCGACCGCTCCACCCGTGCGAAGCGTTCCTCCAGCTCCGGCCGGAGCGCGTCGACGTCCGCGCGCAGCCGCTCGACCACCTCCGCCGGCGGAGTCGCGCGGATCGTCGTCGGCACCACGTGGTCGTTCACCTCGACGAACCCCCGCTCCGCGAGCGACTCGCTCACGCTGTAGACGTACCGCTTCGACACGTCGGCGGCGTCGGAGACGGTGCTCGCGGTGGCCTCGCCGTGCTCCAGCAGACAGAGGTACGTGTCGATCTCCTTCTCGGAGAGCCCGAATCGGCGGAGGCGGTCGATCAGCGTCCGGTCGTCCATACGGACGGCGTGCGCGCGTTCCACATAAGCGACGGGGGTGGAAAACGCGGTAAGTGACCGGGTGGAACCCGTGTGACGTGTGGTACGGAGAGCGAGACGGGAACAGAGACGGCGTCCGGCGGGGAGACCCCCGTCCGCGGCACGTTTTTCAGGGCGGCCGGGGAAGCCACCCGTATGCGCACGCTCGACGAGACGGACCGGGAGATCCTTCGACTGCTGCTCGCCGACGCCCGGCGTCCCTACAGCGACATCGCCGACCACGTCGGGCTCTCGGCGCCCGCGGTGTCGGACCGCGTCGACCGGCTCCAGGAGGCCGGGCGTGATCGAGGGGGTTCACCCTGCGCGTCGACGGCGACGCGCTCTCGACGGGCCCCTCGGCGCTCGTGAGGTCCGCGTGTCGCCCGACGACGCCGAGGCGGCCCACGAGGCGATCGCGGCGCACGACCGGGTCGAACACGCGTTCCTCACCGCCGAGGGGCGACGTGACGTTCTCGGCGCGGACCGACGACGCCACGGTCCG
>NZ_WPCE01000106.1 GCF_009742825.1 Halorubrum sp. CBA1125
CGCGCTCTCGCTCGGGGGGCGTCGCGCCACGCGTCCCAGTCGACGGAGCGGAAGTCGTGCAACGCGAACCAACCCTCGTCGGTCTGTGGTGCCTCGACCATACGCCGACTTGGGTCGCGGCGACTTAGGGGTTTGCGAGTCGCCGTCGGGCCGCGGGCCCCGACCGAGACCTGTCGACAGCAGCTGGTCGACAGCAGATGGCAACAATCGATGGTCAACAGCAGAATATGAACGGGTAGACGAGCGCGACGCGGTCGCCGTCTTCGAGTGCCGTGTCGAATCCGCGCTGGTTCTCGTTGAAGCGGCCGTTCACGAGGATCCGAGCGTACGCCGTCGTCTGTTCGCCGACCGGGTTCTTCGTCCACGTGCCGGGCAGTTCCTCGGGCGTCGGCGCCCAGCCGCTGTGTGCCGCGTCCGCCTCCGTCTCGGCGATCAGCATGTCCTGTAGCTCGGGGTACGTCTCGAAGAGGTCCTCGAGGAACGCCCGCAGGGTGTCCCCCTCGAACGCGTACTCGAACTGGTACTCGCCGAGCTCCGTGCGGACGTGACCGGTACAGCGCACGGTCACGGTCGTCGTCGCGTCCGGCTCGGCGTCGCGCTCGGACCGGGGCTCCGTCGTCTCGGTGGGCGCGGGCATACGCGATCGGAGGCCTCGTTCGGGGGTAAGCCGCGGCACGAACGTGTTCGGGTTACGTCCGTCGACCGGGTGGGGAACCGCCGGTTTCGGTCGGTGCCAGCGCGTGGGAACGCCGTCGAACATGTTGCGGCCAAGCCGGTAGGGGGTGGCGGGACAACGATCGACCGACTATGAGGCTCACCCGAGAGACGATCGCGAAGGTGATCGTCGCGGCGTTCCTGTTGAACCTGGTCGTCATGGGCGCCGGGGCGTGGTTCGCGTACCAGGAGGCGCCCCCGATCCCCGAGCAGGTCGTCGGTCCCGACGGCGAGACCGTCACCACGGGGGAGACGATCCGGGACGGGAAGGCGGCGTTCCAGCAGTACGGGCTGATGAACCACGGGTCGATCCTCGGCAACGGCGCGTACTACGGCGAGGACTACACCGCCGACGCGCTCGAACTGAAAGCCGAGCACATGCGCGAGTACTACGCGGACGCGGAGTACGGGACCGCGTACGACTCGCTCGCGTCCGGCGAGCAGGCCGCCGTCGACCGGCTCGTCCGCGACGACCTCGACGAGGGGTACGAGGGCGGTCCCATCGAGTACTCGGCCGCCGAGGCGTACGCTCACGAGCAGGTGCGCGAGACGTACGTCGCGCGGTACCACGAGGGCGACCACGACCGCGGCGTTCCCGAGGAGATGATCGAGTCGAACGAGGAGGCCGAGGCGTTCGCCGACTTCGCGCTGTGGACCGCGTGGTTCTCGCACACCGACCGGCCGGACGGCGACCACTCCTTCACCAACGAGTGGCCCTACTCGCCCGCCGCCGGCAACAGCCCCACCGGCCCGGCGATGATCTGGAGCGTGATCGCCATGGTGCTTCTCGTCGGCGCGGCGGGGGCGGCGATCCTCCTCTACAAGTCGGTGAAGCTCCCCGAGCCGTCCGCCGAGGGGATCTCGGTGCCCGAGCCGAGCGACGTCAGCGTGTTCCCGAGCCAGCGGGCGGCGCTCCGGTTCGTGCCGATCGCCGCCGGGCTGTTCCTCGCGCAGGTCCTGCTCGGCGGCCTGCTCGCGCACTTCTACATCGAACGGGCCGGCTTCTTCGGGATCGAGCGGATCTTCGGCGTCCACATCCTCCAGCTCCTGCCGTTCTCGATCGCGAAGACGTGGCACATCGACCTCGGAGTCCTCTGGATCGCCTCGACGTGGCTCGGCGCCGGGCTCTTCCTCCCGCCGCTTCTCACCGGCCACGAGCCGAAGCGACAGGGGACGTACGTGAACGTGCTGCTCGGCGCGCTCGTCGTCGTCGTGGTCGGCGGCATGAGCGGGATCTGGCTGGGCGCGAACGGCTACCTCCCCGGAGAGCTCTGGTGGCTGCTCGGCAACGAGGGGCTCGAATACCTGGAGGTCGGCAAGGTCTGGCAGGGCGGCCTGCTCGCGGGCTTTCTCCTCTGGGCCGTGCTGGCGATCCGCGGGCTGAAGCCGCTGCTCGACCGCGAGCCGATCTACGGGCTGGCGCACATGATCCTCTACGCGGGCGGCTCGATCACCCTGCTGTTCGTCGCCGGGTTCATGTTCACGCCCACGACGAACATCGCGGTCACGGAGTTCTGGCGGTGGTGGGTGGTCCACATGTGGGTCGAGGGCGCGTTCGAGTTCTTCATCGTCGCGATCATCGGACTCACGCTCGTCTCGATGAACCTCCTGACGCGGCGCAGCGCCGAGAAGGCCGTGATGCTGCAGGCGCTCCTGGTGATGGGGACCGGCGTGATCGGCGTCTCACACCACTACTGGTGGATCGGGATGCCCGACTACTGGGTCCCGATCGGCAGCGTCTTCTCGACGCTGGAGCTGCTGCCGCTGATCTTCATCCTCTACGAGGCGATCGGCCAGTACCGGGCGATGGGCGAGGCCGGGTTCCCGTACAAACTCCCGTTCATGTTCATCGTCGCCAGCGGGGTGTGGAACTTCGTCGGCGCCGGGGTGCTCGGCTTCTTCATCAACCTCCCGCTCGTGAACTACTACGAGCACGGCACGTACCTCACGGTCGGCCACGCCCACGCCGCGATGTTCGGCGCGTTCGGGTTCCTCGCGCTCGGGATGGTCGCGTACATGCTCCAGCTGTCGATCGACCCCGACCGCTGGGACGGCTCGTGGCTCCGGGCGTCGTTCTGGTGCTGGAACGTCGGGCTCGCGCTCATGGTGTTCGTCTCGGTGCTCCCCGTCGGATTCCTCCAGCTCGACGTTGCGTTCACGGAGGGGTACGCGGCCGCTCGCAGCCTCGCGTTCTACGAACGGCCGCTCGTCCAGACGCTGTTCTGGGCGCGGCTCCCGGGCGACACGCTGTTGATCCTCGGCACCGCGATCTACGCCGCCGACCTGGTCCGCAAGCGGTTCGTCCTCCGGCGCTCCGAGGACGACCCCAGCGTCGAGGACATGGCCGTCGCCGAGGGGATCGTGGGGGACGACTGAGATCGGCGGTCGGTAGTCGATGGTCGTGGTCGGCAGTCAACGGACGCGGTCGGTGGCCGCCTGCCGGCCAGCAGTCGCGGCCTAGTCGTGCCGACCGTGCACGTACGTCTGGTCGTGGGCCGGAAACACATCGGCGACGACCTCGTCGCCATGTTCGTCGGCGATGAGCGTACGTAGCTCGTCCTCGTAGTCCGCCTTGGGGACCTCCTCGCTTGGCCCCTGCTGGACGTCGAAGGTCGCCTCGACGAGGCGGTCGACGGCGTGGCGGCCGAACCCCGACAGCGGGGAGATGTAGTCGACGCCGTGGCGGTCCTCCAGGCTCTGCGCCTGGGCGCGAGACACGGTCGGAACGCGGTCGTCGCGGCGCGTCCCGTCGGCGATCGCGTCGACGTCGCGGCTCGCGATCGTCTCCAGCGCGTGCTCGTGAACCCGCTGGATACCGTTCCGCGGGTAGCCGTCCGTGAGCATCGTCTCGGCCGCGGCCTCGGCCACGTCGCGGTCGAGGTCGACGCGCTCGAATGCGAACCCGAGTTCGGTCGCCGCGCGCTCGGCGTGCTCCCAGTCGTCGGTGAGCCCGAAGCTGCCGGTGACACAGCGCACGTCGTAAAAGCGGTCGAGCAGGACGGCCGCGAGCGAGGAGTCTTTCCCGCCGCTGTACAGCAGCGCCAGCTCCATCTATCGCCGCCGGATGTCGAAGCTCTGCTGGTCGGGCTGGAGTTCCTTCAGGAGGTCGCGCATCTGGTCTTCGTCGATGCGACCCTGGATCCGGCCGCTCTGGGCCAGCGCCGCGACCTGCTGTTTCACCTTGTCGCCGAACTCCGGTTTCGACATCGCGACCGCGTTGAGCCGCTGGCGGGCGCCGTCGGTCAGGTACTGCTTGAGGACGGCCTCCTGTTGGGCCTCGGCGCGCTCCTGGGCCTCTTGCTGGGCCTCGGCGTCGTCGCCGCCCTGCTGACGCTCGCGGAGCTGCTCCATCTTCTTTTCGCGCAGTTCTTCGAGCCGTTCGTCGTCGGGGTCACCGCTCATACGTGTCCGTTCTCGGTCCGGGCGAAAAACGATTTCGGAGGGACGGCCTTCCGGGACCCGGTCACGTCGCCGGACGACGTTCCGCTCACGGGTCGGTTCGCCGCCGGGCCACGCCCCGGGTCCGCGCAAGGCCGCTCTGGGCCGCTCCGTCGGTTCGCGCCGTCGGTCCGCGCCGCTTAAACGCCTCCTCGGCGTACCCGTGGCCAATGAGCGAGTCGCGGGAGTTCTGTCCGCGGTGTGGCGATCCGGTTCCGGCGCGGCGCGCGCCGCTCCCCGGCGAGCCGAGCGGACGAGACGCGCTGCTGTGTGACGACTGCTACTTCGCGGACTTCGAGCTAGTCGACGCGCCGGACCGGATCGAGGTGCTGGTGTGTTCCGGCTGCGGGGCGGTCCGCCGCGGCGACTCCTGGCGGGACGTCGGCGCGCGCGACTACACCGACGTCGCCGTCGACGAGGTCGCGGAGGCGCTCGGCGTCCACGTCGAGGCCAGCGACGTCGAGTGGGGCGTCGAGCCCGAGCAGGTGGACGAGAACACGGTGCGAATGCACTGTCACTTCTCGGGCGTCGTCCGGGGAACGCTCCGCTCGGCCGAGGTCACCGTCCCGGTGAAGATCTCGCGGGGGACCTGCGACCGCTGCGGGCGCATCGCCGGCGGCTACTACGCGGGGGTCGTCCAGGTCCGCGCGGACGACCGCGACCTGCGTCCGGCCGAGCGCGCCGAGGCGCTCTCGATCGCCGAGTCGTACGTCGCCGACCAGGAGGCCGACGGCGACCGCGAGGCGTTCATCACCGAGGTGAACGAGACCGAGGACGGCCCCGACATCAAGCTCTCCTCGAATCGGCTTGCACAGAACGTCGCGACCCGTATCACGGAGGAACTCGGCGGGAGCTTCGAGTCGTACCCCACGCTCGTCACGGAGGACGGCGACGGCAACGAGGTGTACCGGGTGACGTTCGCGGTCCGGCTCCCGCGGTACGCTCCCGGCGAGATACTCGACCCCGAGGACGGCGACGGGCCGGTCCTCGTCACCGGCGTTTCGGGGCGGCTCCAGGGCGTCCGGCTCGCGACCGGCGAGGCGTACGCCTCGGCGTTCGACGAGGGCGACGCGCCCGAGGCGACCCGGCTCGGGACGCGCGAGGACGCGGCGGAGACCACCGTGGTGACGGTCGAAGACGAGAACGCGATCCAGGTGCTCGACCCCGAGACCTACGAGGCGAAGACCGTCCCCAACCCGTCGTTCGTCGACGCCGACGCCGACACCGTGCTCGCGTTCGAACACGAGGGCGCGGTCCACCTCGTCCCTGACGACGCGGAGTAGGTCGACCACACGACCCTCAACTACACGACCACACGATCACACGACCCTCGACCGCACGCACCCGCCGCGGCGGACGTGCGCCAATGCGTGACGCAGCGTAGTGACGGGACAGTGACGAGACGGAGACGAGACGGCGACCGAAGGGGACCGGCAGATGGTATTGTGCATATTATTCAAAACCATTATACGTGCCGGACACGTAGCGAGAGGCGATGAGTTCCACCGAAGCGGTACCCTCCGAGCCGATCCAGTTGACCGACGCCGACGGCTTCGACGAGATCGTCGCCGACCACGACGTCGTCCTCGTCGACTTCTACGCGGACTGGTGCGGCCCGTGTCAGATGATGGAGCCCGCCGTCGAACAGCTGGCGAACGACACCGACGCCGCCGTCCTGAAGGTCGACGTCGACCAGTATCAGTCGCTCGCGGCCGAGTACGGCGTACAGAGCATCCCGACACTGCTCGTGTTCGCGGACGGCGAGCGCGTCGAGCGGATGGTCGGCGCGCAGTCGGCGGAGTCGCTGAGCGACGCGGTCGCGGCCCACCTCGACTGAATGACCGACATCGACGCGACGGCCGTCGCGGCGCTCGACGCCGAGGAGATGACGCCGCGCGAGCTGCGCGCCGACGTGCCCGCGCTCTCTGAGCGCGCGTATCTCAACTTCGGCGCGCACGGCCCGAGCCCGCGGTACGTCGTCGAGGCCGCCTCGTCGTTCCTGGCCGACCACGAGCACGGCCCGGGCGCGGCCGACCCGTACGGGTACGCCTTCGAGACGTTCGACGACGTCCGAACGCGGGTCGCCGAGTTCGTCGGCGCCGACGCCGACGAGATCGCCCTCACCGAGAGCACGACGGACGGGATCAACCGGGTCGCGTCCGCGATCGACTGGGAGCCCGGCGACGTCGTCGTCCGAACGGACCTGGAACACCCGGCGGGGATCCTCCCCTGGAAGCGGCTCGAACGCGAGGGCGTCGAGGTGCGCGTCCTCGAAACGACGGACGGCCGGGTCGATCGAGCGGCGTTCGCCGACGCGGTCGCCGACGCGCGGCTCGTCTGCTTCAGCGCCCTCACGTGGACCCATGGGACGCGGCTGCCGGTCGCGGACCTCGTCGAGATCGCCCACGAGACCGGGACGTTCACCCTCGTCGACGCGGTCCAGTCGCCAGGTCACGTCGAGCTGGACGTGTCCGCGTGGGGCGCCGACGCGGTCGCCGCGGCCGGCCACAAGTGGCTGCTCGGCCCGTGGGGCGCCGGGTTCCTCTACGTCGACCGCGAGGCCGCCGCCGAGCTGGCGCCGCGTGCGGTCGGGTACCGGAGCGTCGAGGACCCCGACGCGGACGAGATCGCGTTCGAGCCGGGCGCGAAGCGGTTCGAGGTCGGCACCGCGACCGCGGCCGCACACGTCGGGCTGGTCGAGGCGATCGACGCGATCGACGCCGTCGGGCTCGACGCGATCGAAGCCCGGATCGCGTCGCTCACCGACCGGTTCAAAGAGGGCGTCCCGGACGACCGCCTCCTGAGCCCCCGCGAGTACGAGTCCGGGTTGGTCACGGTCGACGTGGACGAC
This sequence comes from Halorubrum sp. CBA1125, assembly GCF_009742825.1. Classification (GTDB taxonomy): domain Archaea; phylum Halobacteriota; class Halobacteria; order Halobacteriales; family Haloferacaceae; genus Halorubrum. The sequence goes on from NZ_WPCE01000106.1 coordinate 7,004, forward strand.
CCCGAGGCGACCGTCGAGCGCCTCGCCGCGGCGGACGTCGTCGTCCGCTCGCTGCCGCATCCCGACGCGGTCCGGGCGTCGATCCACGCGATCTCCACCGAAACCGAGGTCGACCGGCTCCTCGACGGGCTCGCCGACGAGTGGTGAATCGTCGCGGCACCAGAGATCGAGAGACATGCTCACATCCGTCGTGGTGTCGCGTGCCACGTTCACAGTTATTGTGATTTCGCGGAACGCGATCGGGCGCGTTTTAGTGACAGGCGCACAAGACCGACCATGGGATTCCACACGTTCGACGCCGACGAGGCGGACCGGCTGGAGCGACCCGCGGCCCGCTACCGGTGGGTGTCGGCCGAGGAGCTGATCGGACCGCTCGCGCCCGCGGAGTTCGCCGTCCTCGCCGACCTCGGCAGCGGCACCGGGTTCTACACCGACGACGTCGCGCCGCACGCCGAGACGGTCTACGGCGTCGACGTCCAGGCCGAGATGCACGCGTTCTACCGGGAGAAGGGCGTGCCCGACAACGTCGAGCTCGTCGAGAGCGACGTCGCCGACCTCCCCTTCGAGGACGGCGGGCTGGACGGCGCGTTCTCGACGATGACGTACCACGAGTTCGCGACGCCGGCGGCGCTCGCGGAGCTGGCTCGCGTGATCCGGGCTGACGGCCGGCTCGTGCTCTTCGACTGGTCCGCCGCCGGCGACGGGGACCACGGCCCGCCGGTCGCCGAGCGGTTCGCGGTCGACGACGCGATCGACGCGTCGGAGGACGCCGGGTTCGCGGTGGAGCGAGCGGAGACGCGGACGGAGACGTTCGTCGTCGTCGCACGTGTGCCGTAGGCCGCACTCGCTTCTGCCGTCGCTATCCTTCTTTGTGCACCGGCGACGCGGGAAACAGCGGGATATCGATCGCGTCTGTACGGATAGTAGTCGGCTCAATCCGGACGAGGGCGGTCGGTCCGGTCCAGACGGACAGCGGTCGGTCCGGACGGATAGCGGTCGGTTCGCGTTCGGGCGGGTCGACGAACTTTAAGTCGCTCTCGCTCGCGTGAACACGCATGCACGTCGACCTCGGGAACGCGTTGGAGACGACGCCCGGACTCACGGAGGAGACGCTGGAGCGGCTGGACGACCGCGTCGCGGACGCCCACGATCGGATCGCGGCGGGGATGGCCGACGACGCGTTCGGCTACGCCGCACTGAACCTCCCGCGGACCGCCGACCCCGACGCGATCCGCGCCGCAGTCGACCGGTTCGACCGTCCTGAGGCGGTGCTCACGGTCGGTATCGGCGGGAGCGCGCTCGGCGCGGCGACGCTCGCGAACGCCCTGGAGAGCGACGTGGACGCGTACTTCCTCGACAACGTCGACCCCGACGACGCGCGGGCGCTGCTCGCCGACCTCCCGCTCTCCGAGACCGTCGTCAACGTCGTCTCGAAGTCGGGCACGACCGCGGAGACGCTGGCGAACTTCCTCGTCGTGCGCGAGGCGATGACGGAGGCGGGCGTCGACTGGACCGAGCACACCGTAGTCACCACGGGCGCGGAGGGGAACCTCCGGGCGCTCGCCGACGCCCACGACCTCCCCGCGCTCGACGTCCCCGACGGGGTGCCGGGTCGGTTCTCAGTGCTCTCGACGGTCGGGCTCGCGGTCGCCGCGCTCCAGGGCCACGACGTCGAGGCCGTGCTCGCGGGCGGCCGAGACGGGATGGACGCGCTCGCGGGGTCGCTCTTCGAGTCGCCCGCGTACGCCTACGGCGCGGCGACGTACGCGCTCGCGGAGCGCGGCGCGCTCACGAACGCGATGATGCCGTACGCGGAGTCGCTGGAGACGTTCGCGGAGTGGTTCGCCCAGCTGTGGGCCGAGAGCCTCGGGAAGGACGGGCTCGGGCAGACCCCGGCGCGCGCGCTCGGCGCCACCGACCAGCTCCCAGCTCCAGCTGTACCGCGCCGGTCCGCCGGACAAGCTCGTGACGCTCGTGCGCCCGGCAGAACGCGCGGCGGTCCCGATCCCCGAGACCGACCTCGACGGGCTCGCGTACCTCGGCGGATCGTCGCTCGGGGAGCTGCTCGACGCCGAGTTCGAGGCGACCGAGGCGAGCCTCGCGGCCGCCGACGTCCCGAACGTCCGCGTCGAGATCGACCGCGTCGACGAACGGAGCCTCGGCCGGCTGCTGTACGAGATGGAGGCGGCCTGCGTGCTGTACGGCGAGCTCGCGAGCGTCTCGACGTTCACGCAGCCGGCGGTGGAGTGGGGGAAGAAGGCGGCCCGCGGGCTGCTCGGCGGCGGCGACTTCGCCGAGGCCGAGGCGGTCGCCGACAAGCGCGAGTTCCGGGTGGAGTAGCCCGCGGTCGGATTCCCGCAGGCTGCTCTGCGGCGGCAGTCACGGACGTCGTGGGTCTGCCGGGCGGTGACGAGGCGGCTCGCCGGTTGGCGGTGACCGCGGGATCTGCCGGCTTCCGGTGCGTCTAAACCTCCGCGAGTCGTAGCGCCACCGATGAGCGCGGACGTCTCTCCCGCGATCGAGCGGCTCCACCGGGTGGCGAGCGCCCTCTTCGCGGTCGTGTTCGCGCTCCTCGTCGCGAGCGCGCTCACCGCGCCGGCCGCGGACCTCGCCGTCTCCGTCGGGCTGGTCGGCGCGGACACGACCGGCCTGCAGGTACTGCGGACGGTGCTCCAGTTCGCCGGGTTCGGCCTCGCCGCCGTCGGCTATCTCGCGCTCACCGACTCGTGGGAGATCGTCCGCGTCGCGCGGCCGACGCTCCGGGACGGCGGGCTGGTGGTCGGCGGCGGCGGCGTCCTGTTCGCCTTCCAGTACGGCGCGCTGTTCGCGCTGGGACAGGTCGGGCTCACGACCGGCCAGAACCAGGCGGTCGTCCCCGCCGGCGACCCAGTCACGTACTACCTCGCGATGATCGCCGTGTCGCTGCTGGTCGTCGGGCCCGTCGAGGAGGCGCTGTTCCGCGGCGTCGTGCAGGGCGGGCTCCGGCGCGCGTTCGACGCCGCGCCGGCGATCCTGATCGCGAGCCTCGCGTTCGGGCTCGTCCACCTTCCCTCCGTCTCCGGCACGCCGGCCCAGCGCTGGGCGTACGTCGGCGTCGTGGTCGTGCTCGGTGCCGTGCTCGGCGGCCTCTACGAGTGGACGGACAACGTGCTGGTGCCGGGGCTCGCCCACGGCGTGTACAACGCGGTCATCTACGTGCTGTTGCTGGCGCGGGCGTTCTGAGGGCCTCGGCGTTTTGCGGGCCGGTCGGCCGTTCTGCAGG
>NZ_WPCE01000323.1 GCF_009742825.1 Halorubrum sp. CBA1125
AACTCTTGGCGTTTGGAGTTTGAGACTCCGAATCACGTTGTAGAGGTAACAGGTGCTGATAAGATCCTCGTTGATGGAACACGAATAGATACAGATAATTGAGCGTTGGAAGTCTTGTACTGACCACAGCCGGATTATGACATATCCTCTACTGAGGATTTCAATAGGGCCGGCGTTCCCTCAATCCGACAGCCTCAGCTTCGAGAGGAGCGGCAGGTGATCGGAGGGGTACCGTCCGCGGTCGTCGCGGTCGGTGAGCGTCGCGAACGCCGCGACGCCGACGCCCGGGGAGACGAGCGCGTGGTCGATCTGCCGGCCGTCGATCAGCCTCGCGAAGTCTGTCAGGCTCGTGGCGGGACCGTGACGCAGGTCGGCGGCGGCCGCCGCGTCGCGGAGCGGGACGGGAGCGGCGCCCTCGGTCGGTCCGCCCCCGATCGACCCGCCCTCGGTCGACCCGCGTTCCGCGGGCTCCTCGTCCTCGTCGAGGCGCTCCGTCACGGTCTCGCCGGTGAGGATCCGGTGCGGGTTCGACCCCGGCGTGCAGTTGAAGTCGCCGACGAGCGCGACCGGTATCGGGTCGCGTTCGAGGGGCGTCCCCTCCGCGCCGGACTCGCCCGCGGCGAGTTCCGGGATCCGCTCTCGGAGCAGCCGGGCCGACTCCCGCCGCGCGCGCGCGCTCACGTGGTCGAAGTGCGTGTTGACGACGAGCAGCTCCGCGCGGTCGCCGGCGTCCGGTTCGCCGCCGGATCGGTGGCCGTCGCCGGATCGGTGGCCGTCTCCGGGTCGGTGGTCGCCCCCGTCGACCATTCGTACCCGTGCCCACGTCGCGATCCGGGGATGGGTCGCGTCCCAGCCGGTCGAGGGCTCCGCGGGCGTCTCCGAGAGCCAGAACGTGTCGTCCTCGACGACCCGCCACCGGTCCGTGCGGACGGCGATCGGGCACCCCTCACCGTCGCCGTCGGCGTTCCGGCCCCGGCCGACGAGCGCGTACCCCGGGAGCCGCTCGTCGAGGTCGCCGCGCTGTCTCGCGACCGGCTCTTGGAACGCGGCGACGTCGGGGCGGTGGAAGCGGACGAGCCGGCCGACGGCGTCGCGGCGCTCGTGCCAGGCGTCGTGGTGGTCGCCGCGGTTGGCGTAACGGACGTTGTAGCTCAGTACCCGGATCCGAGTCATCGTCGTGGGGGTCGCGGGCGAGCCGATTAAAAGACGCGGGTGTCGCGCTCGGACCCGTCCGGGCGTGCCCGTCCGGAACCGCCCACGACCGTGCGCGTTCGGGAGGGGTCCACGTAGTCGGGGGAAGCCGTCGTATTCGGGCAGGATCCGTCGTGTACGGGACAGACCCCCGTGTGCCGGGCGTCGGACGCCGACGGGGCGTTTTTTTACCCTCGGCACCGCACGGGACGCATAATGGGACTCAGGTGTCTGCTCGGGCACGACTTCGACGAACCCGAACTGCAGCGCGAGCGCGAGGAGGACGGCAACGAGGTGATAACGACCGTCACGGAGGTGAAGACCTGCTCGCGGTGCGGCGAGACGCAGGTCGTGAGCGAGAACACCGAGGTGACGACGATGGAACAGCTGACCGAGGAGGCCACCGCTGCGGTCGACACCGCGGAGCGCGCCCCCGACGGACCTTCGGTGGCGGACACCGCCGAGCGTGCCGACGACGGGCCCTCGATTGCGGACGCTCCCGACGAGGGGACCGCGAGGGCTCCCGGTGACGCGACCGCCGGGAACGCGACCACCGGGACCGCGGACGACGCGACGACGGCCGCCGGGACAGAGGTAGACGCCGCCGCCGACGACGCCGTCATCATCGACGACGGTCCCGGGGACGCGGACGCCGGCGCGGAGCGGATCGAGGGAGACGAGCCGGACGAGGTCGGCGGTGCCGGCGGTTCCGACCGCCC
>NZ_WPCE01000314.1 GCF_009742825.1 Halorubrum sp. CBA1125
GCTTCTATACACCAACGTTGATCGATTGATGATCGGCTACTTTCTCGGTGAAGTGGAAGTCGGAATCTACGGGGTGGCGATAGGACTTGCGACTGTAAGCTGGGCTAGCCTGTCGGGGTTGAATCAATTGTTTCCTCCGATCGCGTCGAAACTACACTCTCGAGACGAGCGCGAAGAACTCCTGGCTCCGTTCGTCGAACTCCGCGCGGCGTAACAGCACCTCAACCAGCGCGAGCAGGTCCTCTCTGGTCACCGGCTTCGTCTTGTAGTCGTCGAACGGCATGTCGACGATGTCGACGTCGGGCTCGACCGCGGTCAGCATCGCCACGCGGGCGTCGTACCCCTCCTCGCGGATCGCCGACAGCAGCTCGTCGCCCGACATGTCCGGCATTCGCCGGTCCAGGAGGACGACGTCGACCGCTTCGTCCATCGCGGTCAACGCCGCTTCGCCCTCGGTCGCGATCCGGACGTCGTACGCCGGATCGAGGTACACCCGGTACAGCTCCGCGAGATCCGGATCGTCGTCGACCGCGAGCACGGTCGGCGACACTCCTGTATCGGTCATGGGCCGACGACCGTGACCCGCGAGCGACTCACGACCCCGTCACCCTCGACCCTCGGACCGTCGCCGTTCGGCGTGCGTTCGTCCATAGCCGCCGGTGTGCAGTCCTGTCAATAAAACGTTATCCGTCGAATATCACGATTGATATGTGGTCTGTCGCGAGGCCTCCCGGTCGCGTCCGTCCGGACGGGGGTCGCTCTCGATTTCGGTCGGTAACGCGGGGGAGCAGTTCGAGCCTCGTTTCGGGGCGATCACCGCGTAGACAGCGGTCTGCCGGCGCGACGTCGCCGGGGAACTGACCGTGACCCAAAGGCACATTTACGCTCGTCCCATACCGCGAAACAACGAATGTCTCACAGTCCCTCACTGCCCGACCGCCCCCGTCTGGAGCTCGATCCGGAGATGAGCGAGACGGAGCGGTTGGAGGCGATCCGCCAGCACTACCGGCGGATCCTGCAGGTGAACAACGAACTGGAGGACCGGCTCGACGACGCCCAGGACCGTCGCGGCGAGCTGAAGACCGATGTCGACGAGCTGAAACGCGAGAACGAGGTGCTGAAGACCTCCTCGCTGTACATCGCCTCGGTCGAGGAGATAACCGACGACGGCGTCGTGATCAAACAGCACGGCAACAACCAGGAGGTGCTGACGCAGGCGGACAGCCGGCTGGAGGCGGACCTCCAGCCGGGCGACCGCGTCGCGATCAACGACTCCTTCGCCGTCCAGCAGGTGCTCGACGACGAGACTGACTCCCGGGCGCAGGCCATGGAGGTCACCGCCTCGCCGGACGTCACCTACGCCGACATCGGGGGGATCGACGAGCAGATCCGCGAGGTCCGCGAGGCCGTCGAGGACCCCTTAGAGAACCCCGAGCAGTTCGAGACCGTCGGCGTCGAGCCCCCGAGCGGCGTCCTGTTGCACGGGCCGCCGGGAACGGGCAAGACGATGCTCGCGAAGGCCGTCGCCAACGAGTCGGACGCGACGTTCATCAAGATGGCCGGCTCCGAGCTCGTCCGGAAGTTCATCGGCGAGGGCTCCCGGCTGGTCCGCGACCTCTTCGAGCTGGCCGCCGAGCGCGAGCCCGCGGTCATCTTCATCGACGAGATCGACGCGGTCGCCGCGAAGCGGACGGACTCGAAGACGTCGGGCGACGCCGAGGTCCAGCGGACGATGATGCAGTTGCTCTCGGAGATGGACGGCTTCGACGACCGCGGCGAGGTGCGGATCATGGCCGCGACCAACCGCTTCGACATGCTCGACGAGGCGATCTTACGCCCCGGCCGCTTCGACCGGCTCATCGAGGTGCCGGAGCCCGACGCCGCGGGCCGCGAGCGTATCCTCGAGATCCACACCGAGGAGATGAACGTCGCCGACGGGATCGACCTGGCCGACGTCGCCCGCGACCTCGACGGATACAGCGGCGCCGACATCGCCTCGCTGGCGACCGAG
>NZ_WPCE01000235.1 GCF_009742825.1 Halorubrum sp. CBA1125
CGGACGCGACGCTGCTCGTCTCCACCGCGGAGCGGAGCGCGCTCGGCGACACCGAGAAGACCAGACAGCTGGCCGAACGGCTCGGCGGCTCGGTGGCCGGCGCCGCGATCACCCGCGTTCCCCCAGGCGAGGTGCGGGCGTGGGCGGGCGCGAGCGAGGAGGCCGACACGGGCGAGGGCGGTGACGCGAGCGAAGGGGACGACGGGACCGGTGTCTCACCCGACGCCGTCGGCGACGTACTCGATACCGCCGTGCTCGCCGCGATTCCCGAGGACGACGCGGTGCAGCGAGCGGTGGCGGCGAACGAGCCCCTCCCGACGTTCGCGCCCGACTCCCTCGCGACGCGCGCCTACCGCGACCTCACGCGCGCCCTGACCGGCACCGCGGTCGAGGTCCCGGTCTCGCAGACGCCGCGGCCGAAGACGACGCGGACGGCGAGAGGGGTGATACGGCGGAGCCGACCGGGAGCGAAGCCGAACGCGACGCAGTCACCGAATCCGACGCCGCAGACGACGCCGTGGAGTCGGACGAGGTGGCGGCGACGGCCGAGACGGAGCCGTCGACCGGAGATTCCGACGAGGGCGGGATCGTGGCCGACGCAGAGAGCACCGACGAACCGAGCGGCGACAAACCGAGTGCCGACGCGACCACGCAGACCGTCGGCGAGGATCGCGTCGACGGCGACGACCTGGCGGGGATGATCGAGGAGGCAGACCGCGACACGACGGAAGAGTTCGACGAATCGACCGATTCGGACGACGGTTCCGACGACGGTCCCGACGCCGACGACGGCAGTCCAGACACCACCGACGACGGGGAGGCCAGCGCGTCCGAGGAAGGCGACGAAACCGAGGAAGGTGACGAAACCGAGGAAAGCGACGAAACCGAGGAAGACGACGAGCTGGCGGGAAGCGTCCCGTTCCGCGACGACGACACCGGAACGGTCGGGAGCGCGCTCGCCGACGGCGACGATACGGAGGAGGACGAAGACGAGGAGGAGGACGAAGACGACGGCGGGGGCGGGTTCTTCAGTCGACTGCTGGGACGCTGACCGGAACTGGGTCGAGCGCGACGCGTCAGGCCTCGGTCGGTTCCTCGGCGCGGTCCCGGATCAGCTCGCGGATCTCCTCGGGGTCGGTGATGTCGGTGAGCTCCTCGCGGGAGACGAGCGCGGTGCCGTCGACCGCCTCGCGCCCCTCGTCCTCCTCCGTGAAGTACACCGACCGCGTGCGAGCGACCTCGCCGATGGAGGACATGATGCGGGCGCGCTTCTCGGCGGCCGGCGTGAACGCGGAGTGGCCGGTGAGCACGCGGGCCACGGCGCTGTCCTCGTCCTCGGAGACGGCCTTGAACGGGGCGCGGGCCGTCGGGTGGACGGTGAAGCCCGCCCGCGTGAGCACGTGGACGACGAACTCGTCGTCCGGGTCCGCGTCGGGCGCCGACGGCGTCGGCTCGGCGTCGCGCACGTCCTCGGCGCCGTCGAGCACGTTCACCGGGCTGGAGAACGGCTCGTCGAACAGCTCCTCGAGCTGGATCGCGACCTCGATGGAGGCGTTCATCCCGTCCTCGTACTTCGAGACCGTCCGGCGGGAGACGCCGAGCTCGTTCGCGAGCCGCCCGAGCGACCAGCCGCGCTCCTCGCGCTCGTCCGCGAGGAGGTCCCCGTCGAGGCTGACGTACAGCCCGCCGGGGGCCGCGTAGATGAGCGGCGGCATCTCCTCGACGAACAGGTCGTAGCCGGTGTCGGGGTTGATCACCGGGACGCCGTGCCGGAAGTAGACCACGCCCGGTTTCAGCTCCTCGTCTCTGGTCCGGATCCCGATCACGATCGGGGTGGCCTGCAGGTACTCCCCGAGGCGCCGCATCTCGGCGCCGGTCTCCGCGTCCAGCGCGTCCACGTTACCGAGGATCTTCAAGAGAACGAGGTCCTCGCCGCGGCGGGCCGCGACGTCGAAGCTCTTTGGCCGGACCGCACACCGGTCGCTGACGAGGAACCCTGCGTCCTCCAGCATCGCGGTGACGTTCCCGATGAGCGCAGTCCGGGACATACCCGAAACAAGCGGCTCGCCGTATATATGCGTTGTGTCGATCCGGTCCGGGCGGAGGGAGCCGCCTGCGGGCGGTTTTTCGCCTCTGATCGCCGACAGCGTTATATACCGTCTCGTCCCCGAAAGCGGCTTGTTCGGGACCGCGCAAGGGCGCGTATGCCAATCGTCGCCGTCGACGACACGGACTCCCGCGAGCGCGGGATGTGCACGACCTACGTCGGCGCGCGGCTCGCGGAGCGCCTCGAGGCGGCCGGGGGCCGCGTCCGCCGGCGACTCCTGATTCGGCTCAACCCGGCGGTGCGACACAAGACGCGGGGGAACGCCGCCGTCGCGCTCCACGTCGACGGCGTCGACGCCGCGGCCGCGTTCGACCGGGCGGCGGCGACCGTCCGCGAGTTCGCCGCCGTCGAGGATCCCCGCACGTCGCCCGGCCTCGTCGTCGCCGACATCGACGGATTGGATCCGATGGAGGGAGACGCGACGGCGGTCGACGGAGAGCAGACGGCGGGCGACGCGACCGCGACGATCCCCGCCGACGTCGCCGACTTCGCCCGGCGCGCGCTCCGGCACCGACTCGGACTCGACGAGGCGCTCGCGCTCGCGGAGTCGCACGGCTTCCGCCACGCCGCCTTCGGGGAGGGCGGCGCACCGAGGGGGGAGGAAGGTGAGCTGAGGGAGGAGGACGGTGAGCCGAACGGCCCGCCCGTCGACGCGGTCGAAGGCCGCGGTCGGATCGGCGCGCTGGCGGCGGTCGGCGCGCGGCGACCTTCGACGACTGGACCGTCGAGCGGATCTCCTACCGAGACCTCGACCGATGCGGGACCCCCCGCGAGGTCGACGCCGAGAGCGTCTTCGCCGCCGCCGACGAGGCGTACCCGACCGTCTGGGACACCGTGGACCGCGGGACCGGCGAGGTCGTCTGCGTCCCCAACGCCCCCGGGCCGATCCTCCACGGGATCCGCGGCGACGACGCGGGGGCGTGCCGGGCGGTCGCCGAGGCGATCGAGAGCGAACCGGTCGCGCGCGCCGCGACGTTCCTGACCAACCAGGGCACCGACGCGCACCTCGCGCCGGGATCCATCGGCGACCTCCGCGACGGCGCCGGATACCGGGTCGACGGGGTAGTCGCGAGCGACCCGGTGACCAAGCGCGGAGGACACGTCCACCTCGACGTCGCCGAGGCCGGCGAAGGCGACGTCGCCGACGCGTCCCGGAGCGCCGCCGTCGAAGCCGGCGGAGGCGACGACGGGGTCGGTCGGCTCCGGTGTCTCGCGTTCAAGCCCACCGGACGGTTCCGCGACCGGGTCCGCGCGCTCCGCCCGGGCGACCGCGTGACGGTCTGTGGCGAGCACGAGCGACGAGCGCTCCCCGACCGGGCCGAGGAGGCGGGGACGCTGAAGCTGGAGAAGTTCGCCGTCCGCGGCCTCGTCCGCACGGAGCGGGCCGTCCCGACCTGTCCCGACTGCGAACGGTCGATGTCCTCGGCAGGCCGCGGTCAGGGCTACCGCTGTCGCGACTGCGGCACCGACGCCTCCGGGAAGGTCGAGCGCGTGGTCGGCCGAGCTATCGAACGCGGCTGGTACGAGGTGCCGCCGAGCGCCCGGCGTCACGTCGCGAAGCCGCTGGTCCGCGGCGGGTTCGACGGGCCGATCCATCCCGAGCGGTAGCGAAGTACCGAACGATCGCAGTGACGGCGACCGCGACGGCGACGATTGTTTATGAGTGAACAGGGCTGTGCGGTGGCGTGCCGGTGAGCGCCGCGGAGCGGCGCGAGCCGACCGCGAGGGAGTCGGCCGTCCGGAGCGTAGCGGAGGACGGCCGACGAGGCTGGGGGAGGCGTGAGGTGCGGGGCTGTGCG
>NZ_WPCE01000010.1 GCF_009742825.1 Halorubrum sp. CBA1125
GACCACCTCGGCGACGGCGTGCTGTTCGAGACTCGTCACGAGGGCCGCCACTACACGTGGCGACTCATCCACTCCGGCGATGGCGACGTGGCGGCGTTCTTCGACGCTCTCAAAGTCGCCGTCGGGGAGTGCGCCCAGATGGAGATGCTCCGCACAGCGGACACAACATCAGCTAGGGGAAGCGACGGAACACCAAGTGGATTGCCTCCAGCCCAAGAGGCTGCTCTCCAGGCCGCCGTCGAACACGGCTACTACGAATCACCCCGCGAGGTCGATGTTGGAGAACTCGCAGAGCATCTCGACGTGCCACGGTCAACACTCACCTACCGACTCCGTCGGGCGGAAGAACATTTGGCGAAGCAACATGTCGCCGGCGAGCGGGTAGCGGAAGAACGGCTGGCATCCCACTGAGGGCCGTAGTTGGAATATTCCAACAAAGACATATCGAACTCCCGCTCCTACCGTGACGTGATGACAGAGAATCCGGACGCAGCAGGAGGAACGAGCGGCGGCGGACAGCGACGTGAGCTGACCGCCCGCCTCGCCGTTCCCGAGATGGACTGTCCCTCTTGCGCCCAAAAGGTGAACAAGAGCCTCCAGCGTGTCGACGGCATTACTGACGTCACGCTCCAGCCGACCACCGGCACGGCCAACGTCACGTACGACCCTGATCGGACTAGCGAAGCCGACGTAGTCAAGGCGATTGAAGGCGCCGGCTACGAGGTCGTCGGGGGCTCGGACGCCGAGGGCGATGATGAGGACAACCAGGCGGCCGATGGCGTCGACATCGCGCCACCATCGGAGGTCTGGACGAGTCCTCGCGCGAAGAAGACGTGGCTCGGCGCGGCGTTCGTCACGCTCGGCCTCCTCTTTGAGTTCCTCCTCACCGGACAGAACGCCACGGTGGCGAGCGTCCTCGAGTACCCGCTCCACATCGCAGATGTCCTGTTCCTCGGCGCCGTCGCCGCCAGCGGCATCCCCGTCGTCCGTAGCGGGTACTACTCCGCGAAGAACCGAAGCCTCGACATCGACCTGCTGATGGGAACGGCGATCATCGCGGCGACCGGTATCGGCTACTTCGTCGAGGCGGCGACGCTGGCCGTCCTATTCAGCATCGCCGAGCTGCTCGAGGACTACGCGATGGACAGGGCACGGGACTCCCTGCGCGAGCTGATGGAACTCTCGCCCGACGAGGCGACCGTCCTTCGCGACGGTGAGGAAGTGACCGTTCCCGCCGAGGAGGTCGACGTTGGCGAGACCGTCGTCGTCCGCCCCGGCGACAAGATTCCGCTCGACGGAACGGTTATCGAAGGCGGGAGTGCAGTCGACCAGTCGCCGATCACGGGCGAGAGCGTCCCCGTCGACAAGCAGACGGGCGATGAGGTCTACGCCGGCGCGATCAACGAAGAGGGGTACCTCGAGGTAGAGGTCACCTCAACCGCTGGCGATTCGACGCTCTCGCGCATCATCGAGATGGTCCAGGGCGCACAGGCGAAGAAGACCGAGTCTGAGCAGTTCGTCGACCGCTTCTCCGGCTACTACACACCCCTCGTCGTCGTGCTGGCAATCCTGACCGCCGCAATCCCGCCGCTGGTCATCGCCGACCCCATCTCGGTCGACCTGGCCGGGTACGGGTTCACCTTCGCGAGCGACTGGCAGACGTGGTTCATCCGGGGGCTCACCCTGCTGGTGATCGCCTGTCCCTGTGCGTTCGTCATCTCGACGCCCGTCTCGGTGGTGTCGGGAATTACGAGCGCCGCGAAGAACGGCGTCCTGATCAAGGGCGGCAACTACCTCGAGGCGATGGGCGAAGTCGATGCCGTCGCGCTCGACAAGACGGGGACGCTCACGAAGGGCGAACTCGCCGTCACCGATGTCGTCCCGGTCGGTGACACCACGGAGGACGATCTGCTCCGTCGCGCCGCCGGACTGGAGCGTCGCAGTGAGCACCCCATCGCTGCGGCCATTCTCGCCCGTGCTGAGGAGACGGGCGTGGGTAATCTGCCCGATGCGACGAGTTTCGAGAGCCTCACGGGGAAGGGCATTCGGGGCGAGATCGACGGCAAGACGTACTATGCGGGCAAGCCCGCGCTCTTCGAGGAGCTGGGCTTCGACCTCGCTCGAGCACGCCGCGAGACGGACGGCGGCGTCGTAGCGGAAGAGTCGTCAGAGTCCGACGACGGGGCGTTTGCCGAGAATGCACTCTCCGCGCTGGAGCGGGAGGGCAAGACGGTCGTCATCGTCGGGACGGAGTCGGAACTGCTGGGTGCGATCGCCATCGCCGACGAGGTTCGCCCGGCCTCGAAGCGGGCTGTCGAACGCCTGCACGAGCTGGGCGTCGAGCGCGTGGTGATGCTGACCGGCGACAACGAGGGCACCGCCCGCGCCATCGCCGAGCAGGTCGGTGTCGATGAGTATCGCGCCGAACTCCTGCCCGACGAGAAGGTCGACGCAGTCGAAGAGTTACAGGCGGAGTACGGGGAGGTTGCGATGGTCGGCGACGGCATCAATGACGCCCCCGCGCTCGCCACTGCGGAGGTCGGCATCGCGATGGGCGCGGCGGGCACCGACACCGCCCTCGAAACGGCTGATATTGCGTTGATGGGCGACGACATCGGGAAACTCCCGTACCTGTACGATCTGTCGCATACGGCCAACGGTGTGATCCGGCAAAACATCTGGGCCAGCCTCGGCGTGAAGCTCCTACTCGCGCTAGGCGTGCCGCTGGGCCTGGTCAGCGTTGCGCTGGCAGTCGTTGTCGGAGATATGGGGATGAGCCTCGGCGTCACCGGGAACGCGATGCGGTTGTCCCGGATTGAGCCCGATCGAATCATCGACGCCTGATTCTGCGGCGGGAAGTGCGGGCAGGACGCTCTTTTTTCGGGACTTACCTCCGCTACATCGAGACAAGTTGTGGTTTGTCTGGGGCAGAAAGGACTGAGCCCCACCGTGGGCTCGTGATTTGATGCCCGAGAAACCAGACGACGATCCATTCCACGATTGCGAGTTAGATCCCGACGCAGTCCTCGGGACACGCACCTTCCACAATGTCCTGTTCACCGACGATACCGAGACGCCGGTAAACGTGCTCACCGGCGAGACGCCCGCACATTCGCAGGCGAGCGTCGAGGAAGCGAAGGCGTTCACTGCGAGTATCGACACGGACACACCACAAATCGCGCTCCCGGCCTCTGTCGAGACGCAGGTCGAGACTCAGAGCAAGCCCTACACTGCAGCTGCGTTCTTCCACTTCAAGGCGACGGGGTCGCTCGAACGACACCGTGCCTACCACGCCGCGTACGACTCGGATGCGTTCACCGTCGACTTCGAGACCGACTACGCGTCGGGCGATCTAACCATCACAGTCGACCGAGCGAACGAGTCCTAAGCATCGACCGCTAGATCAGGTTTTTTGAGCGCCGGCGATGGGTGCCGGCGCAGCAGGAGTGAGCGAGCAATCATTCCCGGTGCGTCGGCGCTTCGAGGTGTTCGAGATGCACATGGTGATTTACGCTCTGGTAGAAGAATCGACCCACGACGACGCACTGGCCACCGGAAAGACGGTGTTCGACCGCCTGGTCGGCGCGGACCCACACGCCGGCGCCGTCTTCGACTACCACGTGACTTTTGATGAGGAAGACACGTCCGTTGCGGGGAAGGCCCGATGGGGTAATCTCCCGACCGCGGCCCCCGTCGACTCCGATGACGGCCAAGACCTGCTTGAGCGTGGCTGGGAGGCGACGAAAGAGGAGTTCGAGCGCAACCTCGACCGGGTGAGGGAGGCACTTGACGAACTTTCCGATGAGGAGATCATGCGCGACGAAAATCTCGCTCGGCACGCCTTCCACCAGGTCGGCGCCTACGACGGGCCAACGATCTTCCTGTACAACGAATATGCGAACGGTATCCGTCACCGTGAGCAGCTGGATCGAGTGCTGGAGGAGAGCGAGGAGCTCTGGATCGTGCCCGCCGACGTCCACTTCTAACAGATGTCTCGGATCACAAATTGGAAGCGCGAGAGCCGCACGCCCACACTCGCATACCGGAATACCGAGACCGGCGCTCGAGCGGTCTTACACCGAGCACCGGATTCGTACCGCTACAAGTGGCGTGGCGCAATCCTCGTCGACGGCTACCCGGTGTGGTCGCGGGGGTACGAGACGAAGGACGCGAAATCGTTCCGTGACGATCTCCGGAAACGGCCAGCGCCCGAACTGAGTTGTCCCGAGTGTCCGAACAGCGATGTGGTAATCGGCGGAAAAGCGGCTGACGGCGCGAAGGTTCAGCGTTGGTTCGAGTGTCGGAGCTGTGGGTACGAAGCATCCTCGCAAATCGTGTACGGCGCCGAGCGCTGATTGATAAGGGCGCATCTGCGGTGACGTTTATTTTGGGCCGGGATGGGTGGCCCGCCTCAATCGGGCCAGATTCACAGATGAGTCTGGAAGTCATCGACCGTCACAGCGAAGCACTGTTCGAGTTCCTCTGGTGTCCCGTCTGCGGGCACCAGGTATTCAGTCACATTCCGTTCGAAGGTGTGTTCTGCAAGAACTGCAACACGCAGGTCGAACTCCAAGAATCCCGAGAGACACGCGGCTACGAGGAGGCCGTCCTCGCCTGCTTCGACACCCACTCAACGTGGAACCTCCACGTCGACGAGAAGCTCCGTCGTGATCTTCCGGATGGATCGGCGCGGGTGAAGGTCCTCGGTGCTCCAGGCGACTATGAAGTCGACTGGTGGAGTCCGAAACCAGATGAGGACTGGGAGCCGGTCGAACGTGGTGAGTTCGACGACATCGAGGAACCTTCGGAGGTCTCTCATTTGGCTTAGCGAAGCACTGGTGCAAACCTAAAACCGAGTCACAGAGAGTACTCGCATCGATTAAGTACTCGGTCCTACCATCTGTCTATGAAGTTGATGTTTACTCGAGATGATCTCCCTCGTAATGACCGTCTTTCTAATCCGATCACAGTCCTCGTTCGAGAGGTCTCGCCCTCCAGCAGTAACAAACTCGATTTTGAAGTTACAGTCGAGGATGCAGAGGGACATACAATCTCTCTTAAAATCTGGTCGACGCATTCTCTCTCCCTTTCGCTTACTGAAGGTCACCGGTACGAACTGGAAGACGTCCGAGGAAGGTACTGGTCACAGGGTGGAAGTCGACACTACCAGCTCGACAGTACGAAGGATCTGACAGTAACTGAACTCGGCCCGGACGATGACACCGCAACGCGTCTCTTGATTGTCGGCGACACACACGTCGGTTATCGGCATCGTCGCCGTGATAAGAAAGCAAAAGGTGCTAAAGATCTCGACGCTCGTAACCGCTTCCAAGCGGTAATGGATCAGGCCAATACCCTAGACGCTGATGCCATTGTCCACGCCGGGGACATTTTCGATCACGTTGCCATCGGGGCAGACCGGTCCTTTGTGATAGACGCTCTCAACTCAGAGCTCAATATTCCGTTCTACTACATCTACGGGAACCACGATGAGCCTGCTAGCCGTCGAACAGTTGATGGAGCAACTAATGATACGTCAGAGATTGAGCGTCTCTCGAAGAATGGAGAATCAGTAGGGGGAACAGACGTTACGCTATTCGGGATCGACTACAGTCACGATAGCTTCCCGGGCGAATCGCTCGAAGCCTCGGTTCAATCAGTACTTTCAAACGCGAATGTATTGGTCGTCCACGATACTCCATACCCTGTCCGGAATGAAAACGGGTACCACATACATCAAAAGAGGGGAGCAGATTTTCGGAAGGCTATTGAACAAACCTCCGTTGAAATTGATCTCATCGTCTCCGGACACATGCACGTCGGTCAACAGGGCACGCTTGATGAGTTCCAAACGCCCGTCCTTGTTACCGGAGCACCAGCACCAATCAATAGCGGGAAAGAAGACAACAACCCGTCAACGTGGCTCCTCCGTGTGACTGAGAGCGGCATTGACGGCATCACACGACACCCTCTCTGAGAACTGGTTGTTGTTGCGCCGGCGGTGTTTGATGTCGACACGAAGTCAACTCCGATTCGTCCAACGAGGCGACCAGGATGACGAACCAAACGATTCGGACCGGGTCGCACAGGTATACCGACGCTCGGACGGCTACCCGACGAGCGTCCTGCAGGATCTCATCCGGCTGAAGGAACTGCTCGATGCGACCCACGCCGAGAGAGGACCGTCCTACACGGCAGCAGCGTTCGTGTTCCTCGACAAGCTCTCGAGGCTCCACCGGCGAGGCCTTCGAGCGAGCCACTTGGCAGTTCCACAGCCCCTAGAGCACGCGCTCGAAGAGCTGGTCGCTAAGCCGGCGTGAGAACGCGACCGGTCTAAATGATGCCGCCGATGACGAGCAGGCCGACGACGAGCAACAGCGTCGCGACCACGCTCCCTCCAGCGAGTAACTTGTTCTCCATCGCCTTCTCGTGGAGTGGCATTGCGGCGTACTCCTCGCGGAACGCTTCGAGGTTCTCCTCGTCGTAGAAGTACTTCGTCTTCAGCGCGAACCGTTCGGTGACCGCACAACCAGTACAAACCGGCTCGTCTTCCAACCGTTCCGTTTTGGTGTGACTGTTGCAGCCGATGGCCCCGCAGTTCGGACAGTAGGTGTACGTCTCATCGACGCCGCTCGTGTCACAGTGGACGCACCGATGGATGCCGTCCTCGTCTGTTACTCTGGACGGCCCTGCCGCGTAGTACTCGTAGGGGTAGGTGTACTCCTGGAGTTCCGTCGTCTGTCGAACCTCGGGGAGGTACACCGGTTCGATCGACTGGACGGAGATGTCCGAGCGGTTCGGCTCGCAGGTCTTGTTGTAGGTGACATTGTTGTCGCCGGTGTAGGTCACCGTCGTCGTGTGGTGCTGCTGGAGCCGCTCGACGGCCCACTCCTTGTACTCGGTCTGCGTCTGGCCGAACCGGTTCTCCTCGACGTCGTCGAACACCTCCGCGAACTGCTCCGAGTCGAGGTCGACCGTCGCGTGGAGGTTCTCGGTGACCAGCGTCGCGACGTCCTCGTCGACGACCTGCGGCTGCCCGCGTTCGGCGTGGGCAACGAATCGCGTCCGGTCGTTAATCCGGTGGATGACGCCCACCGACGTTTCGAAGACGGCGTTCGTGTCCGCGGTGACCGCGACCACCGGGCGGAACGTCACCGATGAGTGCGGGTCTGGGAGGTCGGCGGCCTCGATGTTCTCGACGTCGCGGAACGCCTCTTCGACGGGTGCGTCGACGTCGGCGGCCGGGTCGTACGGGCGGAGCGTCTCGTCGCAGAGAATCTCGATGCGACCGTTGTAGAGGTCGAGGCCGATCTCGTCGGCGATCTCCCGGAGATCCTCGCCGTCGAGCAACTCGATTGGGTGCGGGTCGTCGTTCTGCTGGAGGCGGTCGGCGTACTCCTGAGCAGGGTTCGTGAACCGGCCGGTCGTGACGACCATCCCGCGTTTCGGACCGTCGAAGTCGAACGTCGCGATCGCCGAGTGGAGCTTCTGGACGACCGGGCGCCCGACCGTCCCCGTGTGCTTGCACTCCACGATGATCGCGCGCCGGGTGCCGTCGACGACCTCCTCCATAATGACGTCGCGCCCCTCGTCAGCCGTGCGGTCGGCCTGGCGGACGTTCTCGTAGCCGAGGTTCCGGAACACGTCCTCCATCACGTCCTCGAACTCGAACCCCGAGAGATCGTCCAGTACAGCCATCCTCAATTATGTGGACAGTACGTTGCAACTGCCAAATACGTTGCCGAACGCTACGCCGTCCTGTTTGTTGAACCCCTGAGAGGGGTGCGGGGGTGATCGAACGAGCCTCCCGCGAACCAACCTATGAGTGGAATCAGCGACCCACACTCACACGTACAGTCACGGACCTCGGCTGATCCCGACGTCATCTACGTCGGTTACCGTCGTCGAGGCCGCGCCATCGTCGAGGAGCAATCGGACCAACAACAGCTCACGCCAGAGCGGAGTCTCGAGCTGGCTAATCACAGTCCTTCGGGCTTCGAATGGGGATATGGTGGCAGCGGGCCAGCCCAACTCGCACTCGCCCTCCTGCTCGATTACACTGATGATGAGGAGTTGGCGCTTGCGGAGTACAAGGCGTTCAAGACCGAAGTGGTGAGCCAGCTAGAGTGTACAGGACCTGACGGCTGCTGGCGACTCACCGGACGCGAGATAGATGCAGCCCTTCGTGAGATAGTCGACGATCCAGTCGCACCGTCCGTCAACTAACGACCACAGAGAGCAATCAATGTCAGAACACACCCAGCAGCCTCGTACGGACGCAGAATCGCCGCAGAACCGTGAGCGTCAGGCACCAACCGAGTACGTCGAGCGAAGCGATGTCGGCGTCTCACTCACCGTCAAACTTACTCGCGGTACTGGCACCCGCGATCAAGACAAGATCACGGCCAAAGTGAAGGGTAAGACGCTCGAAGACGCCCGCGAGGATATGGAAATCCTCCGCGAGTATATCCACAACCTCGCTGAGGACACTCGCCAGATCCAGCCAGACGACCCACACGAATAGTACTTCTTTTGACTATTGCACAGAATTGTGTAACCAAAGGATGTACGAAGTATGCGGTGAGAAGGAACTCAAGGTCATCCTCGCGCTTGACCCGGGCGATTCCATCTCAGGCGTCGCGCGGAAAATCGACGAGAACCGGGAGACGATCCGTCGCGTCGTGAATCGCCTCGAGGAGGCGGGATACGTCGCGTACGATGATGGGCTTCATCTCATCGATCAGACGCTCCGAGACGCCGGTCTCGAGTTCCTGACAGCGTCAGCAAACATCTCGCCACCGTCGATCTCAGAAGCCTATGTCCTCCCGCAGTTCGCGGGGATGGAGTATACATACACTGGCATCGATGCGGTCTACGTCTGGACCCGCGGTGGCTACCAGGTCGCTCGCGACCCAGAGGACTATCCGCTGTTCATCGCCGTCCACGAATCCGAACTCGACGCCTGGGCGGAGTTCTTCGATCGGTTCGGAATACCGACTGCAGAGGATCGCCAGCCCGCTGACGACCTCGATGGTTCGATACAGGTGGTCCTCCAGTCGGAGGCACAGATCGAGGCCGAGATGGTCGACGGACGGCCCGCTATCTCCCTCCAAGAAACCGTAGCGTTCGCAAACGAGCACTACGCACACTTCCAGTCAGCCCTCGACATGCTCGACCGTATGTACGACGAGGTCGACACTGACGCGAACTACCGTCCCAGCTGACTTGGAGTTCTGACAAGAAGTTCTTTGACTGGGAGTGGCCTGGCCGCTGTTTGTTGTCGCCTTGAGAGAGCGGAGGCGAACAAAAATGAGCGATTCGTTGAATTCATCCGTCGAATCAGACGGTCTCACACCGGAACAGCGTCTCGAACCGCCAAATACCCGACTCATCAATGCTGGTATCGCGACGATTCACGACATGGAGACGCTCCGAGCCTGCGTTGCCTACGAGAACGCGAATCAGCAGCGCATCCAGATTCTTCGCCAGCTCAAAGATCGGGCCAGCGAAATCCGCGCACAGGGCGATTGCAATAGTTGACCGCGGGGTCAAATGAGCGATATGCCCGAGGTCGCCCATATCCCGGAGGGGATATGATAGCGTATCAGATTTCCACGCGGTAAAGAACCCAGATAACGATGACTCGTAGGTGATCGAGCCGCTTGGCTACCAATAATCAGGTCTACGCTGATTTCGACACTCAGTAAACCGATTACCGAGCAGAATATGTAGAAACCAAACCCGAGTTCTACGCTATCTAACAAGAATCGGTCTAAAGGAAGAGTGACGCGGCGGTAATGTTATACCTTAAAATCCTTTTTTCTATCTACAATGAGACAAGGGGTCGAGCTGGTGGATGAAGATATTTCATCATTTGAACCGAAGCAGGCAGTCAAATTCTTTCGTGATCTAATCTGGGCTTCTGCGCCCGATGCGGGAATTCAATCGGAGACCCACGTGAATCTAAATATCTACACGTCAGATGGTGGAATTGACGCTGAGGCAGAAAATGAATTTGAGGTAGAAGTGACCACTGCTGACAAAACAAATCTAATTCCGGAGGGAAGAACCGGATACCAAATAAAAACTGGCAGCAAGCATCAACATCAGATTGTCAAAATGAATTGTTGAATAGTGATGGTCAGATTAAATCATATGTGAAGGATGTCGTGTCTTCTGGTGGGAATTATGTATTCGTCACGTTCTCTCAACTGACCTCTGAAGAGAGGGATGAACGCATCTCGGCGATTGAAAACCAGCTCAGTGAGAAGGGCTATGACAAGGGTAATGTGCAGCTTTTCGCCACCAACCAATTGGTCGAATTTGCCAATCAGTTCCCCGGCCTCATTTTCAAATACACTTCTATTGAGGGGGGCGGTATTGATATTGGGACTTGGTCTGAACGGAGATCTAATCGAGTTCCAGAAACCTTTGTCGAAACCGATGATCGAAGAGAAGCCAAGGAGAAGCTAAGATCCCTTCTCAAAAGAACAGATGAGTTTGAAGACATTGACAAGTGCCCAGTTTGCAGAGTCCGAGGAACCTCTGGGTTGGGGAAAACCCGCTTAGTATACGAGTCTGTAAATCACGAACAATTTTCGAATCGGGTTATCTACGAAGACGCAGATGACTTTGAAGGATGCGAGTTAGCGACGACCCTGGAGATGGATGAGAGTCGGCAAGCAATCATTATCCTCGATAACTGTTCAAGAGAACAGCACCGGGCCTTCAACAATAGGTACGGTTCCTACGATCGATTGGCATTGATCACAATCTCGACTGACCGAAGCAAGGTCGCTTCTGATCTTACTTTGACGATTGATCGGTTGCAAAAGGATGATTTGAGAGAGATTTTAGGAAATGAGTATCCAGAGGTACCAAGCCACACCGTGGACCGCTTCGCAACAATTGCGGACGGGTACCCTGAGATGGCATTGCTTTTAGCGGAGCGGTACACCAGAGATGATACGGAAGAGAGCGTCGTTGAAGTCTCTGATTCGACGATCTTTGACCGTCTACTGGTGGGGGACGAGCAAGATGCGCCTGAGCTCAGAGCTGTAAAGCGGATCTTGACGCCCTTTGCATTCTTTGACCGGATTAATTGGTCAGATAACGAGAGCCATCGAGAGTGGATTGTCCGAGCGTTTAATCTGAAATCTGATTACTCCGATGAGGTCATTTCTGAAGTTGTTCAGTATGAGAAGAATCGGGGTGTGCTAAGCGGTGACGACGTACTCTCGCTGCGAACGATTCCATTGGCAACCTACCTGATGGGATCTGCGCTTGAAAGGGATGCTTCGATTCTTGATTCAATATTCCATGAGAGTTGTCCACCGAGGCTGTTGTGGAGCTTTGCTGAGAGAATTCCCTATGCCAACACCATAGACCAAGCGGTGGAGTGGTCCACAATAACACTCCTCAGAACAGAGTGGTTTGGGAGCTCTGGATTCAAAGCGAACATTGGGCCAGTCTTCCGAGGTCTTGCCGAAGTAACTCCGGGAGAAGCTTTAGAGATACTAGAGAGGTTCTTGGGACCGATGGAGCGTGAAGAATTGGAGAATATTGGGGGACGGAGACCTATCCTGGAAAGCCTGCGTCGGATTGCGGTTTGGGAGACGCACTTCTTTGGTGCAGCTCTACTCCTCAAGAAGTTGGCCGAGGCTGAGAATGATGACAAATTTGTAAACAACTCCACAGGATTGTTCGCGGATTTATTTTCGCCACACTATGGCCCATACGCTCCAACCGAGGTTGCTCCAATGGATCGATACCCACTTTTGGAGGATTTGCTAACTTCAAGGGACTCCGAAAAACACAGGGTGGGATTAGAGGCAGCCGAGCAAATATTGTCAATTAGAGGCAGTAGGGGTGGTGGAATACCCCACCGACAAGGTGCCAAGCCAGCACCAGACTTGTGGGTGCCCGAAAATAATGAACAGAGAATCGAATATTTTAGAGAAGTATGGAAGCTAGTAGAAAGGAACCTCGGACGGTTCCAAGAAAAGCACTTTGAGAAGGCACTAGATATTCTCTTGAACAATTGCCGGAAGCTGGCTGAGAGCGAGGACCTCACACCCATTATTCAGGATACGTTTCGTAATTTGCTGGACCACAAGGACGTGGACGCGAACGACGTGATCTCCGCCACAAGTGGGATTGTCCATTATGACGCAGATGAATATCCGATGGAGCTCCGCGAATCTTGGGAGGAGTTCGAAAAGGAGATCACAAACCGCGATTTCCACACGAAGCTTAAACGATACGTAGCAGGCTATAACTTGGTAGATCGTTCTGAAGAGCGTGAAGAAATAACCGAGAGGAGGATTGCCTCTCTTGCCGAGGAGATCACGGAAAATCCGGCTCTCATCACCGATGAGTTAGAATGGATGCACGAAGCCTCTTCTGAAAATACAGGAGATCTTGGTCGGGAACTGGCAAAGCGAGACAACGATCTCGAACTTATTGACATCCTCCTATCCGGTTTACATTCGGTCGAGCCAGATGCCTCGTGTAGGCTATTTGGAAGCTACCTATACGAAGTGGTAGATTCCTGTGAGGAAGCCCCCAAGAACGTTTTTGATCGAATGATAGATGATCAACATCTCATCAACTTCTTCCCCTTCTTAGTTCGCAGAGCAGACCCATCGGACGAAGCAGCTGAACTGATTTTAGATACTGTCCAAAATGGTGATATTCCACTCCGTAAGATCAGCCAGATCGAGACTATTGCGCGAAGTGGAGAATTATCTGAGGAAATGTTCTTAGAGATCGGGTCTTACTTGATCGATAAAGATTCAGGTGAAGCAGTTGCGATATTGGTCAATTTGGCGGAAGACTTCTATAGGCGGGATGATGCTCCGAGTATCAATGAAGATTTAATTATACAGGCACTTACTCACCCCAGTCTCGTCAATAAGGAATCTGAGGTGGCCGTGGGCGGGCACTGGATCGAGTGGGAACAATTAGCAGAAATGACAATTAAACAAGATATAACTAACGGATATGACATCGCTGGTCCAATCATTGGTTCATTGGGAACGAAGGGAAGCATCGCCGGAATCCGAGAGATCCTCGACATCGTCTTACGACCATTATTGGAAGAAGATCCGGAGAAGGCCTGGGAGCTGGTTGTGGATGGATTCGACACCGACTCCAGCCGAGTTAGAATAGAAGCTTGGTTAGCGGGAACTGGAATAGATTCAGATGATCCTGCTATTCTGTTAGTTCCTGAATCTGTCTTATGGGATTGGGTTGATGTGAACCCGGAAGAACGTGGTCCACAACTAGCACGTTGTATGCCACCAATGGAACACGACGGATGGTGGAATTTAGCTCACGAAATACTCATTCGTTATGGGGATATCGATGACGTTGTTGAGGATTTGAACGCCATAGAACAAGGTGGAAGGTGGGGGAATGACATATTCCGAAATCGTCGAGATAAACTACAGCGATTGCGTTCGAAATCTTCGGACCAAAACGTTCGCCGATGGATATCCCAGAAAATTCGTGAGGTTGAGCGATTTCTATAACCATTCCGGGTACCTTCTGTGATGCTAATCCAGCTCGATAACCGATGAGGGACATCCACGATGCTGTATTTCGCCATGTATGCTGCACGCCAATTTTTTCAGAGTTGGAGTAGATCCCGAGTTTGGCTTTCCTCCCCGAACACCATCGTGATGCACTCATGCTCTCTATTCAGCACCGTCGTGAGATCTATTAATTGAGGCCTTCCAACAAGGCCGAATTGCTATAGTCTGAACTATAATAGTCTGAATTCTAACTTTGAAGCGACGCTGAGGGGCTAATAGCCGGTGGTGGTTTTTCGACCCCCAGCAGGGGCGCGGGGAATCCGAACGCCCGCATGCAACCGATGGAGATGAATTCGACTACCGACCCACGAGCAGTCGTACAGGATGCGAGTGAGCGATGGCAGGCGAGTGCAGACTGCGTTGAGTACGTCGGAATGCGTGTCGACGGAACGCCAGTGGTCCTGAACCTCACCGCACACGAACGCCTCTCCCCAAATCGAAGTCTCGGTCTCGTGCGGCATAGCCCGGCGGGATTCGACTGGGGCTATACGGGAAGCGGACCGGCACAGCTCGCCTGTGCGCTCCTCCTCGATTACACCGACAACGAAACCGTCGCCCAGCAACACTACATCCAGTTCCGCAACGACGTGGTCAGTCAGCTGGTGTGTGATGGCCCGGCCGACTGCTGGCACCTCACCGGGGAGGATATCGAGGCGGCACTCGCCGAATTCGAAGAGTACCGAGCACTCACGCCAGATGGTGGGACGCCGTCATCGTCACTACCGGCGAATTGGAGTGCGGTGAGCCGGACAGACCGGACAGTCTTCCAACGTCGGGATATCGACCACTACGTCGTCCTCGCCGAAGGGAACGAGGAGTGGTTGATCATACTTTGCGCGCAGGGCGACCGGGCGTATCCCGCCCCGCTTGACCATCGAACACTTCCGGTCGAGAACGACCCTGCCTCAGCTGTTCAGGCACTCGTCGCTGAGAGTAACGACCTCGTCGAGCCAGAGGAGGACAACTGATGGAGAAATTCCGACTTTCGCGAGCAACGTACCAGCTCATCGAACGCGCTGTCACGGCGCTGGAGTGCATCGGCCGAGAACTCGAGCGATACAACGACCGGCACGAGCGAACAGCTGGGAAAGACACAGACGAGACGAATCCCAGCGAATCATGACTGGCAAAGCGACGCTTGATGACTTCGAGACCGAGAATTCAGCCGGTGAGTCTCGCTCGCTCACACTGGAAGAGCGACTCCTCACCCCAATTTCCCCGTCCATCGGTCTGCGAGTGATTGTCGGGCGCGGCGATCCGCTCTATCTCCAAAATCGGGGAACAGAACGGTATCTCTTCCATGACAATCATAACCGGTGGTTCATCCTTCAACCCTCAGCGAAGGACTCAGAGGACACGTTCGTCCGGTGGGTGTATCTCCCAGCAGACCGGCCCGAACGGCTAGCGCAGTCGGCGCTTCGTCGACGGACAGTGATCGGCTATGATTATGTTCAGCGGTCGGCTGCACCAGATCCAGTCAGGTCGACGGTGACGGCGATGTTCGTCACAGAACGCTGGCCCGAGACCACCTACGAATGTGGGTCGTGCGAGGCGTTGTTCGACACGGCACAAGAGCACGCCCTGCACTGCTGGGACGCTCATCCGTGGGTACCGAATCCTGAACAGGTGCGCCGTAGGCGGAGAGATTGAAGGACAGAAGGGACAATAATCGATGCGGCGATGTTATTTCTTTGCCCTACACCTATATTGAAAGAGATAAGAGTTGGTAATATGGCGACAAGGATGGCCACCCGGCTCGAGAACTTCTTCGAGCAACGAACTGACAGGAATCTCCGGAGTATCGTGAAATACGAGGAAGACACGTACGAAATCGTCCATCTCAGGGATGACGTCGCTGAGCAATATACGACAGATGAGCTCGAATCTGCAATTGACGAGTCCCGAATGGAGTCGTTAACGGCACCAATCTACGAAAACACCTTCTCAGAAGACCACGGACAGCTCACGTGCCTGGTTCAGTGCTTCGAGAACGTTATCGAGATGAATTTCGTTCTCGAAGACGGGATTGGAGCCGCCGTCGCTCTTGATGCGGAAGCAATGTCCGATGCCCACGGACTTGTCGCTGAAGCAAGGCGGATCGTCCTCGAAGAACGAGAGTAGTCGCCGACAATAGGCCATCCAGCTGCATTTTTGAGTGGTTCTTCGTGCCTACCAGCGGCCGCTAATTAACCAACAAGTCCCAGATCCAAGAGAGAGTGTTGGTTAGCGTGTGTTGTTTTTGCGCCCGGGAGAGGGGTGCAGGGCGACCGAATTCGCCCTCGCACGGTCGTAATTCATGTCGCTCGAAATCAACTCCAGCAGCAGCACTGAACGCGACATCGCCGCTGCCAGACAAGCCGACGTCGTGGCGTTCCTTCATCGAGCGCCGTTCGCTCTGGATGCGCATCAGCTCGGATTCTTGCCCGGGTTCCGAGAAGACTGTGGGTACCAGCAGACCCAGTATCAGGACCTGAACATCCCCGTCGGGATGTTGGATAACGACTTTCTGAATCCCGATCTGGATTGGTACATCGCCCGATTTTTCGAATACGAACCCAAGGTTGGCGTGATCGGAGATGTGTACGAGGGAGACGACGTCAACGAGTACGTAGCCGCTGCCCGCGAAATTCAGGCGAGTTACCCCGATGCCGAACTCGTCATCGTTCCAAAATACCGCGAAGTGATCGACACGATCCCGAACGACCTCGTGCTCGGCTACTCGCGGGGGTACGCCGACCGGTTGGCGCACGAGTTCTCCGAGCCGACCGACTGGCGTGGCCGCCGTGTTCACATCTTGGGGGGCAGCCCACCGAAACAGTGGGACGTCATCCAGCAGTTGACCCGTCCGACACTCACGGACGACCCTCCGGCCGACATCGTCGGCCTCGATTGGAACGGGCTGCATCGCGGCGCGCAGTTCGGGGAGTTCTGGACAGCTGACGGCTGGGACGACAGTGGTCGTGACGCCTCCCACGTCACAGTTCGGAAGACAGTCCGACACAGTCTCGCCCGCATCAAGGCCTTCTGGCAGGTCCAAGGTGTTTGGCCCGAATCGACACCACAGGACGACTCCTTCGAGATCGAGTATGAGGGGCCATCGCCGGGGGATCTCGATGGTGCTGCGTGTACCGAATGCGAAGCCAACGTCTGGATGACTCAGCGCGGTCCATTCATTGCCGAATACGATACTGGGGCTCTCTGTGGCTACTGCAGCTACGACTGCTACTTCGCCCACCGCCATAGAAATAACCTTGAGGAAGTCGCCGGCGAGCAGAGCGTCTACCTCCCGCCGGCGTGACGCAGCGAGCTGTTTTTCGCGCCCTCCAGAGAGAGCGAGGGCTCGATCCAGAGAGTCCTCAGAGATGGTGATTTTCTGTGAGTCAACAACAGCGTCCGAACGATGTCTCGATTGACGACATTCCAGTCGACGTATCGAACACCCAATCAGGCGAGGTCGATCCCGCTGAGGTACCCGAGGAGATCCGGTCGATCACTCGTGGACTCGCGAGCGAGCAGCCGCCGACGAATCCGCTCGTCGTCCTGAAGGCCGCCCGCTGGTGGTATATACATGGCAAGGGCGGAACCGATCCTGCGTTCCAGTGGGCCATCGAGTGGGCACGACACCTCGCGGCGGACACGCCGAGCGATGTCGACCAGTTCGACGCGTTCCTCGAGTATCTCGTCACGGTCGGCTTCGCTGACGAGAAGACAGCGCTTCGATAACCGATCCCCCATTCACACTGCGGGGTGTTTGACCGGGGACTATCTCGAACAGAAACGAGTCTGACCGCAACCTGTTCAGATAGAATAACATTCACTTAGAATTGGTAGCACACAACGTCTTCTCCACCACAGGTCGGACACGTTTCGGCGTCTTCGGAAAGGGTCGTTCCGCAGTGTCGGCACTCATACAGGGTAGACGGGCTGGACGTGCGAGTCCCAACGACCCCGCGGAGCGTTTCGACGAGACCCATTCTCCCGGTGATTGTGTCGCACTGGTTGTTAATCCCAGCCTCCGATAGCAACCCCGACATAAACCCCGCAGTCGCGCCGTCGTTTATTGTGCGCCCCCGAGGGGTGCGGCGCGTCCTGACCTGACGCAGCGCCGTCGTACTCGACGTGATGCAATCCATGTTGACTTCCAGTGAGACGTCGGTCTCGTTCGAGGAAACCGACACACGGAACAACGAGATGCACAGCACCATCGAAGACTGGATCGACGAGCTCGTCGTTGATGTCGACGAGGCGAAAGCCAGCCAGCAATTCCAGGAGTGGCTCGACGTTCAGTCCCGGTTCCATGACTACTCACATCGCAACACACTCCTGATCAAGCTCCAGTGTCCCGAGGCGACCCGCGTTGCGGGCTACAATACCTGGCGAAATGAGTTCGACCGGCACGTCCAAGAAGGTGAACAGGCGATCTGGATCTGGGCACCCATTATTACGAAGCAGTGCCCAGAGTGCGAGAATTCACCGAGTTACCACGAGCAAAGCGACTGTGACTACGACGAGACATCGCCCGAGGAGTGGTCGAAAGGACTGGTTGGATTCAAACCAACGGCAGTCTTCGATGTGTCTCAAACCGAGGGCGAACCGCTCCCCGAGCTGGAAACCGAGGCCACAGGTGACGCCGACGACCTGGTGCCAGCACTCCTCGATGCGGCAACTACTCTCGATATCGACGTCCGTGTCGTCGACGCTGCCGAGTGGGAGCATGGCGACGCGAAAGGCGTCTGCAAACACCGGACTCTCCACGAGGGCCAGCCCGTCGTCGAAGCGAAAGCCCGCTCAAATCAGGCCGATCTCGCGGTGACGCTGATTCACGAGTATGCCCACGCGCTGCTCCATTTCGAGGGCGACGACGAGCCCGAGCGCGCAAAACGCGAGGTCGAAGCGGAAGCCGTTGCGTACATCGTCGGACGGTATTTCAACCTGGATACGAGCGGGTCAGCGTTCTATCTTGCCGCGTGGCAGGACGACGATGCGGAGAGCATTCAGGAGCGTCTCGGGCGGATCAGTTCGACCGCTCAGGAGATCATCGACACAGTTGTAGAGGGCTGAACACCCCCTCCCCGGCTGTTAACCAACGCCTTGGGGTACTAGCCCACTCTGTTGGTTAATTTGTTCGGCATCCCGACCCCGTGTGTTTCGATCGGTCCCGAGACATACCCATCGACAGTCGATGTTATCGTTCAGAATCGATTCGGCGCTGCTGGTCACGAAGGAACTCAACGACGGCATCGATATCCTGCTCGGGAACCGTTTGCTGTTCGAAGACCCCTTTGAATGCATCTGCGAAATCCTCCGACGTGAGGCGGTTGAGGACAGTCTCGATGCGACCAGCGAGCTTCTCGGACTCCCCGCGATGCAGATGAGTCGCGATCCGGTCGAAATCCGCGCCAGCAGCCAGCACCACCAGATCCCGGGAGTCTGCCTTGCGGCCACTGTGAAGTTTCACGGCAAACAGCAACTCCCGTTCCGGAATCCTGGCTGTTACCGGGCGCCCGGTTCGCAGTTCCTCGGTGACAGAGTGCTGGGCCAGATAGCGATACGACCACTCAGCTTCCGTCTGGCGACAGCCCAGCGCGTCGACCATCGCGTCGAACTGAACCGGATTCCCGATGTCTTTCGTAAACCGGATAGTCCGGCCCTCGTAGAGTTCGTTTCGCTCGACATCGGCCGTTTTCTCGTAGCCGCGGTCGGTGAGAAGGTCCGTGTAGTCGTCGACCGCTTGGGACGGAATGACGACGTCGACGTCCGTGGTGAAGCGTTGATTGAACGCCGCGATCGCCCACCCACCGACGAGCACGTACGGCAGGTCAGCGTCAATGACTGCCTCCAGCGTATCCAGTAGTTCGTCTTCGCGTTCACCGAGGCTCATGCATTGAGACGCGGATCCTCGTGGGACGCGTCGATATCGCGGTCGTACTCGTCGGCGATCATCTCCAACGCCGGCTCGTAGTTCACCCGGTACTCCAACATGTGCTCGATTGCCTCATCCAACGGAATAACCGGATTGCCGTCAACCCACTCGCGAGTGATCTCCTCACTCGTCGGGAACAACACGTACGAGACGGCCGCGTCGGAGTCGGTCGCGTCCGGCCGCTCTTCGATCCGGCTCGGAATCCCGAACTCATCAAAGAACGCTGTCCACCGTTCGACGTCCTGGTCGGCGACCTGGATGAAGATCGGATAATCGTCGTGGCCGCGAGCGATCTGATAGCCGCCGTGGGTCCAGACGTAGACGCCGTCGATTTTCGTGTACGCAAAGGGCATCCCGGCGAAGTGTGGAATGACGTAGCCGTCGTCGATCGAAGGGGGAACAGCGCGAGAGATGGCCGCGACGAGGTCGTAGTAGCGATCCCTGACAGCGTAATTCTCGATGTAGATGCCGTCCTCACGCCGGATGAAGCCTGCGTCCTCCAACCGCTCGATCCAGTCGTAGACCCACGAGTAGGAGCCGTCGATCTTCTGGGCGATTCGCCGGATCGAGTCACCCGGCCGGGCCGCGACCATGATCTTCGCCGCGGTCTCGTCGACGTACTCCATCATCGTTAGTTATCGGTATCGCATCTAACGGTATTAGTCTTGTCCCCCGTATTCCCTATGACGTTATCGCTATACAGATATACTATTCTTAGCTCCGGTAGTCCGATCCGGCTCAGCATTCGAGCAGAGAAGGGTTAACCAACAGAAGATACGATTGATCGGTATTTGTTGGTTAAGTTTTTCAGCGCCCGCCGAGGGGCGGAGGCGCACTTCCGTCTCCACCGACCCATGACCGACCAATATCTAACGACCGTTCTCGACGAGGCAGAGCGAGTCGCAGAGCACCACGAGCAGGTCGCCCAATCTTCAGACAATCCGAATCACGAGTATCTCCGGTACGCCGTCCTTCGGCTGCTCGAAGACGAGGCTGACGAGACATCGGTGGAGATACCGCAGATCGACGGCCTGACCGTTGGATACGGGGAGGATAAGGCGATGTGCGAGAGCTGGGACGACGACGTCGAGTGGTGGGAGACGGTTCCGCCGCAGGCGGAATGTACTCGCTTTCGGATGTTCTACCCCGACAAGCACGAGGCTGTTCCGCGAGTCATCGTCGACGTGATGGCAGCACTCGGGGCGTGGCGTGTCTGGACTGGGAGCGCAGCCGCGTGCGGCTCCTATGACCATCGCGAGCGCCGCGAGGTCCATTACCTCTGGCCGGAAGGCCATCCGGTGGAGGAAGTGCTCCACGAGCGGCTTAGTGGCCCTGCGGAAGCCGTCGCTCCCGACGGTGGCCGAACGGGCGACGTTCGCGACCGACTGGTCGTCGACGAGAACCCAAAGTCACAGGACGATCTCGAGCCCCGAACGAAGCGTGCTGTCGCCGAAGCGATGGACGTTTCGCTCCTCTCGAAAGGTGGCCGCTACGAAGTTCAGTCCGCGTCCGGAAACCGGTACGAAGTCGACGTCATCGACAAGTCGTGTACCTGCCCTGACTGGCAGCAGCGCTCACCCGAAGGCGGCTGTAAGCATCTGCGTCGCGTCGATCACGAGATAAAACAGGGTCGTGTTCCACGTCCGGATGGGCGCCTTCCAGCACCCTCGAACTAGAACGATATCTTCTGGAGCGCGTGGTAGTGTGGCGGCACACTAGACTTTTCACGGCCGGTCACCTACCGTGAGGTATGAGCAGCGACAGAATCGACGCCGAAAGCAAGGTGTCTGGAAACCAGGCAAACATCCCCGCCCGGATTCGGCGTGAACTCAATATCGATGATGGCGATCAGCTCCGCTGGCAGCTCGAGGATGACGGGAGCATCCGAGTCCAAGTGATCCAACAGCAAACGGGCACGTTCGCCGACTTCGACGGCTACGCTGGTGAGGAGCCGACCGATGTCACGAGCGAGCACGACGCCTGGGGCGTCGACGTCGAGTAAATGCCGCGGGCACTCATCGATACGACAGTCCTCTTTGCCGCCGCATACCGGCGAGATGGATCCCACGATGCCGCGCTCCCGGTGCTCCACGGCATCGACGACGGAACGCTCCCGGAAGCAGTCGTCCTCGACTACGTGCTCGCGGAAACGCTCAACGGCCTCACAACCCACGCCGGCCACGACGCAGCCGTCGATCTCCTCGATCGCATCGAAGAAAACGCCCGCTTCCACATCGACTCCCTCACCACCGATGCCCTCGCGACCGGGAAGGCACTCTTTCGTCAACACGAACCCCTCTCCTTCGTCGATGCCTGCATTGTGGCGTATATGCAAACCGAGGGGCTTGGCTACCTGTATGCGTTTGACGACGATTTTGACGCTGTCGAGGATGTCTATCGACTCGATACAGCAACGAATCCCTACGATCCGAACTGACGCAGGCAGACGGCACGGCTGGTGACGATGTTCGGTCTCAGGCTAGTCGCACCTCGTAGTCAGCCGCCAGCTCCTGGAACTCGTCCCACTCCGGAAGCTGGTCATCTGCGACCTCACCGTGCGTCTCAAGGTAGCGGAGCAAGGCGTCGATTTCGTTTTCAAGGTCGTATTTCGCTGCCTGCTCTCGGATATCCTCCTCGTCGACGTCGACGTGGCTGAGCAGGAGGAGACAGTACGAGCGGTGGCGGCTGTCATCGTCGATTAACAGCGTGTGACAGCAGAGCTCCGCCGGCGAGACTACGTCGAGGTCTTCGGAGTAGACGTAGTAGCGGTGCCCGGTGAGCAGGAACTGGAGGTCGAAGGCCGCGAATCGAGCGAGGCCGGTTTCGTGGAACGCCTCCGCGTCGATTTCCGTCTCGGTCTGGGCGAGGAATTCGTCGTAGTCCTCCCAGAGAATCGTGCCCTTCGGGGCGACGGCTTCGAGGCGGTGGCGATGCAGATGGTGTGCGAGTTCACGTGCGACCGCGTGGAGGCGGTCGAAGTCGGCGTTGAACTCGTAGTGGCCCTCGACGGTCCCGACGAGCCCACGGTCACGAAACCGCTTGAGAGCCCGGTTGACCGTGTTGCGGTAGTTGTCGCTCCGGTCGGCGATCTCGGAGACAGTTCGCGGCTGGTCGAGGTAGTACAGTACCTCGAGTGCTTTGCCGGTCAGTAGCTCGGGGAAGTCGATGTGGGAGTGCTGTCGGACGAGGTCCTGGTAGCGTTCGACGGCACGAGCATCCGACGGGACGACTCGTTTTCGCCGGCCATCGCGTTCCGTGTAGACGAGTCCCTTTTCGACGAGGTCGCCGACGGCACGAGAGAGATAGCTCTCGCTGTGGTCGAGCTTCGTCGCGAGTTCGGAGATCGTGTCGCCGCGGTCGACCGTGGCGAGGACCTCAAGCTCGATGCGCCGGAGCACGGTGTAACATAGTAGGAAACTTCTTTATAAACAAGTTTCGAGTAGTGTTACAGACAGCCATCGTGAGAACCGTCTCCATCGTCTTAACCAACAAAACTATGGAGTCGCGGATAGTGTTGGTTAACACGAGAGCAGCTGATGTCCTACGAACCCCCGACCCCACCGGCGAACCTCCCAACGGAGATCGTCAACACGCTCAACGAAGCCACATCGGAGCATCTTCGGGACGTTGCCAGCTACGCCGAGGCGTTGGCCGAATACAAGGAGCGTGAAGCTCGTCTCGAGGAGGAAGAGGCGGACGACGCCGACATCGAGGAGCGCCCCGATGACCTCCCGGACGACGTGCCAGCGAAGGCGACGATCACGATCAAGGAGATCAACGACAACCGCTACTACTACTGGCAGTGGCGGGAAGGAGATTCGGTGACGTCGAAGTACAAAGGGCCAGTGAATCCCGACGAGTAGACGAGATTGAACTGTAGTCTGATGTTCTTTTCAGTACCATTAGAGACGTACCAGGCGACACCCCCCAGAGTGTGAATGAGTTCGGTTTGCCCAACACCCCTCAGTGTGAATAGGTCCGGTCAACCCGGACGAGTAAAACTCGATGAGGGAGGACCCCTACCCCACGTTTCCGTCGTAATTGGATGTGGGTGGAGGGGGTGACGCTGATTTTGAAGGGACCACACCCCCCGCGTTTCCGTCGTTTCTCCACCGTCTCCGCATCATCAATAGTACCGACGACAAAGAAATCGTAGGACACACCCCCCCGTTTTCGAGTTGTAAATGGGAGAGGGAAAGGGGAATACACAGTACATCGACCGGCACGTCAAATCTCTTGGCTCAGCCACCCCCCGTTTTCGAGTAGTAACGAGATATCCCGACGACTGACATCCCCCATTTTCGAGTTGTAACGCATCGCGCGGGATACGAACACCCCCCGTTTTCGAGAAGTAAGTGCGGGGAGAATACGGGCGAGATCAGTTCTTACTCCGGAACTGCTTCAGCCGTTCGCGGACAACCGCTCTGATAGTCGCCTCTTCGTGAGCTAGATCTTCGAACCGGGAATCCTCACGGATCGTCTCCATGATCGTTTCCGGATCTTCGGAGAGGGAGAAATACATATGCACTCCTCTGCCTCGCCCCTTGCCCCGACGCTCGAAGTCCAGTACACCGTACGTACTCTGCTCTGTGACGTGATTTACGAACGTCTCGCGGCTGTACTGGTCCGCATCCATCGTATCGGCAATGAATTGATACGTCTTGAACGCAGGTCCAGCAGGGATCCACTCAGGATGTTCTCTTGCGTAGTGGGCAGTGGCCGCCACAGCGTAGATGGAGAGTTTCTTTTGAGTCGAAATGCCGCTGATATGCCGGAGCTTGCGGTTTTCAGTGTACTTCTCCTGAGCTTCACGGACATCAGTCTCGGTAACTGTGTCAGCTCCACGCCGCTCGGCTAATTCGCCCGCCCACCTGAGGAGATCAATCGCTTTCCGTGCATCCCCGTGCGTTTGGGAGCCGAACGCAGCAACAAGCGGAACGACGTCATCTGCAAGTGATTCTGGCTTGAAGGCGTCTCGCCGATGTTTGAGAATACTACGGAGCTGCGTCGCATCGTAATCGTCGAAGAAGATATCGTCAGGATTGTAAGAACTCTGTGCGCGGCTGTTGAGGTCCTTCATGAAGTCGGCGTAGTTCGTAATCGTCGTGAGCGAGATGGGACCATCAAAATCGGCGAGTTTGCGAGCCCGTGAAAGCTGGTAGATGAGAGAATTGTACTCTGCTTCCTGATACGGCCCCTCGAGCATATCGATCTCATCGAGGATGAAAATGACACCGTCGTAGTACTCTCGCATGAGTTCATACAGTCTCTCGAGCTTCTGATCCGTTGAGACGCCGGTTTGGGGAACACCAGGATCAACGCCGAGGTCGTCGGCAGCAGCTTTGACTAACCGATAGACAGCCCGATCTGCTGTCTTCGGCCCCTCGCAGTTGATTGAAATGACCCCGAAGGTCTTGCCTTGGGATTCACACAGTTCGACGATCTGTTTGCAGACCGCATGAATGATGAGCGACTTCCCAGTTCCAGAAGGACCACTCAGAAGCATATCCGGGATCCCTTCATTCTGGAGGACCGGTTTTAGGTTGTCGACGACACGGCCTAGCTGGTCGTCACGACCGACGATACGGTCCTCATCGATGATGGTATCTGACCGGACGAGATCTTTGTTCGCGAAAACGCCACCGGATGACTCGGTTTGGAGCCGATCACGAATTGAGATGCCGCCACCGTCGCCATTAGTTGCACCTTGAGACGAATCGGCGGAATCTGATCCGTTTCGGAAGGTCGTTTGTGACGTGCCAGGAGACTCCACCTCCTCATCCATCGACTCGGGATTTTCAGGATCAGCAGCAGAAGATTGACGATCCTCCTCACCTTCCGGATTATTCGATCCTGCTCTACGTCCCTCTCGTCCCATTATGAACCCCCTCGAACTCTGGGTATAAAAATATGGACCCTTGTGGAGTTGTAACCGGGCGAAAACAGGCAATCTAACGACTATAGCTCTGTATCCTCTGGATGAGTCAGATACCGTCTTCGGAATCTATCACCCTCCGTTGTCGAGTTGTAACGGTTCGACGAAGCTCGCTGTCGTCGAGGAAATCCGCGATGACCCGGACCCCCCGTTTTCGAGTTGTAAGATGTTGGGGGGTGGTAACACACCTGGTTCGATGCTCCCACACTCACATTGTAAGGAGAAGTGAGTCGAGGTGGGGTCTCGGAACAAAATCCACATGATCCGGATTTTGTGAATGATGCTCAGAGTGATACGGTTTTCTCACACTCCCCGTTTTCGAGTAGTAAGCGCCAGAATGGTTGCGAAAGAACGACGCTCGTAGAATCCGTTCACGAGTGAGAGGAATGCCGGATTTCGGACATGATTGCTGGGGAAGCCGCGTTGGTGATCTCGAATGTTTCACCCCCTCCCCCCTTTTTCGAGTTGTAAGTCGCGGGGAACAGGCCATTCAAGACGTAGTGTAACGAGAGTTGAGGTAACTAATGGTGGTGTAGAGATGGTAAGGCGCGATAATACACGGGATGAGAACCACAAGCGAAATGAAGTCGCTATCTACATCCCGAGACATCAATCGTCTAGCTCAGCTAGACGATGTGTTTTCTTTGTCTCCAGTACGGTTACGGTTAGGCAATGTGTGATATAAAATTTCGCATTCACAGTTACAAGTTAGAAGATTAGGCACTCAGCCTCTCTATCGCGTATATCCGCCACAATCGGCTGTTTTGCAGCCCCTCTTGCTGTTCACCCCCTCCCCGGCGTCACGAGTTTACAACTCGAAAAAGGGGGGAGGGGGTTCGTCAGGTCCAGTCCGTGATACCGACTACATGTGTCCCGTTGAGTTCTCGTCGGATGTCGTTCCGATCCAGTCAAGAGGTGCCAGTATGCTCTCGACAGCTCGGACCAGCTGCGTCTCGTAGTACGAGGCGTCGTAGATATCGATCGCTTCGTGGACGAGAACGACGCGGTCCCGCGAGGATTTCTCGTCCGAAATGAACGGCAGGATACTGATCGCAACCACATTTGAGATTCTGTGAATCAGTGATTCACTGATCGGCGTCTTCCTTGGCGAGTTCGCGAATCTTCTCCTTCGTTTCCTCCTGGTGCTCGCCAAACGCTACCTCGAAAACACCGCGGTAGAAGTGCTTGTTTTTCTCCAGCGTGATGTCCTCGCGTTTGAGCTGCTTTTTCAGGCGAGTGAACGTGATCTCGATGTCCTCGCTTTGCTCCGGTTCAACGTATATCGTGGCTGAATCCCAATCTTCGCGGATGTTCAGTGGTTCGTCATCTGTCTCTCCTGCCTCACTGGTCGACGAATCAGTATCGGTCGTGGATGCGGTTTTCTGCTGATCTGATCGATCCTCGGTTGCTGCCGCAGTTTCACGACCTTGTTCTTCCGATTCCTCCGACGTCTCTGTGGTCTCCTCGTCTGCGACCGCGTCCTCCTCATCCACCTCGTCTGAGGGATCCTCGAACCGCTCGTCCATTCCTCGGGGCATTCTTACGCCTCCACCTGCGTTTTGTCAAACGCTCGTTCCATCGTCTCTGCAACTTCTAGGAAGAGGTCCCGCTCTACTTGTTGGTCGTTCGGGTCTTCCCATTCGAAAATGTCTCGTCCGTTGTCCCACGCGCGCTGAACCGCCACTCGCATCGGGAGTTTGAAAATCGGTGCCATCGACGCGAAGGACTCGTCGAAGGAGTTGAGGAACTTTTGTGACTGCCCGTCGTCCCGGTACATGTTCGCCAGGAGTCCGACGATTGCGATCTCGATCTGCTGGTTGTCCTCGATGGACTCCAGCTGGTCCCACAAGTCGTCAAGTGCATCCCGTGATGTTGCTTGGGTCTGTGCAGCCAGGAAGACGTTCTGAGCCGCGATGAACGCCGCGTCCGTCAGGACTGAGAGGTCAGGGGGGCAGTCGATTAAGATGAAATCGTAGTTGTATCCGTCGTCAACCATCTCTTCGAGGGCAAGCTTCAGCGAGAGACGGGCATTCGCATCGTCCATCCAATCCCGAGCAAGGCCCATGTCCTTGTGACTGGGAATCAAGTCGAAGTTCAGATGGTCGTACTCGTCGGCTTCGATCACGATCTCTGAAAGACTAGTATCGTGCGTGCGCGGATTGTCGACGAGTACGTCGAGCAGGTTCTCGTCATCGGTGACTAGTGTGTTGGGGAGTTCGTTCTTCGGGCTTGATGGATCGTTGTCGTCGCCTGGACCCAGACCAAGCCCTTTCGTCATGTCGGCTTGTGGGTCCATATCGATTGCAAGAACATCGTGGTCGCGAGTGGCCAGCGCCGCGGCACTGTTGATCGTTGCCGTTGTCTTTCCAGTCCCGCCTTTCTGGTTACCGAAGGCGATCGTGGGGATGCCAGTCGATGGTGTGACGCCCCATCCACGAGGTGACTCGGTCATAGTTCGATCATTGAATCAATGACTCATAAATCCATGTCAGACACTCAGTTGTATCTCTTTCAATGCGATTCTGTCGAATATCGGTGTTTGAGGGGCTGAGAGTTATGATATTCTCTTTTTCGAGAACTGTCTTTGAATCATTGACTCACAGATTCAATGATTCACAATCTCAGGATTTCACTGATTCATTGATTCAATAATCTCTTGATACGGGTCTGGTGTTCCTGAGTCCTCAATTCAATGCTTCAGGCACTCACTGATTCAGTGATTCAATGATTCTATGAGTCGGTGAATTGACTCTCTCCATGATGGCAAATGACGCTATAGATCATTGACTCTTTGATTCTCAACTTCCAGAAACCAATACTTCATTGAATCTGTGACTCTGTGACTCATTGATTCAGTCACCAACCGAGGACAGACATTTGGAATGGCTCGACAGATGGGTTGATGTTACGTTCTCTCTCCGAAGGCTGCGTTAAGTTGGTCTCGCATGAATTCTCGTCGGACTCGGCGAGCACGCGAGTCAGACAGGTAGTTTTGCATCACTACCCGAGGATCGCTACTACCTTGCTCTGCAGCGATTTCGTCAACACCTTCGAGAACGCCTTCGAGGACTGCTGTATAGGTATCGTACCAGAATCGACGACAGAGCTGTGGACTCGGTCGTTCACCCTCGATCCGCGCGGGGAGATCTGCTTCCATTGCAAGATTTTGAAACCAATTCCGGATTGTATCTCGGGTCACGTACGGCGTTTCTCCCTGAGAGGAGGGGAATAGGTATCCAGTCCACGTATCGTCTTCCGCTAGCTCGTCGATTCGGGAGTCGAGCACGTGCATTCCGTACAGGAGAGACACCTCACCGGGCCCGTTCTTGCGGCTCTCGAACGTGATGAAGGGGATGTCGTCTTCGGGAACGTCACGCTGGAACTGCGATACATGGAGTGCGGCGACCTCACTCGCTCGAAGTCCCCAGCCAGCTAACGCCACCACGAGCAGCTGTTCTCGTGTTGTCTCCGACGCCTGCATCAACTTCCGAATCTGATTCGCTGAAAGCGAAGGCGTGGGGGAATCTTCGACTTCCCACTTGAATTCGTCGTAGAGGCCGCTCGCAGGGTTCATCGAGGCGATCCGTCGACCGACCAGATGCTGATACCAGGCGTCGACGACGCGCCGCACACGCTGGAGAGTCTGGGCGCTGTATTCGCGTTTAGTTCCCTCGTTCAACCAGTCGAATGCTGCATAGCACGCGTCAACGGCTTCGTAGTCTGGATTCTCTTGATCTCGTTGAATTGGTGTAAGGAGGTCATCTGTCCCGTTTGCCTCTCGATAAGCACGGACGTAGAGATTCAGTCGCGTTCGCAGCGCGTCGACGGACGACGTCGCAAGGCTGTATCGTGATTTCCGCCGGTTGAGAAACTGTTCAAGGGCGTCGATTGTTGCATCATCCGTTGTTGCCCATGTGTAGCCCTCTTTATCATCACCGAGCTCGAGGTCCTCGTTCCAGAACTCCCCGAATGAGCGGTCGTGATGGCGACGGAGAGCCGCGAGGAATGACCGCGCATCGTGATCCCGAAACCACTGGTGGGTCGGCTTCTCGCCTCTCGGATCGATACCCTCTGCTTCGAGGCAGGGGGCAATCTCGTCCCAGTACAGGCCCGTGAAGTCCTCGAGTGAACACGAGGTCCATCGGACACCATCGAATGATGGCACCCGCTCAGCGTCGATCTTGCCATCCTGCTCGGCATCCGATCGGCTCATTGTAGCGATCTCTGGGGGACTCGACCGTCCGAAATTGGATTGGCGCAGAATTCGGTTAGAAACCTAGTCGCGGCCCGGTATGGCGATTCTAAGAGCGGCATATTCGAATCGTTCAGCGTTTCAATCGGATTCCTTATCAGTTTGTGGGTTGGGCAAACCCATTCAGTCTGCTAAACCCACGCAAAATTGTGCGATGAAATGAGCAGTGGGAATAAACTATATGCCGCTATACACATATCTCGGGGTGTAGTTCCCACAGTTTCGGAGGATAGCCCAGTTTCAGATCGAATTAACATCACTTCGTGGTTCTTCTCACCGACCAGTCCTGATTTGGATCCTTACCGATCGCATCTACTGGGCGGACGTGCGAAATTGCGTAGATTCTGCCGCTCCTGATTAGGGTTGTCACTCCCAAACGGCGGACTCAGGGGGATCAGCCGGTTAGTCGTGTGGAATCAACGACGAGGCAACGAGCTCAACACACTCACCCGCAGTAATCACAGGTGCGTAGTCCATCTCACCTCCCACACTCGCTTTCAGCAGGAAGTCGGTGAGCCGCCAGATATTGTACAAGAGGACCGCGAAAACGAAGTAGAACAAACGAATGCGGTAGTCTTTCGAGGAGGTCTTCGCGAGAAAATCACCTTTGATCGATTTGTACTCACTCTCGATCTGCCACCGGCGGCTGTAGCGCTGACAGAATGTCTCGGCTTCCTCAGGACCGACTCGTAGATTCGTCGCGAAGACGGCCGTTCCCTCCCCACTCGTCGACGGCACGTACAGGAGCCGCATTGGATGCGATCCAGATTCTACATGGATAGAAGCCGACTCAACAGCCACCTCTTGGTCGTCTCCCTCCATTTGTTCGAGCACATCCCGTTCGGAGCTTGAGACTCGCTTCGGAATGAGGTAGTTCACATCGAGGTTTGAGAGTGTCTGGAACACTTGTATCGAGTCAAACTCTCGATCACACAGCACCGTCTCGATCGGAACTTGTTCTTTCGCTCGTCGAACGAGCCGTCGCACAGTACGATGGATCTGATTCGACGGGTTCTCATCCCACTCGGAACTCTCACGGACCGGCTCAACCGCCAGAACGAGCGGGATGTTCTGCCCGATGATCGAGAGGGTTGCGAATTTGAATGCTCGACCGTCTCTGTCCTTGGTCCCGCTGACCATCGGCATTCCTTCGACCTCTCCGTAATAGGGAATAGTCGTGATATCGATTGCAGCGGTGACCGGCCTTCGAAAGGATGCTTCCGAGGCGATCACGGAGAGCAAGCGATCCGTTGTCTCGTTGAATCCGTTCACGAGTTCTTCGGGATCGAACTGCTTGACGGCGCGGAGGTGGGTATCACCATGGGGGCTGTACTCTTCGCCATGGCGATATTGGAAGCGAGTCGCTCCCTGCGCAGTTCCACAGTGGACCATCCCCATGAACGTCTGTAGCTCAAAGAATTGTGTGTCCTCGTACGAGGCGTTCGACGCCCGACCAGAGTCGAAGTGACCGAAGGCGTGATCACGCGCGAGGCGCGTTGTCTGGATGATCTCCTCCTGTGAGAAGGATTTGTCTTCTACTGGATCTGCGGCTTCTTGCTCATCGTCGACGATCTCTGCCTTAGGCCGCACCTCCGGCGCTGAGATGTCGCGATCGTGGACTTCCTTGATGACGTAGTGGGCGGCTGTGGTGACGAACTCCCGGGTCGCCTCGTCGAACCGGTTACGCCAGGTCCGCGAGAGCACCGATTCGTCGGGGATTTTCTCCAAGTCGAAGACAACTGCGAGTTCGGGATACTGGGCGAGCGAACGGTAGCTTTCGCCAGTGAGTTCGCGGTAGAGTAACAAGCGTACCATCCCCTCGAACGAGTGCGGTGCTGGATGCCACTCTGGGTAGCCGTCATTGAGCGAATCGAACAGCCCCTCCAGAGTTCGAAGAGCCGTGCAGAGGGACTGATCGGCTTTGAGTGCCTCTGTGAGTGTCAACCCGACAAGGTAGGCGTCGGTCAATCGGTGCTCCTGAGAAGTCATGTGAGCTATCCCATCAGCCAGTCACACAAGCGGCGCGATCCCATCCTCTTTGCGCAGGAACCGCTGCTGTTGAATCGGTCAGCACAAACAAGTACTCTGTAAGTCTCGCAGCTACGCTTCGTTCACTCATAGCTAACACCTTCATTGATGATGACTCAATCATCCTGCTCGACGTTGAGGGTGAGAAACTGGTCGGGAGATTCTGGAATCAACTATGCTGAGATAACTCGTGTGAGGACAACCAGCTTCTCAAGAAGAGGCGCGGCGTGAGTGGGAAAACTGGCATCTATAGCCCGTTAAATCGGTTTACAGAGTGCCATCTATCCAAACTGCACCGATTTTCTGATTCCGAATACCAACCGTATGCAATCGAAAAACCCCTCCTAAAGCGATCAGGCAGAGTTTCAGTCTGCAGTTTGGGTGCTAGTGGATGGTGTCACTCCTGGAAGCTCGGGGATGGATAGATCCACCCGGCGGAGCAGTTGCGCGTTGATGGCGACGATTACTGTACTCAACGACATCAGAAGCGCACCCACAGCGGGAGACAGCAGAATCCCGATCGGTGCCAACACGCCTGCTGCGAGCGGAATCGCGAACACGTTGTAGCCGGCGGCCCAGACGATGTTCTCCTGCATCTTCCGGTAGCTCGCCTTACTGAGTTTCACGAGTCGCACTACATCCATCGGGTTGTTCTGCACGAGAATGACATCCGCCGACTGGACGGCGACGTCGGT
>NZ_WPCE01000001.1 GCF_009742825.1 Halorubrum sp. CBA1125
AGTGCGGGTTCACCCACGAGAACAACCGCCCGACTTCGGACGGACAGGACGTATTCGAGTGCCTGAAGTGCGATTACGGAAAATTCGAGGCGAAAGCCTCGCGCGTTCAGCGCGGGGAGGATGTCAATCGCTGGCGTTTTGTGTGCGTTGCTCGCTGAGTTTTTCCCAAATTTCTGTACAGCCGGCGCCGTCTTCGATGTCGTGAAGATGGTCTTGCTCTCGACCCGACTCGTTACTCATTGTATGAGTAACCAATTGACACCCTCCTATATTAACTTATTGCCGTCACAACGAGTCGGGCACACACAGTCCCACAGAGACGGAGGTTTAATTTCACGTACGGTGATGATCCGGT
This sequence comes from Halorubrum sp. CBA1125, assembly GCF_009742825.1. Lineage (GTDB taxonomy): Archaea > Halobacteriota > Halobacteria > Halobacteriales > Haloferacaceae > Halorubrum. Next base: position 356 of record NZ_WPCE01000001.1, read on the forward strand.
AATGACCGAGGATCCGAGTAATCTACTCGCCGAACTCGACTTGACGGAGTACGAGGAACGAGCACTGGAGGAGCTACTCCTTATCGGACGAACCTCCGCGCCAGATCTCTCGGAAGCGACGGGAATCCCCAAAGCACGAATCTACGGTGTCCTCGAGTCCCTGGCCGACAACGGCTTTGTCAAGGTGATCCCAGGCCGCCCAAAGATGTATCAATCCAAGCCGCCCGCCGAGATTCTCGATCGCGCAATCGAGGCCCGACGCCAAGAATTTGAGACGTATCAGCACACCCTCCAAGCCCTCCGCGAGGATTTCATCGAGACGTTCCAGCCGCTCTACGACTCCGCCAGCGAAGAGGTTACCCCCACTGAAGAGCTGTTCTACGTCGTTGACGTCGGCGATCCAAGCGAAGAAGAAACCCGTCGGCTGTACCGCGAGGCTGACGAGCACATCGACATCGTCACCAAGAGCTTCGAATACCTCGACGCCGTCGAACCAACACTCGAATCCGTCCTCACCGACGACCGCACCCTCCGGATTCTGTTCTTACACCCGACGCACCTCACGGCAGAGAATCGGTCGATCCAGCGGGAGATCGTCGAACACGTCCACGAATCGTATCCCGGTATCGAGACGCGATTCAGCGAGAACCCCCTCCCGTGGCGGGGCACGATCATCGACCCGAGCATGGACTACGACCGGGGTGCCGCGATCGTGCTCGTCGAAGAAAAAGACATTCCCCTGCATAAGCGACAAGCCGCCGTCACCGAAAACGGCTCGTTCGTGGCCGGCCTTGAACGGTACTTCGAGTTAACCTGGACGTACGAGAGTACCCAGGAATACGCTCCCCCGGACGAGATCTAGCGACCGAACTGGGTGCGTAGCTGCACTGCGCTCGCCTCCAGTTCGGCTTTCGTTTCACTCCCCGTCGGTAGCCGTGTCGCCGAGGAGTCGACGAATTGAGCTCTCAACGGAGTGGGTGGGCTCCCAACCCAGCTCGGTGCGGGCCTTCGTGGTGTCGACGGTGAAGTCCTCCACGAGCGTTTCGTCCTCGCCGCGGGGGTTCTCGACGAGTTCGACGGCGACGTGCTCGCCGCGTTCCTCGGCGGCGATCGCCTGGACGCGTTCGGCGACAGCCTGGACACTCGGGTCCTCGTCGGAGGCGATCTCGAACTTCTCGACGCCCGTCTCGCCGGCGTCGAGCCGGTCGAGGAGGTGTTCGGTGCTGTGGACGTACGCGCGGGCGACGTCGTCGACGTGAACGTAGTTGCGTGATTGCGTGCCCGGCTCGTAGACCGTGAGCGGCTCGCCGCTCAGCGCGCGATTCACGAAGAAGTTGATGACCGTCCCCTTCGAGACGCGCTGGCCGTCGATTGCGTGTTCGCCGTAGAGGTTCGATTTGAGGAAGAGGTGGGCGGGGAACGCGTCCGCGGCGAACGCCTCGATCGACCGTTCACCGATGAGTTTCGTTCGGCCGTACCAGTTGAACGGGTCGCGGGGGTCGTCGACGGCGATCGGGAACGACTCGGGGTCACCGAGCACCGCCATGCTGAACGGGAACACGAGGCCGGCGCCGGTCTTCCGACAGAACCACGCCACGTTGTTCGTCCCCGTGACGTTGACGTCGTACGCGAGGTCCTGGTTCTGTTGGCAGTCGTCGACGCCACTGATGGCGGCGAGATGCAGGACGACGTCGGCGCCGTCGAGGGCGGCCTCGAGTTCGCTGCGATTCCGGACGTCGACGTGGTCGACGGTGACGTCACCGATCTGGCGAACGTCGCCCAGGTAGAAGTTGTCGAGCGCGACGTACCGCCAGTCGGGATGCCGATCGGTGAGGCGTTTGACGACGCGACTCCCGATGTAGCCGGCCGCACCGGTAATAGCGATCTGTGGCGACGCGTCAGTGGGTGTGGGTGACTCGGATTCGGACATGGCGTTAGGTCGTGGGGTGGCTGGTGAGCTGGTCGCTGCGCGTGAAGCTCTCGGCGAGGGTACGGACGCCCTCGCGGAGCGTGCGTTCCGGGGCGTATCCGGTCTCGTCGAGGCGGTCGAAGTTCACGTGGTAGGACGGGCCGGGGTGTTCGTCCCGCAGGTACGTGATCTCGAGGCCGTGGTTGAGCTCGTCTTTGACGATCTCGGCGATGGTTTCGATCCGGTAGTTCTGGTCGGTCGCGCCCACGTTGTAGACGTCCCGTGGCCAGGCGCCGGGGTCGAGGGCGGCGTGTTTGTACGCGCGGGCGGCGTCCGTGACGTGGATGAACGGCCGCCAGTTGCTGCCGTCGCCGTAGACGGTGAGCGGGCGGTCGGTGAGCGCGCGGAACACGAAGTAGTTCACCACGAGGTTGAACCGGACGCCCGGCGCGTAGCCGTAGTTCGTGCTCATCCGGAGCGCGGTCGCGTCGAATCCGTGCTCGGCCTGGGCCTCGCGGACGCGGGTCTCGGCCTCGAGTTTGGCTTCCGCGTACGGATTCAGCGGGTCGGGCTCGACGGTCTCGTCGATGTCGGTGCTCGAGGCCCGTCCGTAGAGGTTACACGAGGACGCGAACACGACGTTGTCGACGCCGAGCTTGCCGGCCGCCCGGACGACGTTCTCGGTGCCGTCGTAGTTGACGTCGAAGGTCTCCTCGCGGCGCTCGTGCGTGCTGTCCGCGCCGGTGATCGCGGCGAGGTGGACCACGGTGTCGACGTTCCGCATCGCGTTCTCGACGTCGCCGTACTCGCGGACGTCCCCGCGGTGGAAGTCGAGCCGGTCGGTCGTGCCGAGGCCGATTCCCATGAGGTTGCGCGGGGTGCCGGCGGCGAGGCTGTCGAGGACGGTGACGCGTTCGACGCGGTCGTCGTCCAGCAGCCGCGGGAGGAGCGCGCTCCCGATGTAGCCGCAGCCGCCCGTCACGAGGATGCGCATATTGGGGTCAAGGGGTGACTCGGGAGGTAAAGCATTCGATACCACTTTCGGATGGTCGATCCGGTTGCGCGCCGAGGCGTGGGCGTCGCTCGAACAGGTTTATGCGTGATTGGGGCGTACGTCACGGCAATGGCGACGAAGGCCAACCGGGACGACGGTCGGCGCCGGGACATTCGCTTGATCCAGAACCCCGACGACCAGTGGACCGCCCGCGACCTGGATCACGAGCTGTCGGCACAGGGTGCCACCCGCGAAGCCGCCCTCGACGCCCTCGACGACGTCGTCGCCGCGGCCCACGGGGACGGCGGCCACCCGCCGACCGACGAGGAGCTTCGCGACCTCGGCGTCGAACCCGACGCGGCCCGCCAGCAGCGCGACGACCTCCCCGACGTGCTCGAATGACGAGGCGGGATTTCTCCGGCGAAGAGATCTATCGCGTGCTCGTCAACGTGGGGGGGGTTCAACACGTCCGCACGACCGGCGACCACCTGATACTCCGGTGGGAGCCGCCGGCCGACCACGATTCGGCGCCGCGCGTCGTTTCGGTCCCGCTCCACGACTCGGTGAGTATCGGGACACTCCGCGCCATCGCGGACAGCGCCGGCGCGGCGGACTTCGACGCGTTTTGCGAGTGGATCGCCGAGAATTCGTAACCGGCGCGGTCAGTCCTCGAGGCGGTCTTCGAGGACGCCGGGCAGGAAGCGGTCCTCGTGGGCCGCGATGACGTCGGCGCGGTCGGTGAGCGTCGCGAAGACGTCCTGGATGCCTGCCTCGAAGTCTTGCGCCTGGTCGCCGATGAGGTCCATGTAGCGGTCGTTCTCGATCTCCATCTTGTGGGTCTCGTCCTCGTCGCGCGGGTTCTCGAAGTGTTCGACGGCGACGTCGAGGCCGTGGTCGGTGCCGACGTCGGCGATGGTGTTCGCGATCTCGACGATGCTGATCGCGCGCGTGACCTGGTTGTAGACCGCGTGGTCGGCGGGCCGGTCGTCGGGGTCGGCGAGCGCGAGCCGGGCGAGCCCCTCGACGGCGTCTTCGAGGCTGACGAAGGGTTTGCGCTGTTCGCCCTTGCCGTAGACGGTGACGGGGTAGCCCGCGACGGCCTGCGCGGCGAAGCGGTGCGCGACGGTGCCGAAGTAGTAGTCGAAGTCGAACCGCGTGTTCAGCCGGTCGTCGGCGCGCGTCTCTTCGGTCTGGGTGCCGTAGACGATGGCCGTCCGGACGTCGCTGACCGGGATGTCGAACTGCTGGTGGGCGAGTCGCATGTTGGCCGCGTCGTGGCTCTTGGTGAGGTGGTACCACGAGCCCGCCATCGCGGGGAAGGGCACCTCGTCGCGTTCGCCCCGGTTCTCCATGGTGGCGCCGCCCTCGGGGATGGGGAACTCGGGGGCGCCGTAGACGCCCGTCGTGGTGGTCTCGACGAAGTGGGTGTCGGCCAGGTCGTGCTCCTCGAGCCCCCACAGGAGGTTGCGGGTCGCCTGGAGGTTGTTGTGCTGGGTGTAGTTGGCGCGCTCGCCGTTGATCTGGGAATAGGGCGCGGAGGGCTGGGCCGCGGTGTGGACGACCGTGTCGGGCTCGTGGACCGCGAGGAGCTCGTCGACGAAGTCCTTGTCCGTGAGGTCGCCCTCGACGAACGAGAGGTTGGTGAGGCCGTGGACGTCCTCGGCGGCGGCGAGGCGGGTCTGGATGGGGGCGACCGGGGTGGCCGAGACGGAGCCGATCTCGTCGACCCACTCGCGGCGCGCGAAGTTGTCGACGAGGAGGACGCGGTCGTCGGTTCTGGAGGCGATTCGTAAAGCTGTGGGCCAGCCGACGTAGCCGTCGGCGCCCGTGAGGAGGATCGTCATGGTTACTCAAGATGTGGGTAAGTGCATCACATCAAAAAGCCATCGAAGAATCCTATCTAGGAGGTGTGCGAGGAGATAACCGTGGGAACCGAGACGGCGAAATTAGTGGTCGAACGCAGAAGCGAGGGTGGTAGAGAATTGGCGAGCGTGGATCTGGAGTCTGATCCAGTCAAGGAATTTCACTGTGGTGAAAAGAACTTTGATGGTGTACCGTATCCGCTAATGACATGAAGGCTGTCGTACTCGCGGCCGGCGAAGGAACGCGACTCCGTCCCCTCACCGAGGACAAGCCCAAGGGGATGGTGGAGGTCGCGGACGAACCTCTGCTCACGCACTGTTTCGACCAGCTGATCGGGTTGGGCGCCGACGAGCTCGTCGTCGTCGTCGGCTACCTGAAGGAGGTGATCATCGACCACTACGGCGACGCGTACGAGGGCGTGCCGATCACCTACGCGCATCAGCGCGAACAGTAATGGACTAGCCCACGCGCTGTTGACCGTCGAGGAGCACATCGACGACGACTTCATGCTGATCCTCGGGGACAACGTCTTCGAGGCGAACATCCAGGACGTGGTGCGGCGCCAGCGCGAGGACCGCGCGGACGCCGCGTTCCTCGTCGAGGAAGTGCCGTGGGACGAGGCGTCGCGGTACGGCGTGTGTGACACGAATCAGTACGGCGAGATCACCGACGTGGTCGAGAAGCCCGACGACCCGCCGAGCAACCTGGTGATGACCGGATTCTACACGTTCACGCCAGCGATCTTCCACGCGTGTCACCTCGTCCAGCCGTCTGGGCGTGGGGAGTACGAGATCAGTGACGCGATCGACCTCTTGATTCAATCGGGGCGGACGATCGACGCGATTCCACTCGACGGGTGGCGCGTCGACGTCGGGTATCCGGAGGATCGCGAGGAGGCCGAGGCGCGGTTGGAGGGGGAGTTCGAAGCGGGTGAGACGGCTGAAGCGGGGGACTGAGTACGTACGAGCCGGCCACGTGGCCCATCGGAGGAGCGTGACAGATATACATAATCTCGTATAATATTCAGTTCCGACACAGATTAGAGAAGTAGATGATAACCAACAGTTTCATACTGCCCATAGAGTGAGTTTAGCGTATATGAAAAGAGAGCAGCCAAATATTCTCCTCGTTGTTCTAGATAGTGTCAGAGCGAAGAATACCAGCCTCCACAACTATCCTATCGAAACAACTCCAAATTTGAATTCCTTCTCAGAAAACGCGACGAAATACACACAAGCGCGGGCACCGGGGATTCATAGCATCGCAAGCCATGCGAGCATCTTTTCTGGCTATCATGTGGAAGAACACAAACTGTTTGAGCATGAATCTAATTTAGATGAAAATAGCAGTATTTGGCCGCAATTAGTACAGGATTATGGATATTCTACTGGACTCTTTTCGCCGAATGTCGTCATTACTGAGGCGTCAAACTTGGCGGAGCACTTCCAGTATACCGTCGGTCCGAAACGCTTCACTCACCCAGAGTCGGGACTCACGCACCTGGATTTCGAGGATAAGATTTCAACATCAAGATTCATTAAGAGGGCTCTCAAACATCAGAAACCAATCCAGTCTCTAATCAACGGGTTCAAATATAAATTCGAAGAGCTAACTTCGCAAGATCCAGAGGCTGAACAAGCCGAAATATATATATCCGAATTTCTTGACTGGCAAGAAGATCAGGAAGGGCCGTGGGCGGCGTGTATCAATCTGATGGACGCCCATTATCCGTACGTCGCACAACCAGAGTTTAGACTCTATGATGACGAACAACTTCGATCGCTTACAGAATATTTTGAACCTCCGATGTCTCGGCAGATTTTATGTGAGGGGAGATGGTGGGCGCTCTCTGCGTTGGAGTGTCTATACGACGAATGTATTAGACAGGCCGACGCAGCGATTAGAACATTATTAGATAGCCTGAAGAGAAACGATCAATACGACGACACCCTTATTATTGTCACAAGCGATCACGGCGAAGCCTTCGGGGAGTTCAGCCAAGTTTCACCACGGGTTCGACTGTGTGATCACAGTTGGGGGATTCACGAAGTACAAACACACGTACCATTAGTGGTGAAACATCCGGGACAAACAGATAGCGAGCGGATCGATTCGCCCGCCTCCTTAACCGAGTTCCCCGCAGTAGTACGTAAATCGATAGCCGGCAATGACTCTTTATCTTTCGTTCCCGAATCTGGACGAGTACTCTCCTCAACATATCGCGTTCCAGAACCGGGTATCACACTTCCAAAAACGGTGAACAAGGATGATTACCTCGGTCCTTGGAGAGCTGTGTATGAGACCGACGGCACGGTAGTTATTAAGTATTCAACACATAGAGAAGACGGTGCGACGGTGACGATTGACTCCGCCCAAGAGTACCACACCGTCGCGCGAGAATACCCTTCGAGAGTAGATGAGATTTTTTCTAGATTGAATGATTCGGGGGTCAAATCTGGTCTCAACGATCCAGACGAGGAGATAGAGGATCGTTTAGAAGCTTTAGGATACATGCGATGATGGCGGGTCATAAATGAGCGAAGAACGCTCCACACTCGGCGTTGTATCCGGTGGAGCAGTACTATTTTTTGTCGGAAAGGTGGCCTCGAACGTATCGAACTTTCTGTTACAGATCCTTCTGACCCGTACTCTGGGTGCCGCATCGTACGGTGTGTACTCGTATGCTCAGACGATCCTGTCGGTCGTCGGAGTGTTCGCTCGACTTGGGGTGACGGAGTCGATCATGCGGTTCGTCCCGGAGTTCGAAGACAAAAAGACTACACAGGGAGGATATATCACGATTGCGTTCAGCACGTCGATCATCGGGGCGATCGTCGTTTCCGTACTGCTGTTCAGCTTTGCTGGCCAGATAAACGAACTAACACTCGAGAATCCACTCTTTACCGATGTCCTCCGAATCCTTGCGCTATTTCTCCCCCTCCAGGTGAGTATACAGGCAATATCCAACACGTTCCGGGCTTTCGAAGACGCAAGAAACCAGATCTTCATCAGAGATGTCCTCGTTCCGGTATTGAACGTCGTGTCGGTCGCGATAGCGCTCATGCTCGGAGCGACGATCGTCGGGGCAAGCGCTGCGGTCGCGTTCGCTGGTCTCCTCGCGGTGGCGATCTCTCTCAGTTTGCTCATCAAACGGATCGACATCCACGTGAACTTCGACATCGGTCGAGAAGAATTATACGAGTACTACAATTTCTCCATCCCATTGACGCTCACTGCCGCGGGATCGCTTCTATACACCAACGTTGATCGATTGATGATCGGCTACTTTCTCGGTGAAGTGGAAGTCGGAATCTACGGGGTGGCGATAGGACTTGCGACTGTAACTGGGCTAGCCCTGTCGGGGTTGAATCAATTGTTTCCTCCGATCGCGTCGAAACTACACTCTCGAGACGAGCGCGAAGAACTCCAGAAGGTGTTTAAGACCGTCACGAGGTGGAGTTTTACGCTGTGTTTGTTGCCCGCAGTACTGCTGTACACGTTTCGACTCGAGGTGTTAGCGCTTTTCGGGTCCGAGTTCACTCGTGGTTCCGTCGTACTGTCATTATTTGTCGCGGGTCAGATAATCCGCAGCGCGGTCGGACCGAGCGGATACATGCTCATGATGAGTAAACACCAGTACGTTGTGCTGTTCAATCGCTGGTTCCTCGGGGTTTCAAACGTGATCGCGAATTACATCTTGATCACCAGATACGGGTTCGTGGGGGCAGCTGTGGCGTCCGCTCTCACGCTCTCCTTGGTCAATTTATTTCGAATTCTTGAACTTTGGATTTTGGAGCGATACAACCCGTACACACGGCGATATTTGAAACCAGTCCTTGCTGGCGTAATCGTGGTCGTATTGATGCGTCCGATACGGACGGCGTTACTCGGATACGGCATTCCAGAAATACTGCTGATTATGTTTGGAGGCATCAGCGGAACGCTCGGTTTCGTCGCTATTATCTATTTTCTTGGGATCGATCAGGTCGATTACGAGATGTATCGTGAATTAAGAGGAATCGAGGAGGAGTGATCCGTCATGTTCAGATAAGCTGATTCCATGCAAAAGCGAACGGTCTGAGCCACTTGTCAGCAGTTTCTGATTCAGCGTTGCTAAACAAGTTTAAAACTGACAAATCTGTGTTCTACCTCACGAAAGACACGTTCGACGGCATTCCGATTCTCATGTGTGACGTGTTGGAATCGAAGCCCCTGACGATGACAGGCTGCGTGTAACCATACGCATTGTCGACGAGAAAGACCGCGTCGTCAGTCTGATATTTATCACGGAGTTCTGAGAGAAACATCGAGCTGATCGTGTTCGTTCTCGTCGGGTAGAGCGAACGTGGAGCAAGCCCATCAACAATTTGCTACACAAGAGCGTCCGACAATGTGGTACTCTACGTCGTAGCCTTGATCGACGAGTTCGGCAACTCCGTCGATCGGTATTCAACACAACACTCTTATTAGCTCTGTATTTGATCCCACTTGCTCCAAGCCATCTACTCTATAGACAGCGTCAGTAATAAGTCAAACCACCCGGTAACTATAATGTGGTGTCGTACTCCTCACCAGAACGGATCCTCATACTAATTGAGTCCCTGATTTTAATAGCCGTCGCTATTACTATCTTGTTAACGCCAGCCGCGAACGGTTATGAGATTACTATCTATGATGGCTTCCCACTATACTTTTTTATACTCTTATTCGTTTCGTTCCTGATTGGATTTGCGCTTATTATCAATCAAGATTTGCTGACTCGCGGTGGATTATGGAAGTTGGGTCTCGGGATTACGTTACTGTCATCAATGATTTTCCTCTCACTACCAGTGATTCGTGGCTATCACCTTTTTTTTATCCTCGGATGCGATGTTCCACGCCGGTCAAATCAAACATATTCTCAACACAAACCACGTATATGAGGGTCTCATTTATCCTACACTACACATATTTGTGTCGATTACAAGTATAGTTACCGACCGTACAGGAGTCCAGATGCTATACCTAATAGCAGTTCCTTTTGTTGTGATGTCCGCTGGGTTTGCGTATCTAATTGCACAGGGTCTGGACTACAACTTCAAGACACAGCAATTCGTTTTTCTGTTATTCTTAATGAGTGCTCTTCCGGGATCGCTGAACACCTCTCCGTTTTCCTTATCAGTCTCATACATCATACTCGTCCTGTACCTCGCGTTTCGGATTGGGCAGACGGAACGATATACATACAAATCAATTTTGGCCATTGTACTGATATCTTTAGTTTTCTTTCATATTCTAACGCTTATCTATTCGATTGTACTGGTCGGACTCATTTATATAGTTTCTCGCAGTACATCGATAGATATTCAAGATTATATTAGACGGGGGCCCCGAAGAATCAGATATCTCTTGGCGGGCAGCGGTATCGCCGCGTACACTTGGCTTTCTCAGGAGATAGGGTATAAGCTAGCAAGTACAATAATCGTCATCTCACCATACGCGTCCCGCCCGGATCAAGGTCGACTGTCAGAGGGTGAGACAAGCGGTGTAACCGGATTCGCATCGCAGCTCCCGGATTTTCTTGAGGGGACTCTTATTGGACAGTATCTGTCAGTTATCATTCAGAGCAGTCCAGCGTTGTCCGATCTCGTTCGCGTTTTTATTTTTTCATACGGTAGATTTGCCCTAGGCGCACTTGGGGTAGCCATTGTTGTTATCTATTACTACTTGTATGATAGATATAGGCGACCACATTTCCCGGTCTTTTTTTATTGTATATGTTTTATCAGCAGTGGCTCGAGTAGCAGGGATGGCATTGAACACTTGGTCAACCACCCTTAGACGCTTCTCAGTAGTTAGTGGGGTGTTTTCGACAATTATAATCGCATTAGGCACCATTAATATTAAAAACAGCAGAATTACAGGTAAAAAAATAATATCTATATTTCTTATTCTGCTTATTCTTTCCTCATTTTCAATCTCATTTGTCTCTGTGTATAATTCGCCAATGAACGGTGACACAAATTTTCAAAGGACAGAGATGCAAGTAGTTGGAGGAGAATGGCTCATTGATCACTCAGAAGACGAGGCTAATTTCCGAGAGTGGGGATTTGATATTCGTCGTTATTCGCAATTCAGAGCTGACCAGTCAACAATACGTGGGTCTGCGCCCGTAGACCACTTTGGATATGACAAACGGGAGCATTACGCAACCGATAAAAACAAGTCAGGTTACTTAACAATTACAAGCAAGGGAAAGATGATTTACCCGAGACTACATCCCGATTATCCCGATAGGTGGCGATATCGTCCGAATGACTTTTCTCGCCTACAATCCGATCATACGATTAACAGCGCCTACACGAACGGGGAATTTATTATATACCGCTATGACTGAAGAGAATCACCCTGAATAATCAAACCAAATGTTGCTGTTGTGATACCGACGTGCAATAGGAATTCTAAATCACAAAGAGTCGTTGATTCAGTACTTAGACAAACTTACGAAAACCGGAGGTTATATGTCATCAATCGCACCAAAAGATAAGGTCACGTTTAGTTTGATGTGAATTGTGGTAGACGGCGACGGCTTCAAGCCAATTTTGAGCTGTCTCTTGCTCAACATTGCTGAAACTATTCGCAAACGATGATGTTCATCGTCCTATTTCCCAAAATACACCTTCGATGGCATTCCGGTTTCTATGTTGAATGACGTGAAATCGATGGCCGTCTTCAGCGAGAACCGATTCGAGATAGTCTGCGTCATCAACGAGGATTTCCACATCATCGAGCTGATAGCGCCGGTGTAGTTCGGTGAAAAACTATCGTGTCGTCTGTTTATTTGTGGTCGGATAGAGGCTTACGTAGATGATTTCGTTCGTCTGTGGATCAACCGCCCCGTATAGCCAGAACTTCTGACCGTGGAGGCGGATCATCTTTTCGTCAACACCGAGTTGATCGTCGGAGAATGTCGAGATCGGCTTTATGAATTCAGTTGTGGGTAGCGACATGACCCCGACCGATCCCAAACGTTTTGAGATACTTACTTACCTCACGCAGTGATATACCGACCAAGAGACAACGGATCCCTATTCCAATCGCCCATCGCGGCGTTCGATCTCGCTCCACAAACGACAAGTCACTCCGAGCGATACGTTCGCTGAGGCGCTCGGCTTCGGCCAAAGACACTCTGAAATCGAGCGGCTCATCCTCTAACTTAACGCGACACTTACGACAACAGAGATTTTAATATATATGAACAGAGTGTATTTACGGAATAGATAGATGATACCGAAAGTTTCCGTAGTAATTCCCACCTATGGCCGCTTAGACTCATTACGTCGCGCAATAGAGAGCGTTGATACACAAACATACGATAATATTGAGATAATAGTGGTAGACGACGATCCTGATCGAACTCTTCCCGACTTTGAGACTGACTCTCCGATTAGGATTATTGAACATACTGAGAATAGAGGTGCTCCTGTAGCACGTAACACAGGTATTACAAACTCAACTGGAACATATGTTGCTTTGCTTGACGACGACGATGAGTGGCTACCACAAAAGCTGGATCGACAAGTGGACAAACTCCGCTCGCTACCAGACTCGTACGCAATGGTGTATTCAGGAGCAGAGTTTATACGAACACATTCGACTACAACCCGAAAACCCTCTTTTGAAGGCGATATTCTTGACGGTCTACTCTACTCAAACTTTATTCCCAGTGCAACCCCTCTTATACGACGACGATGTTTAGATAGAGTCGGACTTTTTGACCCACAACTGAGGAGTAAACAAGATCACGATTTGTGGGTTCGAATCGCAGAAAAGTATCGAATTGGTGTTCTTCCTACTGTTCTTGCCACTATCCATCAAGACCACGAAGATCGAATCAGTACAGACTCTCTAAGATTATACCAAGGTATGAAAAAATTTCTCAAGAAGCATAATAAAAAAATGAATTCAAGGACCCTAGCGGTAAATATACATAAGCTCGGTGTGTATTCTCTGCCGACTCAGATTTCTGATGACCCACAGAAATATTTCATTAAATCCCTTCGCCATTATCCACTAAACATACCTGCTGTTCTGTATCTAATTGCTCTCCAATTCCCTCCTATAATTAAAAAACATATTTTACAAATCAGGAATTCTTGTCTGTGAGAAAATACCTTCATTGATAATACCTACTTAACTCGCTCTTCCGTAAACTGGCGGAACCAGGAGCATTAGTGCCTCTGGCCAGGCAGAAACAGATATACACAAAGACCGCCCTGCCTTCGAAGGGTGTCAATCTTAGCGTGAAGAGTGCGGTAGAGCATGATTGAATTGGTGATTCGAAGATGCCCAGCCGCGTGGTTGCGAAAGCACACGGGTCGCGTTAAGTTAGTATCAACATGGCTTCCGTCATGCGATTTTGCTGAAGTGTTCTAGAATGTTGTAGCGGATCGTGTTCTGCGGATCAACGGGAACTGAGAAGGTAGATTCTGTTTCTCCCGGAGATACTACCCATCTTGAGTGTGTAAATTAGCTTTCCTGAACCTGGCGAGTATTCTCGCCGTCTTGCGTTTCTGCGTAACTTAACGCGACCTATTATAGACTCATAGGATTTACAGGCGAACCTCCCTTGAGATATACTAGCCCATGAATAAGAGGAAGAACCCGAAGCCTAGAATCGGCATTGTAGTTATCTCAGAACAATTAACTGAGAAGGATGCGGCGTTCACTGCTATACAAAACTTCATCAATATTTTTGGTGAAACGACAGAATCAATAACCATCTTCGGTCCCGAACGTACGGCGATTAAAGATGATCAAGTATATCTCCAGAGTATGAAACGATACGGCCGACCCACACTCATTCATGAATTTGTCTATCATTTCTATCTTCAGTTACGGCTTACATTCGCACTTATCAGAAGTAGAAATGATATGGATGCTGTATTCTTTCACTTAGGAGGGACCGTTCTTTTGTTACCAATTCTGTTCTCCCGAGTTTTGGGTCTTAATCCAATCGTAATAGTCACCGGGTCGGTTAAAACAAGCTACATAGAACAGCACGAACAGACAATTGGAACGAAAGTTATGACAGAAACTATTGGTGCTCTTGAAAAAGTGTCTTGTGGACTGGCAAGTAAAGTGGTTTTTCTTTCTGAAAGTATGAAATCTGAGTTCAGGGAAATAAATGACGATCGTATCACCGTAGCTAATCTTAATTACATTGACACCAGTGACTTCGATAGTAAAATTTCTGAATCAAAACGAGAATATGACTTGATTTATCTCGGTCGTTTCGAGCGAGTCAAAGGGGTCAAAAAATTCGCTCAGGCTGTCTCTATTCTTGTAGAAAATCATTCTGATATTCAGGTCGCATTTGTCGGTGATGGTACGCTCGGCTCAGAAGTGGAAAATATTATCACCGAAAATAACCTAAATGACAACGTTGAGCGCTTGGGGTGGGTTAATAGAAAGAAAGTCAAAGAACTTCTTGGTAACTCTCGGTATCTTGTGTTACCTTCTGAATCAGAAGGTGTTCCAAAAACACTGCTTGAAGCGATGTCGTGCGGTACAGTACCGATCGCGACTCAGGTTGGTGGTATTCCTGACATTATCAAGCACGAGGAGACTGGGTTTTTGCTTTCAAGTAATGAACCAAACCAGATGGCAAGAGAGATTGACCAATACATTAAGAAGGAAATGTGGGATAATCTCAGTTTTCATGCCCGCGAATATATAATTTCTAGATATTCATTTGAGAATTCTAAAGAAAGGTTTAGATCAATACTTCAAGAGGCGCTGTCTGATTAGTCATGTTAAGAGATTTATCAGTCTTGATGGTCATTGCCAGATCGAGGCTATGTAAGCGTGTTCGCTCTTGTGTATGTAGTGTTCAGATAAGCTGATTCCCTGCGAAAGCGAACGATCTCAGCTACTCGTCAGCAGTTTCTGCTTTGGCGTTACTGAAACAATTTGAGAAATAGGTAGTTCGACGTTTATCCCACGAAATACGCGTTCAACGCTGTTCCGATTTCCATGTCGTTCGTATCTAAAATCGAGGTCATGTTTGCGACAGGCTCTCTGAAGTGAAGCTGATCCATCTACGAGAACAGTCGCGTCATCCATGTCGTGTTTGTCACGAAGATCAGCGAAAAACCGATCTGCGAGAGCCTTATTTGTCGTTGGTTCAAGCTGTGTATGGAGCAGATCGTTCGACTCGGGATCGACAGCAGCGTACAGCCAATATTCAGTAGCTCACAAAGCATCCTCGGCTAGCTGTTTCTGAAGCCTGAGTTCTGTGACGGAGCGGTTGTACTGGTGGTCTCGACGAGAGAATCTTCGACGAACAGACGGAGAGCTGTCGCTGTCGACGGCGGATGCCGCCGACGCGACAGCGTCGCCACTCCTGGGAAGGCTAGCTTGGTCGGAGATTATCGGGTAAACCGGTCGTCTGGTGGTCAGTTTGCGGGGACGGCCCGACGCGTCGCGAGGGCCGTCCACGCTGCCCATCGAATCATGTTGATGAACTCCTTGAACGACCACTGCCAGAGGTGACGCCCCCCCCACGGCGGGGCGTCACCATGTATTCCCAGTATAAATACCGCCAGATATTCTGTAACAGCAAGATTACCACGACGTACAGCAGCCGTACGACCGGATTTTGTGTCGAGGTCGTCGCGATACTTTGTTCGGAGAGTCGATAGCTCGCTTCGATACCGAAGCGTTTCGCATAGTGGTATCGAGCGTCTCGTGGTGAGTCGATGAACGGCGCGTCAGCGGCGTAGCCGTGACGCGCCACGGCGTTCTCGTCATACTTCCCGTTTAGGTACGTACAGTCGATATAGACCGGAAACTCGACGGTCCAGCTGTGACCGTCGAGTTTCCCTGTCAAATCGTGTTGGATGACGCGACTCCACCCTTCCGAGAGTTCCTGCTGAATCGCCTCACCCCACCGGATGATCGGGACAACGTACGCGTAGTTGTGAGCTTGAAGCAACATGAGACACTTGCTGTCGTAGAATCCGCGATCGAGGTAGACGGTCTTGACCTCGGTGTCAAGGCCGTCGAGAACGCCAAGGAACTCAGCGAGGACGTTGCTGGCGGTGTCGCCGTCTTCGAGACGGCACACCGCCAGCGTGTAGCGTTTGTTCTTCACACGCGCGTAGAGTGTAGCGTAGGCGTGGAATGCGGTGGTTCCCCGCTTCGCTTCCGAGTGAGAGGGCGTCTGTGTCGTCTTCGTCACCGTAGTAGGGCCGCAGGTGGAGGTCTACACAGATCTCCACCTGCTCGGGAAGCAATTCAACGATATCTCTTCGAAGAAGTGTGTTAGCGACTCGTTCGAGCCGTTTCGGCTCGAACTTCGTCCGGAGGTGGTAGAGGATCGTGTTCGCAGACGGAGAATTTTCACTGGAGCCACACGTGTAGAGACCGAGGTCCTGTCGGCGCAAGCACCGACGAGGACCTCGTAGATGTCCTCTGTATCGATTTCAGCGTTGTTAGCGAGGTTCAGAGAAACTTCCTCGTCAAGTTGGTTGACGAGGAAGTTAAGGAGCTGGTCTTCGTGGATTTCACTGTCTGCTTGCTTCTGGTGTTTGGACACATCTTCAGCAAGCAGACGTTCTAACTAACCGGCTTTGTGAGGTACTGAGACTCGCTACTAAACTATATTTTATCATTCATTCGAGATAGCAGATCGATAGACTGATTCATATCGATCTGCAGCAGCATTAGCAGTAAACGTGTTCAGAGCTAGTTCTCGTGATGCTTTCCCTATTTTTTCCCACTCATTTTGGTTTTCCAAAGCGGTCTGCATTCCGGCGGCAAGCTGTGCAGTGTCGCCAGCATCAACTATCCAAGCGTGTTCGCCATCTTCTAGTTGTTCAGGTACAACACCGACATTTGTAGTTACTATGGGTTTTTTCATCATCATTGCCTCCATCAGGGTCATTGGACCCGTTTCAGAGTGGGAAGGCAGTACAAATATATCAATGGCCGACAGAAAACCTGCTATGTTTTCTTTCCAGCCTAGAAAGTAAATTTGATTCTCTAATTTTCTTCTTGAAATCTGTTTTTGGAGATTCTGTAAATAATTCAGTCGAGTTGAAAGCTTTTTACCTACTATCAAAGATACCGTGTTGGGATACTCATCAGCAATGTGGTCAAATGCTTCTATAAATGTATCATACCCTTTCACGGGACTTATATTCCCAACAAGTCCAATTTTTATGCTGTCCCCTTCTAGAGGAATGGACGATTCAAAACTAAGTGGTTTTATTCGTCCAGGATCAAATTTATTCTTATTGACTGTTGGATATATTTTAGTTGGTTCGATATTCCTGAAGTAGTGATCCTTTACGTTTTCAGCGCTAACGACGATCTCATCGGCGTAACGTTTCGCTGCGCGGGAAACGATGTTTACAAATGGTCTTGGAAGTGTAGCATCATTGAAGTGCCAGACCAGTGGTACTTCACCGGAGACTGCCGCGCCAACACTCTGTAGACTCAGTGTACTTCGGGCGTTTACCACGTCAATAGATTCATTATGAATTAGACTTTTGATTTTTTTAACATTCTTAGGGAACGACGCGACATATCTCATATTATTTGATATATTTCGAAGAGGGGATATCATACCGATGTCTAACTGATGGACAGCGAAACCTTTTTTTTCTAATGTATTTGGATATCTATCGTGTCCTTGTGGAACAAGGAATTCTGTTTTTATCCCTTTATCAGAGAGAACTTCAGCGACGTCCATAGCTGATTTTTGCGGCCCACCTAACCGGGGGTCTGGAAGGCAAACTAATACTTTCATGTCAGGTACTCATTTGGTTGGATATTAAATCTGGGGATGAAATACAATTTATTGAAAAGTAAAATAGTTGAAATGATTTCAGTTTTCTACACTAACAAGGAGGGTGTCATAGAACTCTTCTCACACCTCGTTGACTGACTTGTGGATCGCTCAGTACAGAAGTCTCACGCACTACGGAAAATGAATCACTTGCCGCCCCGCTCGGGCGTGTATATAGCGGCTCCGCAGTCGACTCGTCGGGAACATACTACGCGCTCCACGTCGATCCCGATCCCATCGAGATTTACAAAACTGACACACCGGCGGACCCCAACTCGTGATCGGTTGCCAGCACGCTTCCGAAAGGCGGCAGCGACAGGCTCTACGACATTCACGTCACACAGAACGGCTCGCTTCTCGTTGGTACTGGCGGCTCTATCTACCGATCTGCTGATGGTGCGGTTTCGTGGGTGGAGGTTCAGAACCTCACGCAACAGCACGTCTGGAGCTGGGACGAAAATAATGCTGGCGAGATCCTCGCAGTCGAGCGAAAGGCGCAAGAAATCTTAACCAGTAATGACGATGGTCAATCGTGGTCGTCCTTTGCGACAATCTCCACAGACTTCCCCGAGTTTTCGGATCACATTCACAAAGCGGCGTACCACCCAGTGAACGACAACATCATTGTGACGGGCGGTGACGGCCCCGATTATTTTTACCGCTCGACAGATGGTGGCTCGACGTGGGATGAGTTTGCCGCTCACCTCGGCCAATATGTCGCAATCGCTCCGGACCCTACCGACGGCAGTATCTACTACCTCGGCCACGACAAAAGCAGCACTTCCGGGGATGAGGACTTCGGCGTTGTCCGTGTTGAGGATGGTGGCGGGTCGTCAGTCACGCAGACGATGGTCCAAAGCCTAAATCCAGAACTGCGGACTGGGATCGCAGCGGGGTCTTTTTCGATACACACGGTGTATGACGAAGGTTCTGGCCGGGGGTACTATCTCGCATCGACGCTCGAACAGGAGTCGAACCTACTTCTCGCGTCAACGAGTCTTCAGGGCTCGTCGTGGCGGGCCATTGGCGCAACCTCCCACTGGACCGGCCAGACGACGACCCCGAGCGCGTATCAGACCGTGAATCTCAGCGAGACGAAGACCGCTGTCGGAGGGGATATTAGCGTCAACATCGTCGATGCGGCAAATCCTCTTTACGGAACACCCGCAGACCTCCCCATCGAAAAGCGCGGTGTCCGAGACACCCTCACCTTCCGCGATAATGAGTCCCGAATCAGGCATTCGGGCGACGCTTCATTTGTTGACTTTTTATACGCCTCGCCAAACGAAAGCGACGATCACGTATTGCGGTATGGCTTCGGTGGCTGGATACTACGCAACCAGACGGCGGGGAGAATCAACTTCAAGCTCAACGACGACGGATTGCTTGAGCTTCGCGAGGGAGAGGTCGTTACCCAACAGCCAGGCGATGGGCTTCGAGTGACGACGCCCGACGGGTCCGCTGAATACCGAATTCGTGTTGATGATTCAGGAAATGTCGTCACAGACCAATTGTAACCGCTTTCGTCTTATCAGATATCTGTCTTTGATAAACTTTATTTCGGACTGTTCACATCAGCTTGTTATGACAACGAGTCAGGAATTCGAGTCTGCTTATGACTCGATGCTTCGGCAATTGGAGAGACAAGACCAGCGCGACAAGAGCTCGATGGGCGAAGATCAGGACTACGAGCAGTTCTATATGGAAGACCATCGCGAACGGTTTGGTTACATCTTCGAGCGCATTCCCAGTTCGCGTAGCGACCTCAGAATCCTCGATGTCGGACCGACGCCGTTTACGTTCCTGCTAAATGACTTGCTGGATGGAAGTAGTGTCTCGACGATAGACTTCACGGATCTGATGAAAGAACGATCCGAAGATCAGGGTGTCGATCATGTCGTCCACGACCTCAACGAGGGGACCGTTCCGTTCGAGGACGAACAATTCGACCTAGTCATCTTCCACGGCGTCCTTGAACACTTGTTAGTGCCCGCTCAGAAGCTCATTGACGAGTTCGCGCGTGTTCTCGATGCTGGCGGGCGGTTCATCCTCGGAACACCAAACTTCGCCACGCTGAAGAACAGAATAGAGCTACTCTTAGGACAGAACCCGCAGGAGATGATCGAAGAGGAGCACGTCCACGGAGTGGGTCACGTCCGTGAATTCACAGTGGGAGAATGTCGCCAGCTGGTGCGAAACGCAGGATTGGTTGAGAAGGAGGCCACCAACCTCTATTACAAATCGATTGTGACGCATATCAAGAATACGCCGTCCAAATACGGCTACTTTGGGGATATGCCAAAACCACTTGTGTTAGCCATCGCAACTGCCTACTACCTCGTGACGCTCGTCACCCCCAACTCCCGATACCACGCGTTTGTCGTTGGGGACAAACCTCGGCCTTGATCGGTCAGTCCTGGTCAGAAGACCGATTACGGGGGTATCAGGAAGAACAATTACAAGAGATCATTGAACACGCTTATCAAAACGTTCCGTACTACCGGGATTTGTTCGACAAGCGAGGGCTTTCACCATCTGAGATTCAGACGGTAGATGATCTCTCAAAATTACCAAGATTGACGAAGGACGATATTCGACAGAATTACGAGCGGCTTCAGGCGCAAAATATTGATGACGCGATAGTTAACCACACAAGCGGCTCCGCCGGTGAACCATTCACGTTCAAAGAATCAACCGACGTAGAGCAGGTAGAGCGAGCGTTTATCAATCGGGCGTTTAACGCGCACGAGACAGATCATCGGTTGGCGCACCTCTTCGATCCAGATCCCGACTACCATTCGACTGTCGCTATCGACGAGACCAAGCTGAAGATCGAAGAGACCGAGATCTACGTCTGGGCTGCAGTCGATGTGGAGACGTTCGAAGTCATCCACATCGAGGTCTCTCCCGGCCGATCTGACCTCGACGCTTTGCTGTTCGTCAAACAAGTTCTCAAGCGGTGTCGTGGTGAACCAGTTGTTCTCGTAGATTGTGGACCGTGGTACAACTGGGCACTCGATGACCTCGATCTCTGTGACTCACGTCGTGAAACGTGGGAGGAACGGTCTCTGGTCGAAGCCTGGTTCGGCCTTCTCAAGTACCGAACCAGGCTCTTCTATAGCCGGTTCCCCCACAATAGCTCCTGGAAATCAGTAGACCGCTGGGTCAAAGCCTTCGCAGTTCTCCACAATGCCATCATCTAACCTTGACACCCTCACCAGTGTAGTGAGTCATACAAATACCATGAGAACTTGGAGTACGGGGTCGTCGAAATTGTAGACCGTGACGACGGGACCGGACAAATCGTTGGCACGATCCTCTGGAACTATGCGATGTCGCTTATCAGGTACGAGATGGGCGACAAGGCAACCATCAACAAAGGATCGACCACTTGTGATTGTGGCCGCGGGCTACCGCTGACCGTCGAACAGTTTGAGGGACGAACAGACGACATCCTTCGGACTCCCGATGGGCGACTATTGCCCGCCGTCAACTTCTACACCCTGATGTACGACATCGAAGGTGTTGAGATGTTCAAACTCGTCCAGACTACAGTTGACCACGTGGAGGTACGGCTGGTCGTGTCGGATTCGTATAATAAGTCGAACGAAGCGGAGCTTCGATCCGGGCTACCAGCGCGTGGGCGACAACGTCGACATCCAAATTCAGTATACGGATATTATCGAACGCGATTCCGACAGCGGAAAGATCCGATGTGTCGAATCGAGGATTAATTAATATGATCGCGGACCTCCACGTCCACACCGAACATTCACATGACAGCTGGGCAACCGTCGAAAATGTGCTTGATACTGCTGAGCAACGTGGTCTCGAAGCGATCGCAATAACGGACACGATACGGTCACGGGCGCAAAGGATGCCCGTCAACTGGCTGATGATCGCGATATCACGGTCATTCCGGGTGTCGAACGAACCGTACCTGTAGGGAAACACGGCGTTCATCTCATCGGTCTCCACATTGATCGGCTCCCCCCGAACGACGATATCTTGTCAGTTGTCGAAGTGATCCACGAGCAAGGTGGAATCGTAGTCATCCCACATATCCGTTTCGCGTCGGAACCGGTCTCCTCAACCATGCGAAAAATGGGACAATCCAACAGTCAGCGGCTGAATCTGTCCTCGAACGTGCGGACCTGATAGAGGTCCTCAACTGGAAGGATAGCCGCTCCGCTATTTCGAAACCTCTTGAGTTCGCGCAGGAGAGTAACCACAACATCGTCGCCGGTACCGATTCACACACCAGCACCGACATCGGAAAGCTGGCGAATCATATTGACTCACCTGTTGGAAGTAGTGGGGGGAAGCAGAATCACTGTTCCAGTAGACGTTCCAATCACTGTAAGTATCAATAACCGTTCAGAGCAGTTACTTGCCCTCCAGAAGTTTAAACTGTATTTAAATACTATTTTGAATAAATAGTTGAAATCAAAGCCGTTTTAGAAGCCAATATTAGTAATAAATTAAACATCTCGGAGAACCTGATACCTCTGTACGGGAGAGAAATCTATTTTCGAACGGAGGTTTAATCAAGATTACAATCCAACGGTAGTTATGGAACCTACACTTGATAATACAGACGTAGTGGTACATCAATTAGATCAGGTGACATATCCCGACTCTTCTCCATTCCATCCTGATACAGGATATCCGGAATACCCATTTTCAGATGCTATCAACAATAAACCGAATCCGGTATATAAAGCCGTACGTGCCTGTTTCAAGCGAGCCGGACTTGATGTCGAGAACTACGGAACTGCCAACTGGAACCCACTAGGCGAGCTCATCGAATCAGACGACAGAGTTGTCCTCAAACCGAACTTCGTCAAAGAAGATCACCCTCGAGATCCCGACGGCTGGAAGTACGTTCTCACTCACGGTAGTGTCATCAGAGCAGTAGCAGATTACGTATTCCTCGCTCTCGGAGAGGATGGACAATTAATTGTTGCAGACGCTCCCCAGACTGACTCGTCCTTCACGAAAATCTGTGAACGGGTGGGGCTCTATGACATCCAAGACTTCTATCTCACTGAAAAACACGCCCTCCATACGGTTGATATGCGGCAGGAAGAGTGGGAGAGTGAAGATGGACTCGTAACTGATCGAAGAAAGCTCCGCGGCGATCCATTTGGCTACACAGAATTCGATCTCGCCGACGCAAGTGAGTTCGAGGACCATCCTGGTGAGGGGGATTATTATGGCGCTGACTATGACACAGATCACGTCAACAACCACCACACCGGCGGTCGACACGAGTACCTCATCGCAGCCACAGCGATCGAAGCCGACGTGGTCTTCAGCCTCCCGAAAGCGAAGACCCACAAGAAGGCCGGCGTGACGCTCAGCCTCAAGAACCTCGTCGGAATCAACGGAGACAAGAACTATTTGCCACACCACACAGAAGGCGAGGAGGTCAACGACGAACATCCCGACCCAGACCCCACTCACAGAGTGGAGCAGGCAATTATGCCAATAGTCCGGAAAGGAATGCTAGCGTTTCCAGACGCAGTTCCAAAACTCGTGGCTACTGCACAACCCGTTTGGGAACGGATATTTGGGAGTACCAGCGACACAGTTCGGAGTGGTAACTGGTGGGGGAACGATACTGTTTGGCGGATGTGTCTCGACTTGAATAAGTTGCTGTTTTACGGAAATACAGACGGAACCCTTCGAGACGACAGTTCGGACAGCCGTAAACGCCACTATTCACTGTGCGATGGAATCGTAGGTGGCGAGGCTCGGGGGCCGATGGATCCCGATCCTAAAGAGTCAGGGTTCCTCTCGTTCGGAACGCACCCAGCCAGCGTCGATGCCGTCACGACCTATTTGATGGGATTCGATCCGGAACTGATCCCAATCGTTCGGAACGCCTTCCAATGTAAGGCCTATCCCCTCGCAGAGTGGGGCCTCGACGATATCTCAGTGAAAAGTAACCAGTCGGTATGGCAAGGTGAATTAGGCTCAATCCCTATCGAATCAACGCTCGAATTCGAACCACACTTTGGGTGGACGCATCACATCGAACATGGATCCGAACATTCGGAGTCAGATAATCGTGCACAGGCGACCGAGGTAACGCGACACTAGTCCCTATCAGGTAGTCGGCTCCTCGATTTGCATCGCATCAATATCTGAGACGACGAATTTCATTTTTCCACTATCAGTTCGCTCTATTTCCGCGACATAGCTAATATCGACAGAGATCTCGTTTCCTAGACGAGTCCGGGCTTTCTCGCGCAACTCTGTCTCAACGTTATCATCAAACGTATCGCCAGGAACCACGCGAAGAACGACCTGATCCCGATCTGGTTGATATATTTGGGCTTCGTGGATAGACTCAAAATCCTTGAAGATGTGGTCCAGACGGCCAACTCTCGCACCATTTGGTAACACAACGTAGTCATCCTGTCGACCGAGTATGGACTCTACGACCCGGCCGTTTCGTCCACACGAACAGCCATCATCTGACAACATCACAATGTCTCCGGTATCGTATCTGATCAGCGGGAAAGCGGGGTTTGTCCAGTTCGTCCCAACGATCCGATAGCCGTCACCCTCTTCCAGCGGTACAAACTCTACGTGCGCGAAGTCCTCATCCACGTGGAGGTTACCCTCCGGGCACTCTGAGATGTTTGCGACAGCCTCCTCTAGTCCATAATGCTGCCGAACAGGGACATCGAACGCTCGTTCGATAGCTTCCCGCTGGTGGTCAAACAACGTCTCGGCACCGATGGTGACAATTTTGAGGGAGGATGGTGCTGACACCTTCTGGTCAAGAATCGAGTTGGCCAAGAGACTAAGAGCCGAGGGGTAGCCGTGAAGCCACGGCAGTTTCCGATCACCAATTTCGTCGACGTAGATGTGGGTACTTTCTGGCTTGATATGGTAGGAACTGAACATCACCTGCCGGCCGGGATAGTTGACTCGCCAGAACGGTGGGGTCGATTCCTCAATTGGAACGATCGGGATTCCGCCGAAGTACCCGTGCCAAGTATCACGCTCGATACCGTGCCAGTTGCGGTACCGCCACCAAACAGCCCACTGTTCCCTGAGTGATTGCTTCGTCTGCACAAATGTGAGACCACTCCCAGTCGTACCGCTCGTGTGACAAGAGAGGAGATCTTCAGACGAAACCGACTCCGGACGAAGAGTGAGGTCAGCTTCTTTAATGTCCTGTTTCGCCAGTATCGGAAGCTTCGACAGTTCAGCAAACGGCTCCTCAGCAGTCATATCAACGTCATGCTGGTCGAACTGATCTCGCCAGAAAGGACTATCCCACGCTGTCTGTAGGAACTGCTTCAGTCGTTTCTGACGATATGTATCAAGTCTCGCTTGGGAATACCTACTCCGTTCCTTTACTTCCTTGAGTAAGTCCTCAAACACACCCCCTCTTCGTCTACGCTTCAGCTGCCAGCCTTTGGCTGAAACTCCGAGATGTTGTAGAGGCAGTGGTGAACGGTGATACAGTGCCATCAGGCGGTCGTCAACCATTATTGATAATCTATCGCGAAGCTAAGATAGTGTTTGCGGACTAGTCGAAATCATAGATAGTCCTCAACTTCGATATCGACAGGACTGGTAGTCCGGAGCGATTTATTGATACCAAACGTTGCTTCCGTCACCTCCACTGTCTGCTCCAGCGGCAATGGCGATGGATCGCCAGCGAGGATGGCATCGACGAACGCGTCGAACTCCGCCTCATGGCCCTTGTCCTGTCCAAAGCTGAGCCACCCGCCTGTGAAGTTGTCCACTGTTGCTGTCTGCCCGTTACCAAACGCCTCAGCGTATTCCTTGGCGAGCGAACTGTCACCAAATGTGGTGTAGGTGATGCCTGCGGTACTGCCGTCCTCGAATGTGAGCGTGATCTGTACGTTCTGCGGGAGACCTGCCCCCTCGTCGGCGGTACTCGCCGACACCTGCTCGATGGACGCATCCGCGACAAACCGCGCGAAGTCGACGAAGTGACACACCTCCCCAACAACCCGACCGCCGCCCTCCTCTGGGTCGTTGATCCAGTGGTCGGCCGGGATCTTGTCAGCGTTGACACGGTAGGTCAGCATCACTGGGCTGGGGCCGTCAGACACCGCCTTCATCTCACGGGCTGCCGGGGCGAACCGCCGATTGAACCCGACCATCAACCGGCCGTCCGACTCGCGGGCCGCCGCAGCGACTGTGCCCAGTCCGTCCTCGTTGATCGCCAACGGCTTCTCGACGTGGACATCTTTGCCGGCCTCCAGCGCCGCCGTCGCCACTTCTGCGTGGAGATCGTGGCGCGTTGCGACGACAACCATGTCTACGTCCGCATCGTCCATTATCTCAGTATAATCTGACGTGGAGTACGCACACTCGTGCTCGTCGGCAACTGACGACGCGGAGACGCCGGTCCCCGAACAGACCGCATGCAACTCGAGGTCGTCGTGATCAGTGAGGATCGGCAACAGTTTCCCTCGGGCGAAGCTGCCGGCTCCGACCAGCCCGACCGACAGCGGTGAGGTCCGACCCGGTGACACCCGAGACGACCGGTCGGCGTGGGGACGTTTCGTCGGATGCTTTCGTTCGACGTCGTATTCCAGCAGGATGCCTGTGAACGCTTCGTTGTCGGGATTCTCCAAGATCAGCTCGTAGGCATCGGTGGCGTTGTCAATGGAGAATTGGTGGGTCCGAAGCGGTTCGAAGTTCACCCGATCATCGGCGAGCAGGCGGAGGCACTCCCGCATATTTCGGTTTTCCGTCCACCGAACGTAGCCGATCGGGTAGTCAAGCCCGTTTTCTTCATAATTGCGGTCATACCGGCCTGGCCCATACGATCGAGAGATCCGAAAGTCGAGTTCCTTGTCATAGTACACCTCGCGAGGCACGTCCATCCCGACCTGCCCGACCACAGAAACTCGGCCTTGCTCGCGGGTGATTTTTCCGGCCATCTCAACAGGCTCGTCGCTGCTTGTCGAGGCTGCGATAAGCGTCGCATCGACGCCGTGGCCATCAGAGAACGCCTCAACTGCTGCTCCGACATCGTCATCGCCGATTACGGCGCCCTCGGTAGCGCCGGCGTTGAGGCCGCGTTCAACTTGCGCTGGATCGATGTCGATCCCAAGCACTGGAAATCCGTATGCGTCGAGGATCTGCGTCGCAGTCTGTCCCACCAACCCGAGGCCGAGAACAGCAACACGCTCCCCGGGCGTCAGATCAGCCCGGCGGATACCCTGCATCGCGATTGCCCCAATAGTAACGAACGCCGCATCCGCTAGATCTACGCCCTCCGGTACGGCCGTACACAGATTCTTGGGAACCGAAACCACTTCACCGTGGTTGGCATACCCAGCGCCAGCACACGCAACAAAATCACCTACAGAAAACTCCTCAACATCGCTGCCGACAGCAATAACTTCGCCACTACACGAGTACCCAAGCGGTTGCGCTTCTTCAAGCCGGGCCATCACCGCCTTATATGTCGAGATCAGTCCGTCATTTCGTGCCTTATCGAGAACCTTCTTAGCAAGATCTGGTCGCTCCCTTGCCTTGCCGAGGTAGTTTTTCTTCCCCAGTTCGATCATCGACTTTTCGGTACCGGCGCTCACACAGGAATAGTGAGTCTGCACCAGAACGTTTCCAGCATCTACCTGTGGACGAGGGACATCTGCAATCCGTACATCACCGGTCTTGAAATCCTGAATAACTTGCTTCATGGTAAATGTGTGATGGTAAGGTGTACGTGACTAACGAAGCGATAGCCGGTAGGATGAGTGTTACGGACGAGGTCTCAGCGTACGTTTGACAGTGGGAGCCTGCTGTATCTAATCCAGAGTCGTCTAAACTGCCCACTCGTTGAGGCAAGAAAGTGATACAGAATTGGCGGCATCATATGGGACTACACCCAGAACACGTTGATCAAGTGCTTGACCGGCTATCTGTCATCGATGCTGTTCGATCAAACTCATGGCGTTGGTCTCGGACAGTGACATTGAAGCTGTCAGGTCTGGATTCTATTTGAATATCAGAATCAATCCCCGTAGTTACGAGAAAGCCGGTACACTCCGATGTCCGGTCGTAGTGACATCGGAGTACAGGTCGTTCGATTCGCTCGCCGAACCGCGGAAAGTAGGAGGAAGTTGTCCTTGTGACTGTCTCTGTACCCAGTGGACGAATTACTCCGTTTGCCGCCGCGTCAACTCGTTGGAACTTGTATTCGCTGCCGTCTGAGTGCAGTTCCACCTCGGGATGGAAATGAAGGTTTGAAATAATGGCATCGGTGGGAGCCCCGTCAACCGTGTCCATGATGACCCACCAGCCGCATCCACTCAGGATATCACGCTGATGTCGGTACAGCGACTGCAGATGCTGCCGGCGTTCGTACCAGCCGGTAAAGTGGTCTCCGCTGTCATCGCGATAAACACGCGACTGTGGAGTACAACGCCGACCCATCAGATACTGCCCCCCGATTGGGATCGGTTCGTATTCGCTCACTTGAACGGTATTATGTGCTTGTACACTTCGGACGTATGTCCGAGTTGTATCGGGAACATAATCGTAGGCACCGGTGTCAGTCAAGATCCGCATCCCGTTTATCCACAGCATGATGCTGAGCATATCGTTGTGTGAGTGGCCTGGGAGATGTGACGGCCCAACTGGACCGCCATCAACCAGCAATCGATTCTCGCTGTCTCCCAGCCAGTGGTACCCACTAGCGTTTAGGGACTGTCGACGTCGGCCAGTGGACTCTGTAACGACACCAACCTGCTCGGCGTACCTGAGACAGTCTGTAAGCGGGAGAAATTCGTCGAATGCGGCGTCGTTCAGCAGCGGAATCCGCTCATCAGGTGGCATGAGCGACTGTAAGTATTGAGTCGCGTCAGCCGCAGTTTGCTTGATCGCTTGGGGAGACGTATCTTCCTCACCAGACAGTAAGTCAACCGCAGTCAGATACCGCTGTAGAACAAGGATGTGGTACATCGGGCTCCGCTCGAAGTGGCCACCATCATCCAAAAACTGATCTACAGCACACTTCTCAAGAATGGAGATTCCATTTTTACGCCAACTGTGACCGTATTCCCCGAAGAGCGACCCAGCCATCAGGAGCGCGGCACCGTTTTCAATTAAATGGTTGCCACCGACATCGTGCTCAACATGGTCTTCAAGGAAGAGGGCATTCTTATACGCAATTCTTTGGACTTGATTAGCGAACGTGGGCATGGAATCTTGCAGCCACACATACAGTCGACAGAGTCGGAGAACTCGAAGGGAGACGGCATGAGGAGTCCATTCCCGACGGAGATACTGCGTCTCACCGATAGCGACGTTATTATCCCAACTCTGTAAGAGCTGGCGGATGGCAGCAACCACTTCCTCCGGAGAGTCCTCAACTTCGTACCCACATACAAGCCAGTTCACGGGTTCAAGCGCATGGAGGTGAAGTCGCCACGACGGTGGGAATGACGCGATTGTTTCGTGGTTCCAATCGAACGATGCGACCTCGCCAATCTCGAATGACTGGCCAAGCAAACACACCGTCCCATCACTAAGTTCGGACAGCTTCTGTTGGTATGTTCTCCGAAGATCACTACTCAGGCTCGCTCGCAATACGTCCAAATTCCGCTTTACGGCGACTGAATCGGCTTGGATATTCTGCGGAATTTGCTCCTCGTACCAGTCATCGACATCGACAGGCAGGTTCGGTACGATGGCATGTCGGAGCTTTCGATCCACCATTCCGGTTATTTGCAGGGGTTGGAGGTTGATCCCAGTATGATAGAAGAGCGAGAGTTTCTCGGGATATGACCACCGGTCCAGCATCGTTATGCCGGTGGCTGGTCTGTCCGAGTTGATTCCTGGTCAATGAGGGTGGAGAGTCGGTCGCTAAATTCTAAGGCAATTACTTGTCTGTCGTAGTGGTCGACCACATGGGTTCGTCCATTCGTACCAAGTTCCTGTCGCCACTCTTGGTCGCTCAATAACGTATCGATGTGTGCCGCGATAGCTTCAGGGTCATCCTCTGCAACGACACCTGCGTCTGACGCGTCAACGAACTGTTCGATTGCGCCCTCACCGACTGCGATTACCGGCAACGCACAGGCCATGTACTCATAGAGTTTAGTCGGGACAGCGTACCGGAGTGAGTCGTCTGTTTTAATCGGGGCAATCCCAATCGTCGCTTGAGACAGCATCCCTGGGACCTGCTCTCGTGAAACGAAGCCGGTGAATTCCACGCGATCTTCAATTCCGAGATCCGTTGCCTTCTGCTCCAATATCTCTCGCAAATCACCATCGCCGACGATTTGAAACGTCAAATCAGGATTAGTAAGGTTATCTATTGCCTCAACGCAGACTTCGAGGGCCTGGGCATGACCGATAGTACCAGTGTATATTAACACCGGCCCATCAGGATCGCTCTTGTCTCGGGGCTTGAACGAGTCCACGTCCACACCGTTGGGGATAACTGCGACAGGAGCCGTGATATCATACTCGTCATCAAGAATATCCACCGTCCCTGCTGTCGTGACGGTAACTAATGATGCAACACCGAACTCCCATTTTCGATAAGCCTTACTGAGTCGCTCAGCGAGTCCTCCCTCTGAGATGAAGCCAAAACTAACAGATACATCAATCCACACGTCTCGGATGTCGAGTACCCATGGGATATCGAGTACCTTTGCGAATGGGGAAGCAACGAAACCTGTGAACAACGGTGGTGAAGAGGTCATCATCACGTCCGTATCACGGATATTGAACGCCGACCACAGGAACGCGTGGATCGCGAATGTCACATAGTATGCAATCCGACTCACGAATGAGGGATCCGGATCGGTTGGTTGCCACGCCCACAGGCGGTGTACCTCGACGCCGTCAATGTTCTCGCGCTGATGGCGCTGCCACGTGAAGTCATACTCTCCGTGTGGATAGCACTTCGCGGGCGCAACGACTGTCACGTCCCACTCGTCAGTCATAAACCGGGTCAAGTCGTGTATCCGGGAGGCGTTGCCACCCTTTTCGGGTGGAAACGCCTGCGAGATGACTAGAAGAGAGTTCTTGTGACTCATAGAGTAGTTTCCGCTTTTGAGAGTCGCCGCTGTTGTAAGTCACAGTTATTCATATTTGAATCACATCGAGCCCAGCCTGTTTCCACGCGTGCTGGTCGACGATCGCCT
Organism: Halorubrum sp. CBA1125; assembly: GCF_009742825.1. GTDB lineage: Archaea > Halobacteriota > Halobacteria > Halobacteriales > Haloferacaceae > Halorubrum. Next base: position 31,114 of record NZ_WPCE01000001.1, read on the forward strand.
TCGTATCCACGACGAGGTTGCCTGTCATCCGCGCTGCGAGACGGCTAGGGTCAATCTCCGTGTACGCGTCGTGATCAGTAGTTATCACAACCCCATCGACGCCTTGGGTCACATCATCGAGGGGCTGGAGATCAAGCGTCTGGTCCTCAACATGAGGATCATTTAGCCTCACTGTAACGGGTGGGTCGGCACCGTCCGGCGACACCGACGCTGGAACTTCGGCTGCTGTGTCCTGTAACTGTCGGGCAATCGCCAACCCAGGACTGTTACGGACGTCGTCCACATTCCCCTTATATGCGACACCCAAGACGGCGACTTGTTTGCCGGCGAGCCCACCAAGGTTTGATTCGATGAGCTCAACCACGTAGTCAGTCATACTGTCGTTCACACTGCGAGCTGTTGCGATGAGGTTGAGTTCGTCGGAGTTGTGGCCAAGAAACCATGGATCAATAGGCAAACAGTGGCCACCGACACCAGGCCCGGGCTGATGAAGTTCTACTCTGGGATGCTCATTGGCTAATTGAATCGCCTCACGTGGGTCAATATCATAACTATGTGCGATGCGGGCGAGCTCGTTTGCTAGCGCGATATTTGTATCTCGATATGTGTTTTGGATGAGTTTGACAAACTCGGCTGTCGTTGCATCAGTCGTCGTGTGGATATCACCCTCGACGAAGGAGTCGTATAGCTTGACCGCCGCTTCCGTCGAGACACCATTAACGCCGCCAATGATCCTGTCGTTCTCGCGGAGTTCTGAGATGATGTTTCCGGGAAGGACTGTTTCTGGACAGTGAATCAGTGCGAAGTCCTCTCCAGCGATGAGGCCGGATTGTTCAAGAACAGGCTGTAGTGTCTGTACTGTAGTGCCCGGTGGGACTGTCGACTCCAAAATGACTGAGTCACCAGGACGTAAGTGCTGTTGGATAGTTTTACCTGCCGTCTCAATATAGCTCAGATCAGCTGTTTTCGTTTCGTGATCGAACGGTGTCGGGACAGTAATGATGTGGTATTTTGCCGGCCGTACTTCGTCAGTCACCTGAAGGTTTCCTGAATTTAATGCTTCAGTGACAAACGCACGCAATCCAGGTTCGTCTACCGTGATGCGTCCTTCCTGTAGCTCTTCGACGAGGTCTTCATCAACGTCATAGCCCACCACGGAGTGTCCGTAGTTTGCCAACATTGCGGCAGTTGGCAGACCAACGTAGCCTAAGCCATGGACATATACTGAACTCATAGGTGTGCTTCTGTTTCCTTACCGAGTATTTCAAGGATTTGTTCTGCTGTACTACCGTTTCCGAACGGATTTGTCCATTCCTGCTGTGTCATCAGCATCTGTTTGGAACTGGCTGCGATCCTCTCAGGCTCGGTGCCCGCAAGTTGATTCGCGCCCACCTCCAGCGTTTCCGGCCGTTCGGTGTTGTCTCGAAGCGTGACGCAGGGTACTCTAAGAATACACGCCTCTTCTTGTACACCACCGGAATCAGTCAGTACCAGCTCAGCATTTGCTTCTAACTGGAGAAAGTCGAGATAGTCCTGTGGATCGACGACTCGAATTTTATCAGGGACTGCGATATTGAATTCATCGAGACGGTCTTGAGCCCGCGGATGGATCGGATAGATAAGCTCCAAATCGTGGGTTACAGCGACACGACGGACGCCCTCAAGCAGGTTCTCGAACCGCTCAGGATCATCAACATTCTCAGCACGATGTGCGGTCAGCAAGCCAAACTCAGTGGTCTGTAGCGCCAAGTCTTGGAGGATAGTGCTTTTTTCGGCAGCGAGTTCGCGATGCTGGTGGACCGCGTCAACTATCGTATTCCCAGTCACGTAGATCCGATCGTCGTCGATTCCTTCATCCCGGAGATACTCCTGGGAGTGCTCGGTTGGTGCAAACAGGTAATCGCCGACGTGGTCCGCCACTACCCGATTGGTCTCTTCGGGCATGTCCCGGTCAAAGCTTCGCAGCCCGGCTTCAATATGCCCCACTGGAATGTCGAGTTTACTTAACGCGAGCGCGCCGGCCAGGACGCTATTAGTATCCCCCTGAACGAGTACGACAGCGGGCTTATCCTCTAAAATGATCTCTTCAATCCCAGCTAACATTGCTGCAGTTTGCTTGCCGTGGCGGCCCGATCCCACCTCAAGATTATAATCTGGCGCTGGCAGCTCAAGTTGGTCGAAAAACACGGTATCGAGCGCATCTGAATAGTGTTGTCCGGTATGTAGTATTGAATACGGGATGTCCCGGCGGTCACAACACCGTATCACCGGTGCGAGCTTGATGATTTCTGGACGCGTACCGAGGACAAAAGTGATTTTGAGGTCTATCATTATATTACTCAGGAAGATGTGTGTTGAGTGAATGTAGGATGATCGCCGTAAAGCATGTGAAAATACCTACTAATATCAAGAATCCAGAAGTAGTTGCGAGTCCAAGCGGAAACGTGCCACTACTGATGTAGTTAGACAGAGTCCAGTAAACGAATCCCAGCCCGACAAACGAACTTAGGAAGCCGGGAACACCGAGGATCAGTATCGGTCGTTTTCGTTCGATCGTTGTCAGAATATTACCAACCAATGTGAGTCCGTGTGAAACGGGATTGTGACTACTCGGGTCCTCAACATCGTAATCAATTGTCGTCCCGATCTCTTCGAAGTCGTACCCGTGTTCGTGGGCGTGGTAGAGAATATCCGTGCTAGCGCTCATCTCCTCACCGATAGAATCGTCCTCACTGAGGCTCTCGATCGCGTGCCGATTATACGTTCGAAATCCGCTTTGCGTGTCATTGACCCACGATTTACGCCGAATAACACCCATCGAGACGTTCGTGAGGACATTCACTACTGTGAGCCCGACGCGCCGGTACAGTGGGAGGTCCGTCTCTGATCCGTCGACGAATCGGCTTCCAATGACGATGTCGACATCGTCCGCTTTCTGTGTGCGCACGGCTGCAGGTACGTCACTCGGGTCGTGTTGACCGTCACCGTCGAGAATACTGAGATGGTCGGCGTCCCGGATGTCCGCTTCCTCGAAGACGGTTTTTAACGCGCCACCGTAGCCCTTGTTACTGCCGTGTTCGACGACGGTCGCGCCAGCGTCGCGAGCGAGTTCGGCCGTCTCATCCTGGCTGGCGTCGTCCACGACTAACACCTCGTCAGCGTAGTTCTGCGCCTCGGTAACGACATCCGCGATAGCGTTTGCTTCGTTGTACGCGGGGATGCCGATCAACACCTCAACGTCCTTTGTCTCGGGCTCTGTGACGGCCGTCGTCGTGAACGACTCAGAAGCCGCCGCCTCCACGCTCGCCTCGATGTCGAGTTTGACGGCACTGTCTTCGGGGATGATCAGGCCCGGATCGCTTCTCGCATCCGCGTGGACATTGAGGTACTCCGAGATCTCGTCCGGTGACATCTCCTGAGCCGACAGATCGACCGTTTCAGCGCCGAGCTCGCGGGCGACGCGAACGATAGCGTCCGGGGCATCTTCAGGAACTGCGAGATATACGGGGAGATCCGCCTGCTGGGCTGCGGCGACGTTTTCGAGTACGACGGGATCGTCTTTCGCGAGCAGACCGAGGGCCGGGTTGCCGGCCGTACTCACTTCCCGTTGCTGGGACCCCTCCTTTGCTGGCCGTAGTTCTCTTTCAGGCTGTGACATTCAACTAATTTCGAGGCATGGCTCGTTCCCCTGCGTTCTCCCGTAGTGGCTCCGGTCTTTGGATAAATTCGGCATCAGACACGTCACCAGTAATCCATCACTACGTTGCGCTAAGCAGTTCTACAATATGAAAGTTTGGTAACTGGTTAAGAAGGTGTTAACTTACCACTGCGCCCGATAAGAACTTCCTTAACGTGAAGGAAACAGCCGAGCAGTTCAAATGCTTCCGTGGTCGCCGGCTGAAATGAATCGCTGCGGTCTGTGGTACGGCTAGCCGCTAGCATTTCTAGACTGTGAATACGAGCAGGGTCTGTGTGGGAATTAGCGCTCATCGAAGCGTGTTCTGAACCGTCAATCGCGATCCACAGGCTTCGTCGATCTCCACAACGCTACCCGCTCACCGTGACACGCTTCACTACCAGATCGATGATGTGACCGGGATTCATCCGCACTACTACTCAACGTTCATACTGACGTACAGCACACCCACGCCGAACAACAATAACAAGCCGGATATGCCAGCTGCGAAGAGCCCGAGGTGTGGAACGGACCCCAACAGGAGGCCGATTCCAATAGCGATCGCTGAGACGATAAGGAAGATCGCGAAGAGGGTGGTCATCATGCTGCCGAGTTCGAAGAGGAAGTGTGAGGTCCTCGAATAATCGAGTTCCCGTGGGAATCTGCTCATACCCACCCTCTCGAAGCTCGGATTATATATGCTCCTGTCGAGATATTATATGTGAGAATTATGGAGATGAATTCGATAGCACGAGCTGAGAGTGGGAGCCACGCCCGTCGGGATCGACGCCAGAGACGGTTGGGGGATGGGGACGATTGGTGAAACCGATCCCGTATCGATCGGCACGAGGATGTAAGGACTTGTCTTTCACCGTGATCCGCTGTATCTCCGGGCTACCAAACTGCTAAGGCTGTCCCCATAGTCACCAGACGTATGAAAGCCGTCGTGCTCGCCGCGGGCAAAGGTGAACGGCTCTGGCCGCTCACCGAAAACCGCCCGAAACCGATGATTCCCGTCGCGAACCGGCCGATTCTCGAACACATCGTCGACGCGCTCGAGACCGCCGGCATCGACGAAGCCGTCTTCGTCGTCGGCTCGAACCGCGAGCGCATCCAGAGTTACTTCGAGGACGGCCGCGACTGGGGGGTCGACATCTCGTATGTCGTCCAGGACCAACAGCTCGGGACCGGCCACGCCCTCCTCCAGGCCGAGTCCTACGTCGGCGAGTCGTTCGTCGCGCTGAACGGCGACCGCATCGTCAGCGCCGAGATCGTCGAGCGCGTCTGGGCCCGCCACCGCGAGACCGACGACCCCGTCGTGGGCGTCACCAAGACGGCGAACCCCAGCCGCTACGGCGTCGTCGAGTTCGACGGCCGCGACGTCGCCGGCATCGAGGAACAACCCATTCCCGAGCTGGCGAAGTCGGACTTCATCAACGCGGGCGTCTACGCGTTCACACCCGACATCTTCGGCGCCATCCGGCAGATCGACAGCCACGGCGAGCAGGCGCTTACCGACGCCCTCAAGCCGTTCATCGAGGACAGGCGCCTGCGAGCGGTCCGATACCGTGGCCTGTGGCTGGACGTGTCGGAGCCCTGGGACCTGCTCACCGTCAACGACGCCCTCATCTCCGCTCGGGGCCCGCCGGAGTCGACGGCCGAATCGGCCACCATCGACGACACGGCGGTCGTGGCGGACGCGGCCGTCCTCGGCGACGGGACGACCGTCCATCCGCAGGCAGCGGTGCTCCAGAGCACGACGGCCGGTGACAACGTGAGCGTCGGCCCGGGCGCGATCATCGAGAACGCGATCCTGTTACCCGACGCGACGGTACAGGCGGGTGCGGTCGTGCGCGATTGCATCGTAGGTGCCAACACGACGATCGGGCCGAACACCACCATCGAAGGGGGGACGACCGACGTCGTCCTCGACGACACCGTCTATCAGGACGTTTCCTTCGGCGCGCTCGTCGGCGACAACGTCGCTATCGGCGGGAACGTCACCGTCGCCCCCGGGGCGATCGTCGGGAACAACGCGACCGTCGAGGGCGCCACGCGTGTCTCGGGGCGCATTGCCGATAGCTCCCACGTGCAACGGGGATAGCCCGTCGAGAAAGAGACAAGCACCTGAGTTACCGCAGTCAGTGTCCGCTACTGGTGTGTTGACGAGAGAACGTTGTCCGGAGCGTCTGGTAGTACAATCCGAACAGCGCGCCGTACACGACGAGCGCCACCAGCGATCCAACGTGGCCGAACGGAACGCCAACGGCGGAAACGAGTGGCATCGCGATGCCGATGAGTCCGCCCCACACGAGGAGGCCGACGCCAGCGCCGACACCGATCACAGTCCAACGGCGGTCCCACTGCGCTGTCGTGAGGAGCCACTCGAGGCTCCCAGCGACGAGCGGCCCCAGGACGAGCCCGAGACACCCTACCAACAGCCCGCCCGCGAGGACGCCCTCGCTGTTCACCAGGCTCGCGACCGTTGGGAACCCCTCCTGAACGCTGACGGCGATGCCAAGGCCGATCGTGCTAATGAGAGTGGCCGTCGCGACCGACAGCAACACCTGCACGGGTCGTTCGCCGTACGGTGCCAGGTCGACAGCGGCATCGCTCAGTCGCCCAGCCGCCCAGAATCCCGCGATCGACACGGTAAACAGCGCAATTGACCAGAAGACGCTGGCATGATAGCCGGCCCTCACTGCCGGGCGATCGAGGGTATGACATCCTCCGCGCCGTGAACGGCGCGGTTTCCTCCGTGGGAGTCTCAGCCGTCTAAGAATCCCCGGAAGCAATATTCCCGTCACGGTTGACGGTACTCGGGTCTGTGCGCTGTTCTTTGGGACGGTGAGAGCGTGGTGACTCCGACCAGGTGTGGTCGTCCCACTCAAACCGCACGGGCCGTGCCATCGGCCTGACTGCCTGTTCTGTGCGCCGTCTCAGGAACGTTTCTGACGCTGTTATGTCGGCGTGCCCCTCAAACCCACATGGACAGGTCAGCGTATCCTGATGCCGCATGGTCCGGTCTGTCAAACCACACTGTGGACATTCTTGGCTAGTCCATGCCTCGGAGCGAATCTCTACAGAGATGCCGAACTCTGCTGCGGTACAGACCAGTCGCTCGGTGAATTTCTTGAACGACCAGAAATTGTGGGTCTTGGCATTTGTTTCGACCGACCAGTGCGTATCCAAAACATCGGTCAACCCGCCGACATACACGGTATCTACGCCGTCCTCGTACAGTCGTTCCAGCAGGTCACGACACAGTGCTTCTTGTGCGTGATCGCGACGGCGTGTTCGCTTCCGGTACAAACGCCGGATACGTTCGCTACTGTATTGGCCGCCTTCGAGTTTTGACTGTAATCGGGCGATTTCTCGTGTTGTGTTGCGGAAGCGGTCAAACAGGTCACGGCCTTCGTACAGGTATTGCTCACCGGTTGTGGTGGTACAGGCGACGAGATTGTTCGCACCAATGTCCAGAGCGGCTGTTTCAGAAGCCAGTGGAGTATCCCGTGTGTCGCCAGAAACAGTCACGGGTTGCGAAGCTCGGAATGTGCTAGCAGTCTCGTCGTACCACAGGTCCAGCCGACCCTGTTTCTCGTAGTCGGGCCAGTTCGGGTCGCCAGCGACTTCAAGCCGGAGACGCCCGGTGTGGTCGTATCGGTCTTTCAACTCGCTCCCGACCAGTATCTCAAGCCGGGAGCAGTCTCCCCATTCGACGGTGTACGACGTGTTGCGAATGACGCCTTTGAGCTGTCGTCCATCGTCCTCGTTCCCACGGAAGCCCGGTGGTTCCGGGTGAATCGTGACCGATGTATTCGACTCGTCGTGATACTGGTCTTTCAGGGCGAAGAATCCACGCCACGCTTCGGTGTTCTTCCGTATCACCTGTTGGGCGGTGGACGCGCCGAGGACGCCTTTGTACTTACCTTCGAGTTGGCCTGTATCGGCCTCGAACACGTCCTCGCCCTCGAAGCCATCCTCATCGTTGTATCGCATGAGGCGCTGGTAATTCGTCTCGTTCCAGAGAGCGGCAGAAGCGTCCAGCAAGTCCCGTAGCAGTTGTTCTCCATTGTTAGAGAGCGGTCGCACGGCAAACGTGTTGGTGCGCTTCATCAGCCGTATCAGTATACGTTTGCATAGGGCTTGAACCTCAGCCATTCACGGTGGAAGTGAAACCCGGGCGGCCGCGTTGGAGACTCAAGACCAACAGTGACACGGCAGTTTCCCACTAGAGTTTACGCGATTCACGCCCGCCCTGTTCGGCGCTCGGTTCCGACAACAAAGTGTCGGAACACTCCCGCCTCACGGGAAGGGCGGGACTCTCTCGCTGTCACAGGTAGTGTCTCGTCTCGGAGTGCCGAGTTCGAAGAGAGGACGACGACGACGGCCGCTACTCGACGGTGACGCTTTTCGCGAGGTTCCGCGGCTTGTCGATCGGCCGCCCCTTCTCGTTGGCGACGTGATACGCGAACAGCTGGAGCGCCACGTTGGCGGCGACGGGCTCCATGAGTCCGCACTCGGGGATCTCGAACGACATGTCGAGGTCGCCCCCCACGTCGGGGGACCCGGTCAGCCCGATCGTGGGCGCGCCGCGCGAGGCGACCTCCTTGATGTTGTTCTGGGTCTTCTCGGCGTTCGTCCCCGCGGTCAGCAGCGCGATGACGGGCGTGTCCGGCGTGACGAGCGCGAGCGGGCCGTGCTTGAGCTCGCCCGCGGGGAACCCTTCCGCGTGGTCGTACGCGATCTCTTTGAGCTTGAGCGCGCTCTCGATCGCCACCGGATAGCCGGCCCGGCGTCCGATGTAGAAGAACGCGTCGCTGTCGGCGTATTGCTGGGCCGCGCGTTTGATCGTGGGCTCCTGGTCGAGAATTTGCTGTACGGCGCCGGGCAGATCCCGCACGCTCTCGAGCAACGCGTCCGCGGTCTGTCTGGCGATACTGTTCCGGATGGTGCCGAGATGCACTGCCAGGAGCGTCGCCGTGGCCACCTGCGAGACGAACGTCTTCGTCGCGGCGACACCGATCTCGGGTCCGGCCCGAATGAAGATGGTGTCGTCGACCTCGCGGGTGACCGTCGACCCGAGCGTGTTGGTGAGCGCGAGGCTGCGGGCGCCAGCGCGCTTCGCCTCGCGCAACGCCGAGAGCGTGTCGGCCGTCTCGCCGCTCTGGGTGATCGCCACCACGAGCGTGCGCCACGGGTCCCGATCCCCCGTGAACTCGTACTCGCTCGCGACGTGGACCGTGACGCGGATGTCAGCGTGTCTCTCGAGCAGCTCTTTGGCGTACAGGCCGGCGTGATACGACGTCCCGCACGCGATGATCTGGATCTCCTCGAGCGAGTGGAGATACTCTTCCGGCAGCGCCACGTCGAGATCGACACCCGTCCCGAGGTCATCGATGCGTCCGGAGATGGCCTGGCGGAGCGCGCGCGGCTGCTCGTGGATCTCTTTGAGCATGTAGTGGTCGTAGCCGCTTTTGCCGGCCGCCTCGGCGTCCCAGTCGAGCGTCTCGGTCTCGCGGGTGACGCGCTCGCCGTCGTTGTAGATCGTCACCGAATCCGCGGTCAGGTGCGCAATGTCGCCCGACTCGAGATACGTGACGCGGTCGGTGTGCTCGATGAAGGCCGTCGCGTCGCTCCCGACGAACGTGGTGTCGTCGCTGTGGCCGATCAGCAGCGGGCTGTCCTCGCGCGCGACGACGATGCCGTCGTGGCCGGCCGCCGTGACCGCGATCGCGTAGCTGCCCTCGAGCTGTGCCGTGGCGCGTTGCACGGCGGCCACGAGCGACGTGTCGTCTTCGAGGTGCTGTTCGATGAGATGGGGGATGACCTCGGTGTCGGTCTCACTCTCGAAGACGTGCCGGGGCTGGAGTTCGGATTTGAGCGCGTCGTAGTTTTCGATGATCCCGTTGTGGACGACGGCCACGTCGCCGGTACAGTCTGTGTGGGGATGGGCGTTCGTTTCCGTGGGCTCGCCGTGGGTGCTCCACCGGGTATGGCCGATGCCGACCGTGGCATCCGACGCGTGAGGGGCCGTCAGATCGTCCACCTCCCCCTCCGTCTTCTCGATGGTGAGGTCGTCCCCGGCGAGCGCGATGCCGGCCGAATCATATCCCCGATACTCGAGGTTTTTGAGTCCTTGATGGACGATTCGGCCGATGTCGTCCGATCCGATGTACCCCGTGATCCCACACATAGTTAGCTGAAAGACATATCGTCACTCATGAACTTGAATCATTGGGTTGGGCTCAGGATCCGTTTCCGGCTGCTCGTGAGGAGTCGGTATTCCGAACCTGATGGGTTAGTCGTCGTCCGTCGGTCGGTCGCTTGCATCGGTCGTCGAATCCGCAAGTTGACCGGTGGTGTGGCCGCGCCAGTCGAACCGGTCCTGGAAGTACAGCGCGACGTTGACGAGCGCGAGCAGCACTGGCACCTCGATGAGCGGGCCGACGACGGTCGCGAAGGCGACGCCGGAGCCGACACCGAACACCGCGACGGCGACGGCGATAGCGAGCTCGAAGTTGTTGCTCGCGGCGGTGAAGCCGATGGCGGTCGTCGTCGAGTAGTCCGCGCCGATCTCCCGACCCATCCCGAAGCTCACGAAGAACATCACCACGAAGTAGATCGTCAGCGGGACGGCGATCAGGAGGACGTCGCTGGGCTGGCCGACGATCCGTTCGCCCTGCATCGCGAACATCACGATCACCGTGAACAGCAACGCGATCAGCGTCAGCGGGCTGATCCGTGGCACGAACTCCGCTTCGTACCACTCGACGCCCTTCGTGCGCGTGCCGACGTACCGCGAGAGGATGCCGGCGGCAAAGGGGATCCCCAGGTAGATCGCGATCGCCTCGAAGACCTGCATCGGCGTGATACCGAATTGATCGATCTGAGATGCGACCGTCTCAAGCCCGACCAGATCCGGGACGATCAGCGCGAAGAACCAGACGTACACGCCGTACGTGACGATCTGGAAGACGCTGTTGAACGCGACCAGCCCCGCAGCGTACTCGTTGGAGCCCTCCGCGAGCTCGTTCCACACGAGGACCATCGCGATACAGCGGGCCATCCCGATGAACACCAGCCCCAGGAAGAACTCCGGGCGGGCCGGCAGCCCCGGCGTGATGCCGCTGAAGAAGACGACCGCGAGCCCGAACATCAGCGTCGGACCGATCAGCCAGTTCTGCACGAGACTCAGTCCCAGGACGTTCACATTCTTGAATACAGTCGGGAGCTGGCCGTAGTTGACCTTCGCGAGCGGCGGGTACATCATCAGGATGAGCCCGATCTCCACGAGGTGGAAGTCTTGGATGGGTCGGGTCACCGACGGGGCGACGTAGCCGAGGCCGACGCCGATCGCCATCGCGCCGAAGATCCAGACGGTGAGGTACTTGTCGAGGAAGTCCATCGATCGGGGGTCACCACAGTCCGGACAGTCGCAGTCCGGGCCGTGGTCGTGGTCGACGTTACTCATCGGCGACTTCCGGCTTTCGAGCGGTAATGGTTGCGGAGACGAGGAACTCGCTCACGTCGTACTCGTCGTCCCAGTCGCGGATGAACTCGTCACTGTCGTCTTTCGGTGAGATCGTCACCGATTCGAAGCCCGCGTCGGTGAGTATCGTCTCGAGTCGGTCGATGGTCGACGCGCCGGCGACACAGGACGCCACGGAGTCCGGGTCGGCGCGGACGTCGTGTGGCACCTCCGCGGTCAGTACGACGTCCGAAATCGCGAGTCGCCCGCCCGGACGGAGAACGCGAAACGCCTCGTCGAACACCCGGGGCTTGTCGGGCGAGAGGTTCACGACGCAGTTCGAGATGATCACGTCGATACGCTCGTCTGCAACCGGGAGGTGTTCGATCTCACCGAGGCGGAACTCGACATTTCCGGCGTCATTCTGAGTGGCGTTTGCACGCGCTTTCTCGACCATCTCGGGTGTCATATCCACGCCGATCACACGGCCCGTGTCGCCGACTTCCTGGGCCGCGAGGAAGCAGTCGAAGCCCGCACCAGATCCGAGATCAAGTACCGATTCACCTGCATCGAGTGACGCAATTGCCTGCGGATTCCCACACCCGAGCCCCAGGTTTGCGTCGCCGTCGACGCGCTCCAGTTCGGCCTCAGAGTAACCGAGTTGGCGGGCCGTCTCGTCAGTGGGAGCCGTCGTCGCTGCGGGACTGCAACAGGAACCGTCGCCCGAACAGCAGCTTCCGTCGTCCTCGCTCTCCTCCGCGGCGATGCTGGCGTACCGTTCTCGGACGACCGTCCGTTGTGTCTCTGCGTCGAGACCAGACTCCGTCGAGGTGTCGCTCGTTTCAGGCATGCGTGGTCACCTCCCGCTCGATTTCGTCGAAAAGCGCACGCACACGGTCACGGATCTCATCACGGATTTCTCGGACTCGGTCGAGGTCTGTCCCATCGGGATCGTCCAGTGCCCAGTCACGGATGTCGACAGCAGAGTCGTCAGCACCGAGTTCGAGCGTCGAACAGCCCATCGTGACCACATAGTCACACGACTCGAGCTCGTCCGTCGAAATCTCCCGTGGCGTGCGATTCGATAAATCGAACCCCTCCTCGCGCATCACCTCGACGACGACGTCGTGAACGTGCTCGGCGGGACGGGTTCCGCCGGTGAGAATCTCGACGACGTCGTCGAGATCCCGACTCTCCCGCTCGTGTTCAGCGAACGCAGTCGACATCTGTGACCGGCCGGCGTTCTGGACGCACATGAACGCCACGCGAACTGGTGTGTCGCTCATCGATCGGCCTCTCCCGTCTTGTCGAGGGCTGTCAGCAGCGCCTCGGCCCGATCGGTCGTCTCGTAGTACCGCCACGTCCCGTCCTTTCGCCGCGTGACGAGCCCGGCGTCGTAAAGGTCCGAAAGGGCGTGACTGATCGCGCTGTCGCTGACGTTGACGATCGGATTGATTTCGCAGACACACAGCTCCCGATCCGCGGCCGTCAACAACCGGACGATGTGATAGCGCGTATCGTTCCCCAGCGTCTTGAGCGCGGTTAGATCGGCGTCAGGATTGGTCGGCGTCTCCGATTGATACGAACGGAGTGAATCGAGCCGTTCCTCGATATCGGCCTCACAGCACCCACCACGTTCCTCGGTGATGAGGCGTTCGAGTCGTTCCGTTTGCGAGCTCATAGATGATTGATTGAACACTTTCTCATATAACTGTGTCGACCGTTCTCTGCATCAAGGCCAGTAGAGACACACCGGTATGTCCACGAAGACGCGCTCGGCGACCTCGCAGTCGACGCGGTGACCGCGACCCTCGACACTGCGCTCGACGGCGACCGCCTCTCAGCGCGCCGTCGACGGCGACTGGTGAGTTGTCGTCCGGAGTTGCCACCGCTTGCGTGTGCGGAAGAACGAAGAGTCGTCGCTGAGTTCTCCCGCTACACACTCGCGGATGCGCTATCGGCATCGCCGCGATCGACGAGCGGGTAGTCGATGTGAACCTCGATCCGATCGAACGGGACGACGGGTTGGATCGCGCCGCTGGGGCCGCCCGGTTCGAGGGTGAGGATACCCAGCACTTCGAGCTGCTTCAGGTCCGAGTGGACATCGGACACGTCGCGGTCGACGAGGCGAGCCGCCTCGCGCATGCTCTCGGGGGTCTCCTCCGCGATCGCCCGGATGAGCTCGAGGCGGAGTGGGGTGAGACTATCGACGAAGTCGTCGTAGGTTCCGAACTGGAGCGTCGCTGTTCCATCCCAGCTGTCGAGATCGTCAGCGTCGACGTCCTGGACGAACTGGAGCGCATCCTGGCGGAGCTGTTCTCGGTCGCCGACGGTGATGTAGAGTGTGGTCATGGTCGGGGTATCGGTGGGTCGGGTGGTGGTCGATCAGTGTGGTCGAGGCGGGTTGCCGCCGACGGCCTCCCAGTACTCGTCCGCGCTCGCCCAGAACTCGACGAGTCGGTCTTCCATTCCAGGGAACTCGACGTCGTCTCTGTCGCCGGCTGCGGTGTGGTGCTCGTGACCCTTCGTGTCCTCGTGCGAGTTGTCGTAGCGGACGAGCGTGAGGTCATCGAGGGTACCCAGGTGGAGCGTGTACTTCCAGCCTGAGGGGAATGTCTCGGTGTCATCAGTCGGCCGCAGCACGACGTTCTCGACGAGGCCGGCCTCGACGTGTGTACTGGAAGAACGGCTCCTGTGGCATCCCCTACGTGTTGGGATAGAGGCCAACACCATAAGTGTTGGGCGAGACTCCAACACGACGACTACGATGCTCGGACAGGCGCGCGGCCGACGCGAGCTGTACGTCGAGCCGACGGTCGACGCGCTCACAACGATGCTCGACGCCGCGCTCGGCGGGGGCCGTTCCCCAACGAACCCCGTCGACCGCGCGTGGATGTTCGACTAGAATGCGATCGCCGAGCAGGCGGCGACCGCCTCTCAGCGCGCCGTCGACGGCGACTGGTGAGTTGTCGTCCGGAGGTGCCACCGCCTGACCGATGTAATTCGAGAGATGCGGGAGAGCCCCAGATAGACAATTTCAAATTAGCCTATTCTGAAATAGGCTATTCGGAAGTATCATTCCCCGTCACGACGGAGTGGGTATATGGACCACTTCGTGGATCGGGACGATGAACTCTCACGACTACGCGGATGCTACGAATCCGACGACGCAGAGCTGGTCGTGGTTTTCGGGCGGTGACGCCTTGGGAAGACACAACTCGTCCAGCACTCGCTTTCCGACCGTGACGACGCAGTCGTCTATCAGGCGACGGAGACCACCTCCCAGATACAACTCGACGAGTTCGTCGATGTCGCCGCCGAGAACTTCCCCGGGATCACACAGATCAAACAGAACTGGGAAGCGTTGCTCGGGTATCTGGGGGATCAGGACGGAATCGTGGTTCTGGACGAGTTTCCCTACCTCATCGACGCCGACGAGAGTCTCCCGTCGGTCATTCAGCGACTGTGGGACCAACGGCCCCAGAACGCCTCGGAACGCTCGTTCTGGTCGGGTCGTCGATCAGTATGATGGAAGAAGCAACGCTTCTCGGGAACAGCCCCCTGTATGGCCGATTCACGGAGCGGCTTGATCTCCGGCCCCTCAACTTCGCTGCTGCACAGGAGTTCGTTCCGGACGAGTGTTCGCCCGAAGAGCGGATTTTCACGTGGGGAATCTTCGGTGGCGTTCCGTACTACCTCGATGGCGTCGATCTCGGACAGGACCTCGGGAGGGTTCTCACCCAAGAAGTCCTTTCCCAGAAAGGATATCTCCTTGACATCCTCCACGGCCTTCAGGCCGTGGAATCCCGAACGTTGGGATATTACGGTTTGGAGTCTACCACCTCTGCCTGCGGTTGGAATCCGCAGGTGAGGTCGTACAGGTAGACGCCGGGCTGTGCCAACCAGCCGGTACTCCTATCCCCAGACGGAGACTCGGAGTTACTTGTGCTGTCGGTGATATCTAGACGAATATTCTCTGCCCCGTTCACGTCGGCGTTACACGCCGCGTCACAGGACTCGCAGACGTACAAGCCGCGTTCAACACGCTGTCTCTCGTCTTTTTTTCCGCACACAGAACACGTCTTCGACGTGTCTTTCTCGTCCACTTCTTCCACGTCAATCCCTTCGACCTTCGCCTTATATTCGAGAATGCTGGTGAAGCGGTCGAAGCCCCACCCGTGCAGGTCAAGGTTGCCGTGCCGACCCCAGTTTTTCGACTCACCGTCATCGGCCTCTCGAACACCGTCGAGGTCACCGACGTTAATCTGGCCAACACCCTTCTCGACGCACCGCTGGACGATGTGTTTGGCAAGGGCGTGAAAGAAGTGGGTGCGGCGCTCCGACCACTTGTGGTGCAGGCGGGTCGCCCGCTCACCACCACTGTCGTCGCATTTGGAAATCTCCTTCGGGAAGTAGTACCCGTCTTGTTTCAGGCGATTGGCGGGGTAGAGATCGGCCTCTTCCGTGCTGTAGGCAACGGCGGCGAAGTTGCTGATGCCGAGGTCGATGCCCGCCGTCTCATCGCCGGGCGGGGCTGGCGTCTCCACGTCTTTCGTGCAGACGAGGTGGAGTTCCCACCGCTCTTTCGCGTTGTTGTAGACGGCGCGGACTTGCTGGATGTTCTCCACCTCAACGTCTGGGCGCGTCTCGTATTCGACGAGGATGTACTCCCGAGCGCGGGGGTGGTCCTTGTGGTTCGCGCCTTTGGAGAGGCGGACGCGATTGTGTTTGGAGTCGTGACGGAAGCCGTTCTGCTTCCACGTGACCGTTGAACGGGGGTGTTCTTCGTGGACGCGGCGGCCGTGATCGTCGTAGTAATTTTCTTTGCGGTAGCCGGGCGGATTATCCCGGTCGTCGTCCGAGGAGTACCATGAGTTGAAGGCTTCAGCGAGTTCCTCCAGAACCCGCTGACTGGACTGGCTGTGCAGTCCTCGGTACTTGTCGTGATCCTTCAACTCGCGTTTGAGTTCTTCGTGGTCGGGAATCTCGCCTATCTTCTCCCATTGTTGGCGGGCGTAGTAGTTGGCGACGTTCCACAGCTTGCTGGCTGACCACCCGTGGCGATCAAGCGACTCCGCGACCTGTGTGTGGTTGCGGATTTTCGTTCGGTGGGTGCGGTGGACTTCCAGCATCTGTCGAACGTCTTGTATAACAGGTTATACTCGTCTCGCTTGTGAAATTTGATGTCTGGCGATGGAATATCCGAGCCTGCAATTGGAATGGTGGGTTGCTGCCCACCATGTCGGCTTCATCACCCGCCTGAAGGCGGGTGTATTCGCCTTGCAGTCTCTATAAAACAGCGTAAGAACGTTTAGAACGCCCGGTTGCGTTCTGGAATCGTTTCATACTCAAACACCTGGCGCAGCGCCAAGATCTAGTAGTCACAGTGGTTCCACACGATTCCCTCCTCCATCCAAGGTAGCGTCTGAACGGTACCGAAATATCTCCACCCAGTTGTAATGACAAGTAAGTACACGTCATAACATATATGCCATTCCGTGCCGAACTACAGAGTATGAGTGGGTCAAGCTACGATAAGACGATACAGTTCCGTGCTGGAGCCGAAAAGGAGGCAGCGGAGCTACTCGATGAGATCCACATCGGGGGCGTCAACGTGAGTGAACTCGCTCGCGTCGGGTTGGTCGAAATGCTGCGTCAGTCGTTAGACGAACAGGACGAGATCGCGGTCTACGAACGCTATAGTCGCGGAGAGATCGGTGAAGACGTAGCTCGTGTCCTTCTCGGTGAGAAAATTGAGAGAATGGAAGAGGAAAAAGCGTCGTTCGAGACGGCGATGGAACGGGACACGTCTGAATTTCTCGCCGGTATAGATGGCGAGTGACACTCGCCACCCGATACTGGTCGATACGAGTTCGTTGATTGCTGTTGGAAACACCGATCAGTGGAATGTACTGAAAGACGCGATCCGTCTCACAACGACAAACGTCTGTCAGCACGAGCTCCGAAACCACGTCAACTCGAATACGTACCCACCGGAAGGAAGCCGGGAGCACTACTTGAAACGAGGAAGCCAGCGTGTTCTCGAACAGCTAAATGAGGAGTCGTCCCCGTGGTCGTGCGTGACTGTCGTTCCTCGCCCGCATGGACCAGACGCAGGCGAACAGTCGCTTAAGCAGGAACTTTCCGAACATGGTTCTTCGTGTCAGATCGTGTCGATTCTTGACTCAGCTGCGAGACGCTCAATTCGCCGTCTCATTGACCATAACGGGTACGAGATAGACGTCGTCGGGCCACCATATCTTCTCTATATCCTGCTTGACAACGATCTTATCTCAAAGGCCGAGTTCTGCGAGGCTACCGTAGAGATGATTCGCACAGAAGGCTGGACTGGGTACGAGGTGGTGAAGAACGCGTGGACCAGTATTCCCGTCGATTGTGCCGATATCCTTGACAACGAGTATGACGACGTCCTCCCGCCGGGCTGATCGAGTCGTCCGTATTCCGCTGCGAATGTCGGTCGATCCATCATTCTCGGGTGAGCCGGCTGTGGCCACCGCTGGGAGGTCGTCAAATAATGAAGCGGTGAATCGGTCCAAAAAGACCGTGTTAGGGAACGAGCGCCGTTCTACAAATGGGCTTACTCATTCCCAAACATCTGGCGCATCATCGAGATTATGGGGACACAATAGGCACCCACCAAGCTTCGAATAGGGGGTTGTCGCAATAGTACTGATACTACTGTCGCATCTCACTGAACTGACGGAGGCATTAATCCTTATCCTGCAACCCGGCGCGACGTGGAGATGGGCCCCACAGCTGTCAAGGATATCGACGTCTGGGAGTGACTGCTATGACACTTTTTCAGCCAATTCAAGTACGGGGATTGTCCTCGGGTTCTCACCTCCATATCGGATCACATTTTCCTGGAAATCGAAGCGGATTGGCTTCCCCATATACGGTGAGCGTTCGACCTGGGATAGGGAATCAAGGTCGCCCAGTTTCCAACAGACGAATCGGTCGATGTGATTCAGCGGAGTTTCGTCCTCAAAGAAGTCGCTGAGTTTGACCTGTAACGAAGCGTTCTCTAACTCGCCTTCCGTATCGAGAATAGCATTCACTTCATCGTCCATCTGAAAGTCGGCTATCTTGATAGTCTCCGGTGCTCCATTAGCGCTGTACCGCTCTAACATAGCAATAACCTCTGCAGAGTTCGACGGAGAGAGACCGCCCTGTTCTTCTGTGCGCTGTCGGCGTTCTTCGAGAGTGCTCTCTTGAGATCGGATACTCCGTTTCTTATCCTCCAACTTGCGCCGCTCAATGTACTTCTGGTACCAAGAGTCCTGGCACACCTTGGTCATAAACCGATCCAGCTCATCCGTAATCGCTTGATAAACGTCGCCGGATTTGTTGCGGATCTTCTCACGGTTAGCAGAGAGTTCGAGTTCCTGGCAGTTGGCAACGAAGAAGAAATGGAAGAACTCGTTGTCGGCACCGATTGCATCGTTGTACCGTTCGACCTTGATGTGGTCTTTCGCTAGCCAGATGCCGAATTGAGCGGAGTGCTTGCCGTACGTCGGTAGCTCGTTCCTGGCTTCCTTTCCGCCTACCATCCCCACAACTTCAATCGTCAACTCACGCCCGTCATCAAGAGCTACGGTCAATTCTCTGGGGGGGTAGTGTTTGCACATCATCTCAGCGACGAGTTCACCATCCGGATCCCGGTTTTCAGGAGAAAACTCCAGACGATTATCGGTCTGGATTTGATCCCGTGTATCGTCGATTGTAGAAGAGAGCTCGACGGTGATATCCATGCGGTGGAAATCGTCGGTGAAGTGCCAGGCGGTCGATCCACCGATGGTTTTCCATTTGATATAGTGCTCAATTTTGTTGTAGGTGAGCTTCTGGGGATCGAACCCTTGCCCTGCCCGGAATCCATGTACTTCAATCCGAGTTCGTGATGGTTCGTCAGTATCTGTCTTCTCGATTGAATAGGTGGGTAGTTCCCGGTTGTTAAGCTTCGCCCACGGCTGATTCATTACTGATTCGATCCGTGTACCGTCCTTGACCGTCTCCACACGGATCTCATCACTCTTGTAGTAGATTTTAGTACCGTGTCCCTTGTATCCGATTGCGTCGTCCTTGTTGGAGTTACCAAGGTCGAAGAACGACGATAGATCGTCTTCGTCCATCCCGTGACCGTCGTCCTCGATAACGAGGGTGTTTCGACCCTCCTCATCCTGTTCGATGTTGATATCGACTTGCGTAGCGTCGGCGTCGTACGAGTTCGATAGCGCTTCTCTGATGACCTCCAAGGGGTCTTCAAAGTCGCTAGCTATCTCGATGAACTCGTTGACCTCGTTGACTTGTGGTGTCTTATGCATAGGTTGTGTCTGTTTCCTCGAAGTATGGGTTAATTCGTTCGTTGATTAGCTGGTAGGCGAACTTCCGGAAGCCTTTCTGATCCTTCACGGCCTCCTCCAGATACTCAGCCACCCGTTCTTTGTCTCCCTCAGCGATCAATTGGCGGAACTTGCGAAGCTCCCGTTGCTGAACCGCGAGATTATGCGCTGCCACCGAGCCGAGGATATCCTTCTGATACAGGTCCTCCATCTCGTTCCGCATGCGTGCTCGGTGGAAGTCATCGTTACAGACGCGGCACTCACAGGAATCGAAGTTAGCTTCATCAATCGGAACAGTCTCGAACAGGTTGACGCAATACTTCCCGTTGATCGCTTGGTGTAGGTAGGAGGCAGAATCGAAGGTATCGGCCCCGACAGCAACGAGTAGCGGCATTGCGTTACCCGAGATCCCTAATACGTGTAGAGGGAGCTCGTCATACCCTCGCTGTTGCATCTCCCGCTTACAGTCGGATACTGCTTCGACGAGAACCTCAACGTTGTCTTTTCGCGGAACGAGGCTACCCAACGCAATCCCGTCGAACGCTTCGGGGATTGGTTCTGCGAGTTCGTCTTCAATGAGGTCGAAGGAGCGTTCGAGCATCGCTTCATAATAGCCATGCACCGTGAGGTAGCAGGCCCCGTCAACCTCGTCACGACGCTCTGCGAAGCGGGCAGCGTTGGCGGCTGTCTGCTCCATCTTTTCGATCCGCTCCTCGAACTCGTCATCCGGATGGATCGGGTGATCCAGGTTGACCACGATGTCTGGTCCTAGAGCCAGCTGTATATCCAGCGCCTTGTCCTGATCGATGTCCTTCTCGAAGTCCTTACCTTCTAGACCACCCTGCTTCAGGATTTTGTAGCCGCCGGAGTCTGCGAAGATCATCCCGTCATAGTCGCTGAAACAGTCCCACTCGCGGATTTCATTGTTGAGATACCATTCCAGCTTCTTCTCCCGAATGCCGTAGTCGGCCAGGGAGGAAATCGAAGTCATCACCCCGTGGAAAAGGTCACTGTAGTCTTCACCACCGGTGACTTCGTTATCGTGAGCGAGGAACTCCTTTACCGTACGGTGGACACCGCCACCAAATAGCGCGCCCTCGTTGCCACCGCCGTAGAAGTTGATCACCGGGAACAGGTGCGGGGTTTCCAGGGTACGGTCGTTAATCTGGAGCTGGCCACGTCGTGCCTCGCCTGCCTCCGCAACAACATCGAATGAGACCATACTGTCAGTCACCGTGCACTGGAATGGAACGGCCGCTGGAAACCAAGTGCTTCAGCCGCTTTCCTTTCATCCCGATACCGGTACCTTCGATGTAGTCAACGGGTACATCAACGGCAGATTCAACCCCATCGATAGCGGGAAGATAGTCCTTTCCAAGATTGATCCATACCTTGTCATACCCGTTAGTAGTGACTTTGCTGGCAATAGCGCTGACGACTTGGTCGTTCAGTTCGTCAGCGCGTTCTGTGTCCATCCGACGGTCATAGTATCCGATTTCCTGATCAGGTTCTACAACCCCGTGCTCCGCAGATATAATCATAATGTCAATTTCAGACTGAAATCGACCCGTCCGCAATGCCTTTTTTATGATCCTGAAGAAGTATCCATCGTACAAATCGAGAGCAGGAACCGGTGTATCCACCTGTTCCTTCGTTGCAGAACACGATTGGACTAATAACGACGTCATATACTCTGCTGATCGCATGAGGAGACCTTAGTTCTTGGGGAAAACCACTAGACATCTGCAGGATAGTCGATTACGTATTACCGTGAACTGGTAAATCGGCCAACGAGCTCGTCGATATTTTCACTGCGGAAGTGCTCGGTCAACTGGAGCGCTCGCGGGTCGGACGGATATATCTCGCCGCGACCGTACTGGGTAAACGCTTTGTCAATCGCCTGGCGGTAGGCTTTGTTGGTCGTATAGGCCAAGATATGGTCGAATTTCTCACCGTATTGGTTCAGGTACTGTACGAGCCGATTCGCAACGAGTTCAACCTGGTCGTTATCGGCAGTCGTCAATACGTACTCGTAGCTCATCACCGGGTCAGCCTCCTCGAAGTCCTCAGGTACTGGCCCATATAACCCTGAGATGGACACCTTATGATATCGCTCACGGTAGTCCTCAAGACGGGAGAGGACAGCCTGGTGTGTCCGTGACTCCGAATACGGCTTCTCCTGGCTACAGGGTAGAATCAGTAGTACATTTGCCTCGCTCGGCGGCTGATAATCGTCGTGCTGGAGGATGTCGAAGTCGTTTGGCCCATGCTTCAACGAAATGGTCCGTTTCTTCCGTGTCGTGTCCTCAACTCCTTCGAGGAAGCTAGATAGCTTGGTCTGGAACGTCTCGTCATCCGGCCCTGCAACTAACCCCTCGTAACCGATGTCTGCAAGTTGCTCGCGGAGTTCTGGGTTGTGTAGCTGAGCCCGCTTCAGCGCTTTCTCTACGATATTCTTCCCCTGAGCGAAGTTAGCAACACGTTCGAGTAAACGCCCCTCGTCAATAGCGTCACGAACTTGTTGCATCTGGCGGCTGTACAGCTCGAAGTTATGATGAGCTATCTGTGCGTAGTATTCGCTCTTGAAATGCGTCCCGTGCTCACCCTCAATGGGCTTGTTACTGACCTCAGATTCTAGCAGGGCGTGTCGCATATCGTCTAAGTGGATGTTCTGACAGGCCTGACAGTCACAGGGCCAGTCATCCCAGTCATCAATCTGATCAAGACTAATCCGTTGCCAGGTGTCGGGGTGGATGAACTTCTTGTTCCGAGCTGCGTACTGATAGCTCCTCGAATCGAACGTATCTACCCCGAGGAGAGATAGGAGAGGACAGAGCCTCCCGCTTATTCCGAACACGTGGAATGCGATTTCGTCGTAACGGTCCTCAGGTATCGCGTCTCTTGCCCCTTGAACGATATCGACCAAGGTATCTGGAGAGCTGCTGAGAGGGACAAGTGAACCGAGAGCGAACCCTTCGAAGGCCTCATCAAGTTCATCGGCACGGTCCAAGAATTGGCTGACATACCAGTTGACATCCTCGTAGTTGTGGCCATGTATGGCCACATACATAGAGGGCGTCTCCTCCAGCTCGCGTTCGTCAAGCAACTGGAGAGTCTCAACCGCGTTATCGATACTCTTCTCCATCCGTTCAGTGGTTTCTTCCTTATTCAGGTTCTGTGGAATCGGAAAGTCCAACGTGGCAATGATATCCGCGCCGTAGTCCAGCTGCAAGTCCAAGATGCTCTCTGGATTCGTGTAGATATCCCAGTCGTTCTCACTACCGCCTTCGCCAGGCGTCTGTCCGAACTTCGTCGAGTTCATCAGCTTAAATCCGCCCGAGTCGATGAATAGCGGTTGATCAAACCCGGGTTCAACGTCACTCTCCTCGAAATGCTGTTTGAGCGGTTTCTCACGCCACTCCTCCAAATTGTCAGGGGTGAGATTGTAGTCGAGAAACGACATCGCTTGAAACATAATCCCCTGGACATTGTCGCTCTCGAAGAGGTGCCGACGGGTATACCGCCAGATACCACCGGATTCTGTTGTTGTCCCTCCGATTAGATTTACCACAGGCAGAAGCTCGGGCGTCTGAATACGGCCGGCAGGCGTGTCTATTTCGCCTCGACGGCCGTATGCAGCCTTTCCAAGAGTCCTGAATGCCGACATCAAATAACCTGTGTAGTAACTCTATCGTTGCCCTCAATTAACTTCTCGTTCTCAAAACCGTCAGATACCCAATCTATTTTCGGGACTCTCCATAACTTTCGACGAGTGGTTCAAAGTTAAGTATGCCACAGATAATACCTCAGTATGGCTCAAGACCTATCTAGAGAGTACCCCCTCACATCAGAGGATCTCTCCGAGGGTGAACGAACCTTACACGTCGGACGTGACCAGCCGATTCGCCTGAGTACAGGACACCGGATTCTACACCATGACGGCAAGTGCAGCCGTCCTCATGGGCATAACTACAAAATCAGCGTCTCGATAACTGGCACCCTGACCAGCGAAGGATGGGTCATCGACAAGGGAGACGTCACTTCTGTATTATCTGAGTGGGATCACCGATTTCTCGTGGAGAAAGGCGATCCACTGATCGAGGCTTTTGAGGCCAGCGGCGACGACGATGCCCTAATCGTGCTCGACCAGCCCCCGACAGCCGAAGTGATGGGGATCGTTCTTGAACGACGGCTGGAGGAAACATTGCCGGAGACGGTCAGTAATGTCGCAGTTGAGGTTCGAGAGACCGGTGAGCTCGCTGCCGGAGAGGCCCTATAGAGCAATGCCGGTGAATTCGGATGTTCCAACGGTTGAGGAGGGTTCTACTGGCACAGAAACGAAGGACGGGCTGCCAGTGAATGAATTGTTCTACTCGTTACAAGGCGAAGGGAAGATCGCCGGGATGCCGAGCGTGTTCGTTCGGACGAGTGGTTGCAATCTCCGGTGCTGGTTCTGTGACTCGTTCCATACCAGCTGGGAGCCGACCCACGCCTGGCTCGATATCGATGCCGTCATCGACCGTGTCACCGATTATGAGAAAGCAAACCATGTCGTCGTGACCGGCGGTGAACCATTACTCCACGATGAGACCACCGAGCTGTTAGACCGCCTCAGCGACACCGGCTACCATACTACTGTCGAAACCAACGGTACGATCTATCACGATACTTCCATCGACCTTGTGAGCATCAGTCCAAAACTGGCGAGCAGCACTCCGACCGCGGCAAAGGACCCGCAGGGCGATGGAGAATGGGCTGACCGGCACGATGATCGAAGGATCGATATAGACGCCCTCTGCAAGCTGGTGGAGACCTATACTTTCCAGCTGAAATTTGTAGTCACAGATAGAGATGATATGCCCGAGATCAACCGGTTAGTTGATCAGCTCCGGGACGCCGCAGATACGGTGATTCAAGATTCAGACATTTTGTTGATGCCGGAGGGTTCGACCCGTGAACGATTGTCAGAAACCCGCGAACTGACCGCTGAGATAGCGATGGAGCACGGATATCAATATACGCCCCGGCTTCACGTTGATCTCTGGAATGACGCTCCGGAAACGTAAAATCAAATCATACAACCATGACGACTAATCAAGCAGGTAGCACGGAAAGTGCGGTTATCCTTGTATCGGGCGGAATGGATAGTGCGACTGCAGCTTTTGAGGCGAAGCACAGGGGGTATGACTTGTACTTCCTCCACACGACCTACGGCCAACAAACAGCGGACAAAGAGTCAGAGTGCGCCCGAGCATTGGCCGACTATATGGATGTCGCGGACTTCCTTCACATCGAAACAGACCACTTAGCCCGGATCGGTGCTTCCAGCCTCACTGACGAGAACATCGATGTCGAAGAAGTCGATCTTGATAGCGATGAGATACCGTCAAGCTACGTTCCGTTCCGGAATTCGAACCTGCTATCGATGGCTACGTCGTACGCTGAAGCAAACGACTGTGGGGCCGTCTTTATTGGTGCACACAGCGAGGACTACTCCGGTTACCCGGATTGTCGCCCGGAATTCTTTGATGAGTTCCAACAGGTCATAGATATCGGGACGAAACCAGAGACGTCAATCGAATTGGTGGCACCGTTCGTGGATTGGACGAAAACAGAGATCGCGGAGCGTGGGCTAGACCTCGATGTTCCGTACGAGCTTACGTGGAGCTGTTACCGCGATGAAGAACCAGCCTGTGGTACTTGCGATGCATGTGCCTACCGACTCAAAGCATTCCAAGACGTAGGAATGAAGGATCCGATTAGATATCGAGAGCGCCCTAGCTACAGTGATTGATAAGACATAGGGACAATAGAGGACAAACGATTCTTGTTGGTGTGTCCTAATGCTCACACTATGGGCAAGTTTGCGGACGAAGTTGTTCATCGGTTGAAAGACCACTTAGAACAGTTCTGCTCATCTTATGCGTGGGAAACAGAGTACCCTATTGCACAAACACCGATTGACATAGCAGGAAACGATGGTGATCGATACGTTTTAATCGAACTCGAATGGCGTCGAGCTGACCCGGCCGACAATGCTGCGAAGATTTTTCGCCACCTCAGTACGAGAGAGATCCCAGCTGACCAAGTTAGAATTTTACAGTTATTCACCAATCATTACAATCTCAGCTCTGGCGGTGTCTCGTCCAAGCGAAAGAACGCGGAGTTCGTAGGAGAAACCGCAGCGGAGTTACTGGAGCATCTCACCTACCACCCAATTGATTTTGAAATAGATCCGCCTAAATCAGGAGAAGACCGACCCCCACAATGGAAAGACACCACAGATTCGACAGCTGAGAAACTCGCGTCAATAATTGACAAACCTTGATACGCGGATGTTCTCTTCGCCGTTGCCGCTGTTTTCCGAGGTATCAAAGTCCTAGCTCTGTATCTAAGTAGGTGCTAACGCTTCCGTACTCATTCTCCATAATTTCACAGAGCTCACGGTTGACCGTCAGACCACTGTGAGTGATATTTGCAGATCCTACGTACACCAGTTCGGGGCCCACGACGGCTTTCGCATGTAGATCATCTACGGTAGTCATCGAGGTATTTCCCATACGGGAGACGAGGGAGCGCATGTAGTCGTTGTGTTGTTCGCCAGTACGAACGTAGAAATCGACATCCGTGCTCAGCTCTCTAATCGCCGCGGACAGGGAAAGTCGTCGGCTTGACAATTTATCGGTGAGTGGAAAGCGCAGTTCCACATCGCTAAGCCAGGGCGAACAGATCGCCACACGTTGGGCGTGAACGAGAGAGTACCCAATAAAGTACGAGAGTCCACTAGAGGGTAAAGAAAACGCTCGTACCATCGATCTCACCTCCTGGAAGCATCTCTCGCTCGATCATTTGCGACGCGGAATCTTCGGAGGGAACTCTTTCGATCAGCATCTCTCGGAGACGTTCAAGCAAGACGTAGCTCAAGCTTTCCGACTGGTCGTGTGCCGATATGCACTCCGCTAAGTGTAGGTTCTCGACACAACCGTCGATATCCGGAGAGAAAAACAGGGATTTCACCCGATCAAGGTCTCCAATGTCGTGTGGCATTTTTCTGACCGCATCAGCAGGGAATTCATTGTTGCCCGCTACCTGCTCTTTTGAGACGGTCTGTTTGATTCGGTATGCCGTTTCGGTTGAGATGCCTTCCTCACTCGAAAGCTGCCTAGCTCGATCAATCGAGGAAAGTACTTCATCCACGATCAGATCGACGATATCGGGGAAGATGGGAGTTTCATCCATATCGCGGACAACTTCTCGAACGGTGTGTTCGTCTGGGTCTTCCGGTATTTGTTCCACGAAGTCCTCCGATGCCCAAAGCCTCTCGTTGATGACCTGGGGATTATAGCAGATATGGGTCAGCGCATTTAGTGCCGTACCCGGATCGGTCTGGAGGTCTTCGTAAACCAGATCAACGATGCCTTGGCCACCCTGTGACCGCTCAAACACATATACCTCGTCGGCTTCGTGATCAATCCCGTAGAAGAGCATACTTGGATTGACTCCGCCAATATCGGCGACCAACTGGGTGAAACAGTGCGCCGCTGTATGCCGAGCCACCTCGTTGAGAGATAACTCATTCAGCGACTTGTAGCGACGTACCCGTTTCTTAGTCTCTTCGTCAATATCCGACGCGTAGTCGCCTAGGTCGAAAATCAACCCTCGGGTATCGAGCGAGAAACCCAAGGACCGATCCCCGGCCGTGATCTCCTGAGAAATCCGATCCTCGCCGGTGAATATGAACTCATTTTCTTCACCAACAGGTCGTGCCGGTGTGATTTCGAGAGATACTCCCGTGAGAGTCACTTTCCCGGTAATGTCAGCGAGGGTTGCTCTCCCCCGTGTCGCTTCCTCTTGACGCCCTTCAAGTCTAGTCTCTACTTCCGGGTTAGAATGGATTTTTCCGAACGCCCTATCGTTATGACGTAAGCACCGATCCTCTTTAAGAATCTGGAAACACTCGGGACAGTACCTGACGATATTCAGAGCGCGACCGCCGCTGAGATCTTCTATATCGTCAAGAGTGATAGAGTCCGGAGTAATCATGCCGTCGCGCCGGTCACCGGGGACGTCCTCAAAGGAGAATCTGACCCCGTCATCATCAGCAATGGTTTCGGGTAGGTAGGCTTGCAAATGACCTGCCTCTTGTTGATACTCGCTACGGTACGGAGCATAGGTCTGAACGAGTTTGTCTATAGACTGTTCGTCGCCATTCTCATCGTCCTCCCCATAGAACACCGTGAAGTACTTTCCAGCATCTTGGAAGTAGTTCGGGGGAACGTACCAGACAGTGCCTTCAAGCGAACGGTCGTCAACTTTCAGGAACCGGTCATAATAATACGCCCCTCGAAGGAGATGCTTGACGTAGTACAGGCTCTTATCGTTCTGTTCAATAGAGTTGTATTCGTCGAGCTGAGTCAGCGCCTGTCGGAGATAGTAGATCTGTTTACGCTTCGTTGCCGTCTTATCGAGCTCCTCGCTTTTAATGGCGCGGCTGGCTGTATCAACGCGGTCAACCACCTGATCAACGGATGTCGGTAGTTCTGGAAGGTTAACAGACTCGTATTCTCGGTCAACGACACGCCGGAGTCTCTCGACGTCACTCGTTATCCCGTAGAGATCAGGGATCAGATCGTCTAATGCTTCGATCTGTTCAGTAGGCGGAGTTTCAGCGAGGTTTGTGACGGAGGTTCGAAGCTCTTCTAAAGTTGATTCCAAGGCATCGAGCTGTGATTTGACCTTCTCTTCGGTACTGACATCGGAATCTTCGATCTCGTCGATTAGCGCTTGTCGCTGGCTACAGAATTCCAAGAAATCAGTTCTAATCTCTGAGACTAGAGACCGGGCCAAGTCTTCTCTTTGCATGGACTGCCCAACATGATCCTCGATGAGATCCGCGATCTCGGGCTGTGTCACGTCCTCCCGGAGCTCGGACAGAACCTGATCTACAGTCTCAACCGGCTCCTCTCCATGTAATGCAGGGAGCTGACTCTCACCCACGTCAATTCCGAACTCTCGGCGCAATACAGCTGCAGGTTCCGTGATGAACTCGTAGTACTGTGTGTAGCCCAGTTCTGAACAGAGGAACCGTTCGAGGAACTCTTCCTTCCGGTCAATCGACCCAGAGAACCACTCTTTCGAGACAGCTGTTGATGTTTCGTAGAACTTCTCGAACTGGTCGTGGATCCAGGCAATCACGTGATTATCGGTCTTCAATGGCGTTCGAATCTCAGACCCGAGGAAACGGTCGGCACGATAGAACATATTCGCGTCCTGAGTGAGATCCGAGAGAAATACGACAATGTGTGAGTCGGTGTCTTCCTTCCTCGCTGCTCGTCCCGCACGCTGAATGAATGACGACAGATCCCATGGCGTCCGATACTGCGTGACGATAGTAATCTCACCGACGTCGATCCCGACCTCAAGGAAGCTCGTCGAGAGCAGGAGGTCGCTCTCGGCTGTAGCAGCAGCGTCGAACCCAGCGTCTGAGTAGACAGATTCGAAGCGGAGTGAAGATTCGATGAACTCGCAGTCCATCTCCTTAGCTACCCGATCCCAGTTAGAGAAATCGGTTCCAGTTCTGTGATACCGCCAGAGTTCGTTTGCTCGATCAGCGTCCTCCAGTTGCGCCCTCTTTTGGTTCACTTGGCTTATACTGTCGATGAATGAGAGGATTTTCCCGCGCTCACCGGTCTCGCTGTTCAAGAGGCTATGTCCAAGCAACATCAATTGCTGGATGGCCATCGATGAGACCCCAGGACCTTCCTCCGACGTTTTGAGGAAGTAGTAGTGCTCCTTGTCCTCGTGGTCCGTTCGGAAATCTGAGTCGGGCGGCGCGACTGATTCAACTCGTCCACTTGGAACGGGAAAGAGATCAGTAGCAAATCGCTGTGGATCATCGACCGTCGCGCTTGAGCCTAGCCAGAGCAGCGAATGGTCCGTTATCGCCTCGATATTTTGTGCTATATTTGCAGTATGTGCTCCTCTGAGCCCGGTGTACAGGTGTACTTCGTCGAATACAATCGTATCGGCCCGGTCAATGATGTTGTAGTTCGGTTTGAGTGAGAATAGCTCCAGAGATTCTAACGTCGTCAGAAGAATGTCCGGCCCAGGCTGATTTTTGATATCAGTCCGATTAAGCACGATCTCCCGGTCAGAGAAGGAGTGTGCATCATTGTTCTCGCAAACAAGTCGGTAAGTCGAACTTCCTCCTTGGTAGGTGAATGAGTGAGTTTCGTCGTCTCCACACCAGCAATCGGCGAGCTTGAATCGACGCGTACCATGCTGATTAGCGAAAAATGCGTCTTTCCTTTCAACCTCTGATGACGTATACGGAGTGTTGCTGGTCCATACCCCAACAGAAAGGCTGGTGTCGTGCTCTGTTCTAAGGTTGTACAGGTGTTCTAGAATCCGTCCAAGTTGGTCCTGTAGGAGAGCCCGACTCGGATAGACGACGATTGCCAAGTCCTGTTGATCTTCTGCTAACAGCTGATAGAGTGGGCCGAGGAACGCTTCTGTCTTTCCGAAGCCAGTGGGTGCCGAGAAGATCGCACCACGTGAGTTGTTGGATGACCGTCGATCCGCATCAAGGTCGCGGATCAACTGCCAGCTTTCGACCTGAAAGTCGAGTGGCTTGAAATCGAAGAGGTCGATGATATCAGCAACGAACTGGTCGTCACCAGTGTATTTACTCGTGGCTCGTCGATCCTGTGGCCTCTGTGTGTACTTAACAGCATCCGTGATATAGGGGGGATTGGCTTGGTCAGCATCAAATATCTGGGTATTTGAGAGAAACCCGCGAATCAGCGGTTGGATATCATCAGGGATTCGTGAGGCATTCGAGTTCCGATCAAAGTACT
This sequence comes from Halorubrum sp. CBA1125, assembly GCF_009742825.1. Classification (GTDB taxonomy): domain Archaea; phylum Halobacteriota; class Halobacteria; order Halobacteriales; family Haloferacaceae; genus Halorubrum. Next base: position 61,477 of record NZ_WPCE01000001.1, read on the forward strand.
TCATGTAGTCGAGTTGTTGGAGATGGTCACGATGCCGCAATCAATCTTTCCACGAGAGGCGATTACGAGAGAGTCACTTCGAGATAGTCTGCGAGATCGGACTCATAGAGGCGATTGAGTTCCTCTTCCGAGAGCGCTGCCAATGTTAGCCGTTCGTCGTCCAGTAACCTGTCAACGAGGTCATTGAGCGGGGTATCCCGGTATGGGCCAAACAGAGCGTCCTTTGCCTCCTCTAGTGATTGACGCATAAAGTGACCGTACTCTCTGGCCTCCTCTTTCCGCTGGTCGATTTGATCCCCTTCAATCTGTGCCTCCCAGTTCCAGTTATCGAGGAGGGTATCGAGCGCATCTAACTTGTCTGGGTCTACCCGCTCAACCCGCTGGTTCAACCGAATCATGCCTCGGACAGTGTTGTGGACGTCGATTCTCGCTTGGTGAACGAAGTTGTTGACCTCCCTCCGTTGAGCTTCGACAGCTTCGCGGGTTTCGGGAAGTCGTTTTGCGAGAGCATCGTAATCGTCCTGCTCTAACAGAGATCTAGCCTCTTCGACCGCGTGTTTCGCCTCAGAGTCTATCTCAACTTTAGTCTGGAAGAAGGCTTCAGCAAGAACTCGTTCGAGAATCGTTTCCTCCATCGTTTCTGCGAGCTCGTCTAGTTCTGATTCTAGACCTTGCCGCCGGTGCTGTTCGTAAATCGTTTCAAGCTGATCCTGAAACGTACTGGAATTAGCTGACATAGTGATCGCTCACCTCCTTGAACCGCTCACCGAGACCTCCCCTGTTTTCACCGTTACTGCTCGCACCATCGATTGGGACAGATCGGAACCGCTTCACGACTGGTGTAGCTGCCAGCTTCAGTGAAATCAGTGCTGCCTGAATCTGGTCTCGGGTGTTTCCCATACGGAGGTTATCGGCAGTATCAGCCGCCTCAACAGCCATATCGACATCTGCTTGAGAGTAGTCAATGAACTTCGCCAGTTCCTGTTGGAGATCAGGATTCACGTTATCATAGGTTCTGAGATTAGACACAAGTTCGGAAACTCGGTCCATATCGAGCGTGGAGAATTCCGAGTTAATCTTCTCTATCAGTTCACGGTCGTAGCCGTGGTCCGCTACTTCTTCGAGAGCTTGGCGTACATCGTACATCGTGTCCGCAATCGACCGGACATAAGCATCCTGTCCAAATCGAACGCGGCTATCTATCTCTGCGATGTATTGCCGACCGAGCATGTTGAGAACCTCGTACGGTGGATTCCGGTTCAGCCGTGTCCTGATCTTCGGGACGTCCAAGCTCCCCCCGGAGACGCCCAATAGCTTCCCCACCATAGCTTCGATGTGATCGGCAGAGTCCATCGCTGTCTTGATGTGGTCGTACTCTTCCTGCGAGAGGATCTCAGTAATCTGTTCTTCAAGATGTGGATCAACCGAGAAAGCGTTGTCCTCACTGAAGCGTTCATTAATCGCGGTCGCATCGATGTTGCGCCACGGAGAGTCAAGCATCACCAGATGAACGTATGTAGCTAAGACGAAATCCGTGAAGTCATAATCTGCACTCCCTTTGTAGAACACCTTCTCCCCGTTAAGATATTCTTCGATCAGCATTTGACGCCACTGTAGGGCGTAGTACATCAACTGAGTCCCGCACTCTGTGAGAAGCGAATCAACGTCAGCACTCCGCGGTTCCTCTACCCGGCGGATTCCGTATTTGAGTATCTTCCGGAGGTCAGATCTTCTGAAATCACGTCTGTCAAGCAGAATCTGATCTATTTCCGGTGAGTCATCACTCTCAACGTAGACGAACGGATCCTTCTGACTGCTAAGCCGATATTCGAGTTTGGTTCCTTCGTAAAGTTTGAACCCGTCCGTGAGATGTTCGATAGCATCCCTGAGCCCCTGCCGGATGAAGCGGTTTGTCTTAGCGTACTCTTCTGGATTTTCAAGCCAAGAATCCACTAAGCCGTTGTGTTTCTCGATTAGCTTCTCGACACGACTCTTCTCCGGTGTCGTTGTTTGGTCGGTACTAGACGACTCCTCGTCTTCTTCCGTCTGTTCGCTCTGTATTTCCGGCTCAGAGGGGGAAACCCCCGCACTGGGAATGATGATACCGTCATCGGTTACATCGACAACGGCAGGGGCCCCGTCTTCTAGAAGGTGGAACGCTTCCGCAAAGCGCCGATCAACCGTGATTTGATTATCTTCAACGCTACCGTACCATTTCGCTAAGTCCGCAAACTCTTCGGCCTCTTCGTACACTTCGTCTGCCGCGGATACGGTATTCCGAAGCCGTCGGAGGGAGCTTGCGCTTGAGGGTGCTTTGGCATGACCTTCATACCACTCTTCCAGAACTTCAAAGATCTCCATTATATACTCTCGCGGTGACTGCTGACTTTCGTCTAAGCCCGTGTAGATTCGGCGAAGGAAGGCCTGGTTAAACGGGAACAGGTCACGGAACGCTTCGTCGCAGAAGCCACACTCTGCACAGAGAGATCCGTCCGGTGCGGGCAGCAGTTCGAAGTCGCCATTCTCTCTATCGTATCGAACGCTATCGTCGTGGGCTTTGATGTAGCCGAGATATGGACGGGCGAAGTCAACAGCAGACGGCTCGTCGAGGAATAGAACGTTCTTCGAGTGGCGCTTGTTCGTTTGGAAGAATTCGAATCGATCCTCGGCCGTCCGCGTATGGAGCACTTCCGTGGAGTCTCGCGTTCCCGCGACGATGAAATCCCAGTTGTCATCCGGTTTATCTCGCTCCATGTAGTTACGGAGCCGCTCGGCCTCCATCGAGGCTATTGCGAAGTCCTCGAAAACGATGACTGGCCGGGTGTCCTCGAACTGACTGCGACGTATTCGAGCACGTCGTCTAACGACGCGGTGTCGTACCTGTCGCGGATCTCGCGCCACAACTCCTTATTAAAGGATTCGACCGCCTCATCAGCAGAGACGTGATCGGGGAAGACGCGGAGTTCCTCTTGTTGTTTGTACTCGCCCTCAGTGATGAATTTGATTTCACGAGCGTACTCCCCGCGTTCAACGAGGAGCTGTAGCTTTTCCTGGATGAAATCCCGAATGGCTTCCTCGTCTTCTCTTGTATGGGTAGTCTCGTATCCCTGTCTACCCAGGTTCAGTAGTGCACCTGAAGTAGCGTTGTTAGCGACAGTCTGGGGGTTGTTCGTGATATCGTCCCTGAGCTGTTTGAATTCAGACGCTCCTGGGAGAGGTTCCTCAAAGTGCTCCTGATAGAACTCCGGAATACGTTCCGAGAGAATAGACATGAGATCGTCGTCTTTGTCGATGTGGAGGATGGGACGACCGTCGTCGTTCAATTGGTGGGAGAGATACGCACACAGTTCGGATTTACCTGTCCCTACTTCACCTTCGATGACAACAACGAAGTTTCCGAGTTCGTCCTCGGAAAAGAGTTGATAGACCCTCTCTTCACCCCACTTTTCAGTGTCTTCTGTGCTCGTCCCACGGAAGACTTCGATTCTACGGTGAGTGAAATCGAAGAGTTCTCGGTTTTCGGATCGTACTGCTGCGACCTTACTGAAGAGTTGTCTCAGGGTTCGTTCATCGATCTTTTGGAAATGTGGACACCACAGCGGCCCTCCCGGTATCTCTTCAGAAGAACTCATACTATCACCTCGATTGAGTTCGCGTCTTTCTCCATGCCGGACCGACGTGGGGAGCGATCTAACCGTACTACGCCAGCATCACCATATTCGACCAGCTTGATTTTCTCCTCCCGGATCAAGTTGTAGAGTGTACGGGCGAAGGGTGCGGGGACATCCCGCTCACCAGTAAGATCGATCAGTAGAAGGTTCTCCTGAAGCCAGTCTATGTACTCTTGGATGGCGATCCGTCTCTCATCACCAGTGGCGATTCGAAGGGATTCTAAGATCATCTCTGGGTCGGGATATACGACGTATTCGCGGCCGGTGGCTTTCTCGATTAATCCGAGGAAATCAGCTAGTCGGGTCCAGTTGACGAATTTGGGCTCGTTGAGTGTGATGGGGCCTTGTTGGGACCGAGGTCGGTATTCGCGCTGTTCGTGTTCCCATTTGTCTATAGCCTCATACAGAACTTGGTCACTTGCATGGAGGTGTTGAATGTCCTCCTGTAAGAGGTACTGGTAGTTGAGCAGAACGACCGATTGCTTCCCCCACTCACCTGGTGTCGCTTCTATCGCCAAGTTGTGGAGTGCAGTCATTCGGAAGTCAAGATCTCGATTACCTGTTTCCCAGGCAAATCCAGCGGTATAATAGTCGGGTTCCCGCCTCCCAATCATACCCAACTCCTGAAGCCCCCGAACTCCCTGGCTGCGCAGGTCCTCTGGAAGATCAGTGTCGTCAGCGATCTCTTCTTCAGTCGTATTACCCCGGTCTATTGAGTCATAGACGTCCGTAGTGGACCTGGGGTCTGAACCGTGTTGAGAATGTATCCTTCTGTCATAGTGCCTCCGTCGTGAGAAACTCCTGGTATCTGGCGTCGATAGGATTGTCTTGGGGGTCAAGTTTGCTCGTGCTATCTCTCGCCTTCTGCATCTCAGGGCTCCTCCGGGCATAGGATGGGTCGAACACACTACCGTCCCGTGAGACGGCCCGGTTCAACTCACGAGCGATTGAGGTACTCGTCTGCCGATCCCACTCGATACGCCGCCGAAGCCATCGTCCCAATCCAGGAACCTCGTCTTCCGTATTTAGTGGTACGCTTCCGTATTCATCCGGCCGTGCAAAGATGTCGCTGAAAACACTATATAGAGGCAAGTAAGGAGCATCGGGAAGGACGTCAAATAACTGTTCTGCGCGGCTAAGAGGGTCTCCTGCCACAAGCTCGTAGAGATTTGCGTTGTCCTGAATGAACACGTTCTTAGTATCTATCAGAGGCATGTCCCAATCATACCTCCGATACTGTTGTTTGAATGCCTCGTAGAACGATTCGACGTTACCAATTCGTTCCGTAAACTGCTCCTGGTACAGTGGACGCTGTCCGCCGATGGGCGTGAATTGTGGAGAATCTGCGATCACTACGAGTGTGCCCTCTCTTGAGGTGAACCTATTGACTAAATGTTCGATGGAATACGATGTCTCAGTTTCGTAGTGTTCGTTTGTGATGACACAGAGGTCTGCGCCATCCGGCAATTCCATGTTACCGGTGACGTGGTATTCGTAATCGAGGTAGTCGTACTGTGACCCTCCCTGTGCGAGCTGACGCCACGATGTGGGGAATGTGAAGTGGTCAATCCCGAGATACTGTAATGCAGGGAGAGTTCGGAGCATCCACCAGCGAGAGTTGCTGACGGGTTCGTGAGCGAACGCGACCTGATTACGAGTCAATTTGTCCAAGAGCGCTTCCGGTTTCATATGCTCTCCACCTCTGATTCGTCTTTCCCGACGGTCGCTGCGAGCATCCGGCGATCCAAGAGATCTTTTTCGAGGTAGTACGCAGGAGTGCGAGCCAGTAGGAGACACTCATCGCAGTAATCCACGCAACGGTCACAATCGGCGACCTCAACGACCCTGGCTTCCAAATCAGACAGGCTCTGTAGAACCTGCCACGTGACCCCGTTTCCTCCTTGGCGGCTATCCACGATATGGACGTCAACCGTGTCCGCCGTGCGCATCGCCTTGACCCGGAAGTCCGAGCGGTCACACTCGGCGACTATTGCAATCGCTTTTTCCAATGCTTGTTGAAGACTGACGAGCGCCTGTGGCCAAGATTTCGTTTCGTGGGTCGTCCGTTCGTAGCGCTCTTCGAATGCGTCCCGCTCAAATTGGACCGTTACACCCTGAGTGTGATACTGCTGACCGACGGGTCGATAGACTTCCTCTTCTACGTCTTCCAGCATCTCCTCCCAGCTCTGGTCCTCCGTAGAAGAACTCGATTCGCGTTCGATTAGAGCCTCAGAGCGAAGGATAGTTTTGTCAGGACTGTTCGTGTGGCGGCGCTCGAAGGCATATACGAAGTCCGTGACCTCCTGCTGACCATAGTTAACTTCTGCTGGCAGTCTGAATAGTTCGACGTCCTCAGTCTTCTGAGAAGCGTCGGTCTCCGAGACGTATGTTGACATAAGAGCACGGGTGCTATAGCCTCGCTGCCCGCCCATCGCCGTTTTGCACTCTACACTACTGATCCCGTGAACCTTCGTTTCCTCAAGTTCGGTTCCGCAGTGGGGGCATTCAGTCTCGCCCGGTGGATAACTCTGGAAGGGGCGGTCACATTCCTCGTTGTTGCATACCGAGATCTCGGTGAGGGGCGTCGAAGATCCGCGAACGTCGTTGACGAGATATTTCGTTCCATGGAGTGTGGTCACTGCACCGTGATCGTTCTCCTCACCCGGGAACAGATCGTATAACCTCCCAGATGCCTCGAACTCGATACTCTCACGTCGGCCAGTGAATTTGACGGGGAAGTCTTGACCGAAGTTCCGGTAGTTCGCTAGATAGCCCAATCGATCCAGCCAGCGATCAAGCCGTCCGTTCTGTTCCGTGATATTCTTGTTCGTATCTGACGATCCCGACGCAGCGGTAAGCCGCGAGAACGTTTGTTCCGTCCGACGATCCATCGAGAGCGGGCCATCGGAATTAAAGACCTCATCGAGAATTTCGACGCCTCGTTGTCCGAAGACATCTCGAATATAGGGGTTCAGCGTATCCCACATCTCATCACGGATGAATCTCTGAAGAATGTCGAGGTTCTTTTCGACAGCACTAACGAAACTCCCCATATTCTCGTGTTTCGGCTCCGAGAGTGCGTACATCCGCTCGAAGACACCGGACTCGTGCGGATTTCTGGCTAAATAGGCAAAGACCTCAGTCACGACATGCCCGGCAAGTAGTTCGTCGAAGTCCTCCGGATCAGGTACCCGTACGGGTTCGAAATCGTTGAGGAAGCTATCGATATTTGCGTAGTAGTGGCCATCAACGGGATGATTCCCCCGGATAACGGTCATAACGAGTGAAGAGCTACCTCGGGATCGTCCCGTCCTCCCACTTCGCTGCACGTAGTTCGTCAAAGTCGGCGGAACTCCGACCTGTGCAACCGTATCGAGTGTACCAATATCGACTCCCAGCTCCATCGTGGGCGTCGCACTCACGATGTTGACATCCGGATCGTCTTTGCGGAACCCTTCCTCGATAGCGCCGCGGAGGGTGTGGGGGATGTTACTTTTATGAATCCCGACAGTGATGAACTCCGGTTCGCCCCCGTTCGTAAGCGGGCGTGTCACGTCGTGGGCCCAGTGGTCAATAGCGTACTCCCAGCCAGACTCAACCTGTGCGTAGCCGGGATCGGCAGTTAGTTCGCCGTCGGAACCCCGGGTGAACCGTCTATAGGTTTCCAGGCTCGCACCGCAGTTGTGACATATCTCGACGCCTCTCCCATCACTCGTGGCTGGATACGCACTATAGCAGTCAGCACAGAACGCTGCCGTCTCGACAAGTTCCAGCGTAGAACTGTCTATACGCGGGATGCGGGTGAACACGCCGCTTTCTGGCGGTTCAGACATAATACCCGCTGATTCGATTTGCTCACGCGCGTTTTCAATGTACTCCTGTACCTGTTTGCGCGAACCGTCATCGAGGTTCGCGTTTCTGACCGCGGTTTTCACTTCATCAAGTGGCTGCTCGGTTATGATACCTTCTTCCAAGAAGCTGCTTAGTAGACGATTCAACCGTTCGTCGATCCAGTCCTCAGTGAATCGGGTCCGAGATTCCAGCCTGTCGATTAGCTTCTCTCGTGTCAGGCCATCGATTGACACCTTCTTGTAGGTGAAGCTGGCTCCTTGGCCGAGTGTAAATAGCTTGTATATCTCGTGTGCGAGAACTAACTCCTCCGGATCGTCGAGGTCAGCGACGACATCGGCTGTGACCAGAGCCCCATCCAACAAGCTCTCGCAGTTGTGCAACATCGCGTGGGACTCGATGTCGTCGAGCAACGAGCGGAGGAAGTTATACGCCGTTCCGTCCTCATCGATCTCGTTCTGAATGAGGGGTTCCCAGTATTCCTCTCGAAGCCGAGTTGAGACAGTATTGAAGAGCTCGTAATTGTCCTTCTTCCCACCGGCTTCGATTAACTCCTGCAAATACAGCGTTTCAGCCATCAATCCGTACTCCGTATCAATTATCCGATCACCGACGCTCTCAGCCGAGCTATGTGAGTCGGAGAACACGAGAGTCTTTTCTGATGGGGTGTGCCGGCAGACCTCCGTTAGCATATATGAGAGCAGAGATGATGTCGGAACTCCCGCATCTGTGAGATTCACCCATTTTTCGCAGCCAGGACAAGAATCAACAGGGGATCCTACACTAATGGGCGCGAACTCCTCGTCACCGTTTCCAGGATCAATCTCAACATATGGTTCATGACAACGACGGCAAAACCGCACTTCAGGGAGACGGCGGTTACATTCGGGGCAACGGCTGTCGCGGAACACTTTCTCGCATTCTCGGCACCAGTACACCTTGTAAGGAGGTTTTAGGAAGACGTGATATTTCTCGGTCACGACGCCCGCGAGACGCCCGAATGCCATAACCGTCTCAATGACCCCTTCAGGGTCTTCGACGCCTTGGTCCCGAGCGCGAGTTAGTAATTGGTCGTAGGATTTGAAGCCAACGACACCAGTAGTGTCCGTCTCGAACCACGTAGCAAACGTAGCGACTTCAGGGACGTTTGTCAGTACATATTCGTACCAGCCACTGTTGGTTCCGCTCTCGTTGATAACGGCCTCGACGAGTTCGTTCCGTCCCTTGACGGAGTTGAGTACTGACTCGACGTCATCAAACTCCGTTCTAGCCAGTGATAGGAGTCTCGTTTCGATAGCGTCAGTTGCCCACTCTCCGATATTGGCCTCGATTTCAATTTTCTCGTCTGCTACAAGGCCGACTTCACGCGCCGTTGAGAGCGCATCTTCGAGGTCGTATTCTCTAAGATGGCTCGTCGGATCATCAATGTCCCCGACTGCGAGTGCCAGTACGTGAACAAGATCGGCGATGTCACAGGGAGAAAACCGTCCGAAATCAGGTTCGCCAAGAGTTGGAAAGTCTCTTCCAGTGAACCCAATTGTGTTAATTTCGTCTTCGTCCGTCCCAGTCAACGAACTCGCCAGCTCTCGCGGGTTATCCACCGTGGCAGAGACCATCGATATCTGGGGATCCCGGTCGTCGTAGAAGTGCTTTAGACGCCGGGAGAGAAGGGAAACTGCCGCACCTTGGATCCCGCTCCAAACGTGGGCCTCGTCGAAGACGATGTGCTCAACGGGATGTTCACCGGGCGTATTTCCGAGTACATCCCGGGTTTCATCGTTGTCACTGATGAACATATAGTCGAGTGCCTCCGGGACGGTCAGCAGAATATCAACACCGCGCCGGATGCTATCGCGGGTAACCCGTATCCAGGGGTACTGGTTATCGTCCGTCCCCACGTTCGTTTCGCCCAGCACTCGGAGTTTGTCATCCGGGTTCCGTGGATCCTCAAGCCCACGGATATAGGATCCCGGTTCGACTTCGTGGTCTCGTGTACCGACGCGGGTAGGCGTGTCGCCGTCCCAGATACCGATTGTGATCCGTTCGTCGGAGTTTCGATAGCGATTGATTTGGTCGAGATAGGCGATGAATCGATTTAACTGATCCACGCCCAGGGTCTTCATCGGATAGAGAATGATCGACTTCAGCCCATCCTCCTGGGTCGAGAGACAGTGATTTAGAATAGGGAAGAAGAAGGCTTCCGTTTTCCCGGTAGCCGTCGGTACGGCGAGGACGTTGTCGCGGTCCGTCGTCTCGATCTGCTCGATCATTTCGGCCTGATGCTGATACAGTGACCCCTCTTTGCCACCGAAGAGTTCCTCGTTGACAGCATCGATTATCTCGTCACGGTAGCCGAGGCCGTTAAGAAACTCCGACGCCGGCTGATCGTGGAACTCTGGAGCATCGACGAACTCGACGTATGGACCCTTCTGTTCGATCAGGTCGTTCTCGACGAACGACTGGGCATTCGTGATTCCGTTCACCTGGTTTAATTTCGTCATCCGGCGGTTCCACCAGGTAATTTCTGCGGCTCGGTCTTTCGCGCTCGCAAGCGTATCTTGAGGTGTTTGCATTTGTGAGGCGTTGGTTGGTTGTCTGGTTGGTTTATGGGCGGGACATAAAACTGCTATCCGATGACGGACGCAGTCGATTCTTTAGTCACTGAAGCCCGTGTACACCTCCAGATTCACCTTACGTCCGGCGGCCAGTTCCGGCACCTCGGACTGCGTGAGCGTGGCCTTGCCGTCCGGCTGACGGTCAGCCACACCCAGAAGTTGATACAGTTTCTTCCAGGCCTTCTGACGCTCGTAGTCCTTGACGTCGGGACTGATTGCGCGGAATATTGACTTCGAGGCGATGATGAACACTTTTCGCTTCATCCGCGAGATACCGACGTTGAATCGGTTCTCGTCGAGCAGGAAATCGGCGCGGGAGTTAACGTAGCCCTGGTTACCTGCCGTCATTGATAGCACCATCACGTCCTTCTCGTCTCCCTGGAAGCGCTCGACCGTGTCTGCCGTAACCCCCTGAGGGATACTGTCCTGCATCCTCCGGCGCTGAAGTCGGAAGGGGACGACAACTCCAGCGGTCACATCATCTGATCCGGCGCTCTGGTCCGAGGCGATGGGAAGTGCTTCTAATAGCGTGTTCGTTATCGCTTCTTCGACAGGGCTGTCTTTGGTGAACTGGTCGTCGTCGTGGAGGAGCAGTGTTACCCGCGGTTCGGGATTAAGTGCAGCCTGGGCCCAGTTGGGGAGGCCTGAAGCACGGGTCACATCCGGAATCAAGGGCCTATTGACCCCAGACGAGAGCGACAGGTTGTCCTTTTGATAGAACAATTCTGTCTCCAGATCCGCCATCGGGGTCGTGAATCGATACGTCGTGTCGAACTGCACGAGAGGGAGGACGTTACCGGGGTTCGACCACTGAGGGGGCTCACGCTCTAAGTACTCCAGCGTCTCGTCGTCGTCAGTCTGTCCCCGGAGGAAACGCATCAAGTTCAGCACTGAGAGCGACGGCGTGTGTTCCTCTATCGTCTTGCGATCTTCTGACTCCCAGTCGTGGCTCTGAATGGGGCGCATCTGCCGATGATCGCCGATCAACATCAGCTGACGACTCTCTCGCAGGAATGCACCGAGCAGGAACAGCAGCGGCAAATCCATCATACTCGCCTCGTCGATCAGCGCATAGTCGAACACCCGGGCATCGCCGGATCGAATTAGCGCGTCAACGTTGTCCTCGTTGTCGAGAGTGATGTCGTCCACGTCCTCATCAATGATCGAGGCAACTGCATTAGTCAGATTTCGGAGCGTCACGGGTGTCGTGAAAAATATGACCTGTTCAGCCTCGTCACTGGCCATCGTCTCCTCCCAGAGTTCCCGCAGCCTTGACCGGTCTTCGTAGTACTGCAGATCCTCGAAGTTAGGGTTCGAGTGACTGAGCCGCTCACCGGCTGAACGGACGCGAACTAACCGGAGATCGGTCAGCATACCCTTTCGATCCATAAGCCGTTCGTGGGCATCAGCGACCGCCTCAGCGGCTTCATCGACAGCCGTGTTCGAGTGCGCCGAGACTACGCCTCCGAACGACTCCTCCTTCTGTTCGAACGCGTAGGCCCGACCGAGGGCCGCCGGCGCCTGGCCGTACGATGTCTTACCAGTCCCAGGAGGCCCCTGTGCCACGACCACAGAGTGATTCACCTGGTTCACGAACTTCTTCTGCTTCTTATTCGTTGACTCGTCCATGACGTCGTCGAACTCGGTCAAGAACGACTGCAGGGCCGACTGAGAACAGAACGGCGTCGAGTACTGTAGCGCCGTCTGTTGGTTGTGGTCATAGAGGTCGAGGAGGCGGTTATGAATATCGTTCTGCCGCGCGTACCGGATGGCCTGACGGGCGCGAGAGCCGGAGAAGTCATCGACGGCCGGGTCGAGCACCCATGCCGTACCGTCCTGAACGAGTTCGACATTGTCTTCTAATTCGTCGGGATCGTTCGTCCAGCCCTTGTGCCACACCATACAGGGTTCACCACGTCGCCGATACCGCCACGGGGCACTGATGCTGACTGTTCCCGCAGTGGTGTTTACGTGATTAACGAACCCGAGTACGGAGTTCGCATAGTTCGTAGGCTTCTCGACCGTTTCCTCGTAGGATCCATCAGATTGCTCTCGAAGCGGAGTCATCACGACCATATCACCCGCTTCGATTGCGAGCGGTGTCTCCGCCTGTAGCCCGCTATCAGGCCCGTCACCGATATCTCGGATAATCCGGCCGTTGATCTGCCGGTCGTCGTCTTCCGGCGTTCGAGTACATTCGAAGGGAATAGCACGACCAGCAGCGACACGTTCCGCCAGGGATTTCCGGTAGTGGTTTTCCCGGTCTCGCTGTCGGGTCCCAAATTCGAGATTCTGGTACTCAACGACGGTGGACTGGAGAGTACTGTTACCCAGAGAGAGATTGGCGAGATTCCCGATGTCGATTGCCTCCTTGGGAGTGAACGCGTCTTTACCGTCGATAGACCGTTCGATGTGCTGGTATGCACCACAGACGGCTTCGACCATCTCCTCAATGTCGTCGAGAGAGATTCGCTTCGACTGCCCGTCAGTGTGGTGGCGGAATCGGATGATCCGGTCGCGGGTCTCCTGGTCGTCCGCCCAGTCGGGCTTCATCCGGTCCAATTCGTCGCAACCCCATATGTACTCCAGCGGAAGCCCGTCTTGATGGCGGCCTAGTATCGGATAATGGTTTTTGAAGTAATCCTTGCCGTTCGCGTCCGGAACCTGATACCCTTGGTCGAATCGCGGGACGATGCGGTCTCCTTGCTTCTTGAAAGGAACCCCGACTTCGAAGAACCCCTCAGCGAAGGTAGTCTTCAGAGGAGTTCCGCTACTACGCGTGTCCTCCCACGAGAAGTCGTTCCCGCCGAAGAACTGAGTCGCCGTCTGGACGACCCCGAGGCCAGGATAACGTAGCGCGTGGCGCTGGCGGAAGTCATCCTGAAGGATGCTAACGGCCTCCTGATCGATGTCCGCGCGAAATCCGAGCATCGTCTGGATGGCCTCGGAGCCGTACAGCTTGTCGTGCCGTTTGACCGCATCCATCAGCGCGTCACGCTGGCTGTTAGAATACGGGTAAAGGTGGATGTAGCCATCATCAGAGCCGTGGCCCGTATTACCACTGAGATCAGGGGCTACCTGATCTACAGCGTTGGCCAGCTTCTCGAAGAAGTCTTCGAGGAGACGCTTTTCTTCGTCAGCGGCGTCGTCGTGATCGTCAGGGAGGCCGGACGGACGAGCGATGACGAACACGCCGTCGTCTCCTGTTTCTTCCTCGTACCGAGTGGATGTTACCTTGGCTGCGAGGAGAACAACCCTGTCACGAACGTGGTCTACCTGGACATAGGGGTAGATCCGAATCAGCGACTTCCGGGGATACTCGTCCCAGCCCTTCATACTCGGGTCGTCATCGGGAAGGTTGCTTCCGGTACCGATCAGGTACTCGCTCCAGGGACCTACGCCCCCCGCTGTTCGCTCCCATTGTGAGTTGAACTCGGGATCGATCTCGCGGAGGAACCGATGGGCGACTTGCGCCAGATCTGCAAGGTTTGAGATTTCCGTCTCTCGCTGGATGTCACGAACCTTATCAGGGTCTCTCGGTTCGATGTGGTCGTACCGATACGGCTTTCGCGCCCATCCGTCAGTAGGGAGTTCGTAGAGATCGACGATGTCGTCGATCTCCGTAATTCCGAATTCACGGAGCGACTCCTGGACACCCTCGGAAAGACCAAATGTACCCAGAAGTTCCAGTCCGTGGTTCGTTACGCCCCGAGCGAAACACTTCGCCTGCTTCGAACAACCCTCACACCGCGCGTCGATACGGTTGTTCGGGGGGTCGTTGGGGTCCGCATCGTATAGCAGCTCGTCTAAGGTTCCATTCTCTTCGAGTAGTAGACCGATGTCGTTTTTCCGTGTTTCCAGTTCGAACGTCCCTAAGCGGTCGAGTCGTAGGCCGGACGGAGTCACGACTGCTGAGAGTGGAGAGTCCTGTGCGACGATACTCGCAGCTATCTCTACCTCGATGTCCAACAGGTTCTCGAACTGCAGAACGTACACCGCGGCCTGCATTTGATGATGCGTCTTGGCAGTCGTCGCGGATTTGACCTCGATGACGCGGATACCTACCCCTGATTCAGTCGGATAGAGGATGACGACATCGACTTCGCTCCGGACAGGCCAAACACCGACGTCCACCTCTAGGGGAGTCTGATAGAGAACGACCGGTCGATTGACCGTCCCGTCTTCGACGTGCTCTACCAGCTCTTGGATCCGCTGCATATCCCTTTTCGTGTTCCCCTGCCATGTTTCGTCGAAGTTCAGCGAACTAGATGATTGGTCTGTCCCTACACTATAGACGTCTTTTTCGAGCAGCGCCTCTAATTGCGACTGCTCGAACTGCATTCCAGTCTCCGCGTACAGCGGACTGAGAGGCACATCGTCAACGTCGGCGTTGTCGAAGAACCCGTCCACATACTCGTGAAACAGGTACATCGAACACTGCCCTAATTTGCAGAACTGAGCGATACGCGACGGATGAAGTGTCTGGCGTTTCGAGCGTGTCTTACTCATCGAAAACCACCTCCAGAGCGGCGCTCCACGACGCGCGGTTATCCCGGCACCACTGGCACTCCCTGTCGTCCGGTAGCCGGTCGTAACGGTAGCCACACCGGTCACACACGCAGAGGTGGTCGTCGTTGAGCCGTTCATCGCCCGTATAGACGACAGTAACGATAACCCCATCACGGGCGATGAGAACGGTTCCGCTCGGCTCATGTAGGCGTCCCTTGGTTCCTACGTAATCCGGAACGCCGACACTCGGTGATCGATACCATGCCTCTCGGATATCGAACTCCGTCACGCCTGCACGTTGGAACCACCGCATACGTGCATGGTTAGACGGGTGCGGGACGTTTTCCGGGGAGTCGCTTGTTACTCGTTCCCCGACTTGGGACTGAGCCTCGGCACTCATTCCGTACGCACCCCCTTAGTGCGTGTGCGCCCACGCGTGTGAGCTAGTCCGCGAAGTGCGACCACACGAACCCCGGTCGCAAACTGCTGATCAGTCGTCTGTACGTCCGTCGTGTTGTTGAATTTCCCAATGGTCATAGTATTGAGGTGACGTCAGCATTGCTCACGGCCTGCAGCCGAGTCGAAGTGCTGACAGCCTTCGACTAATTGGAAGACGATACTCTGGCGAGTGGCCAAACTCGCCGTCCCAGACGGATTACCACGAGGAAGGGGGTCCACCGGCTGGGGCCCGGCCAGCAACTTTGTGCGGCCGTCCTAACGGTCAGTACCAAAACGGGGCTTGTTCACCCCGCGGACGTGACAGACCACGATTTTGTGGCTGCTGCGGGTCGCCATCAAGCACTAGTAGGTCTCTAGAAGTTCCCTACCAGAACTGATGGCGGTTCGTGACGGTGAATCTCGCCGAGCTAATGGACTCGCAGAGGTACCCCTGTTCGATTGCGCAGAGGTGTCCCTCACGATCCCGGGCCTACCGAGCAGATGTCAGCTGCTCGCAGCGAGCTATCGCCACGGGAAGGGGCGTACCAGAGTCCTGTGGGCTGGGACGAGCGAGCGTGTTCATTCACGCGGCACACGGTTCGAGCGGGAACCGATTCAACACGCGATGCGGTGCGAACGCAGGCCCCCTAACACAGGACCGAAATTTTTGGTCATGCCACCGCAGTCACATTTATTCCAAGAAGCAGCGGATGGCGAAGGCTATTTACCAGTAGAACGCCTTGCTTAAACCACAGCAAGGCACTACGGTGGTGCCATCGTGCTGTCTTGTCAGCCCGTCCATCCTTCCTGCCAGGGCCGGTATGGACGGGCAGGTCACAACTTTTCGAGTAGTGTCAACCTCCTTCGTATGTCCTACAACAGACCGAGGGATTATAAAACTTCGCCCGAATTCTGCCTTCTTAGGGCCCGAAGGGCCTGAAAACGGCAGAATCAATATCTGTGCAGGTATATATACTACCCGGTGGTTTTGTCAGGTTCCTAGACTGCAGATGACAGACTTAGATCATATACTAGAGTATGACAATAGGCGCGAAGTCGATGTATAGGAAACTTCAGAAATGTCACGGAAACATCTCTTCTAAAAATTCTCAGACATTATTTCTCTGTTTCCGCACCGGAATTATCGAAGTCACTTCGACTATTAGAGGAACCAGGTTAATCACCGCTACGAACTGAGTTTTATCTGAACAGGGAAATTCCGGTGATAGGCGGACTTGTGCCCGAAATTCGGTGTTGCTGGATAGAGCATCCCATTAGAAACTTCCTGAGGGAAAATTTCTCGCTTTCCCCAAGCCGCATCAGATGGGGAAACCCCATTGAGAACAACCTAGAACCTTACACTTCCCTTGAGATATCAATACGATCTGCTCAAGTTAGCTGGATAACAACAGGTATTACCTCGTTGTACTGTCCATTCCAGAACATCAGTAGCGGGAGAGGAATCAGCCCCCATCTCGTCTCTGTCTTGCGATTATTGGATTGGGCTGAAGAGAATCCACTCCAGCGGTCTACCTACAGAGGTCATGGCCACTACTAACGAACAAAGCAAGATCTTCACAATGATGGTCACTACCAGCCTGAATTGGGGACTTCAGGGTTCTTGACCACTTACCTGGTTGTGTACATAGGCACGTACCTGCGTACATACACCAAAACGAAGATGCGAATGTGCACAGACCGATATTTAATTGACACCATCAGCCATCGCTATTTCCGTCTCCAGTCTATTAATCACGTGTAGCTACCAGCGCCTGATTACGATCTAACGATCCAACAGAGTCGGTGGTCTCAAACGATCCTGATCGCTCTAATCTTTACCTTGATCGAGACTGTATCGGGATAAGGTACACCAAGCGAAGTCAGAGACAGCGGGTATCCACCCCCGCTTCGAGATAGTTACACACCAGGTGTCGAGTGTAAGTGCGTATTTTTCGCCATGTCAAGGGATGAAGCGGTTGAATCCAGTCTAGCAGTAGAAGCGCCCGTAATTGTTGATTGTATGTACGTACTCACGTACATACTCACGTACATCGTTAGGTGCTTGGATCAGCTTGCACGCAGACGCGTACAGTAGAGCGTGCGTGATCGTGTCGACACAGCAGTGCGGAGCCCCATACCAATAGTACCTGATACCTTCATCGGTAAGTAGATATACAACCCTCACTGCAGGTTGCTCGGTTTGGGTTGAGACGGGGGGTGTCCAGAACTATTGTCGTTTTCTAAACCCAAGTGAATAACGGGACTGAAGGTAGAACAGACTGGGTAGTCCTTAACACTCAGCTGAAATTATTCATCACAGTGCCCACCCCAGGACTCGAACCTGGGCCCGTGTTTTCTCCCCCGGCTATTGACGGCCTGAGCCGTACCGACCGCCGCCGGTGGTGGGTAGGGATACTCAACGCGCGCACCGTACAGTGGGCTCAATGAGTATGCCGAGGCAGGATCAGCGGCGGCAGGAGCCGTCTCGATTCAACCACCTTTCGACCTCCGCACGGGCCTCATCAACGGCATCATCCAGATCATCTCTCAGCGCACGCGCATCAGCAGGCGAGAGTGTGACCGAGATCATGCTGTCCTGATCACCAATTCGCACGCAGACTTTCGCCTGATAGTATCCCTCGGAGAGGAGAGATTCTCCGTCTACCTGGATGGGAGTAGTAGTTGTGGGCTGTCCGAAATTCACGCTGACGTGCTCGGCTGCGGGTCGTTCATCGTCATCACTCATATTGCTACCTCGTACCCAAGCAATGTGAGAGTGCGTCGGAGGAACTGCATTCTCCGTTCGATTCACTTTCTGTACCGTTGCCTTCTTGCCCGTCCCTGGGAGATCTGTCGTTGCTGGTCATGGTTCGGCCAGCACCGCGGTCGAGGCCCTAACCTCGGCCGCCCTTCCTACGGAGGAAGAACGGCGAGCGGTGCGTATCTTGAATTGTGGGTGCTCACAACATAAATGTGTGCAAAAGGAAGTCCATCTGCACATTATGTGCGATAGACCCCTATTTTATATATTCGGGTGTAGTGCGCAATAGTATGGAACGCGGGGCAATCTACGCGCGCGTCAGTACGTCGGAGGAGGAGGGCCTCCAGGATCCATCACGGCAGCTTCACGCATGCCAAGAGCGACTGGAGGAAGCAGGCGTCGAGGAGATCAACATCTACAGCGAGCGCGGCTCTGGGGCCGACAGTAGCCGTGAGAACCTCCAAGCTCTACTGGAGGCCGTGAAAGACGGTGAGTACGACTGTGTCTGTATGAGTGAAGTTTCTCGCCTCGCCCGGCGGACGTCGGTTGCTGCTGAGTTCATCGATGTTTGTGTGGAAGACCGGAAGATCCCCATCTTCCTCACCGACGACATGATAGAGGCCATCGAACCCGAGAATCCAATGTCGTCGTTCTTCGCTAAGCAGCTGGCGCTATGGTACGAGGAGGAGCGGAAGCAGACGATTCGACGGGTGAAGGACGGGATGAAGCAGGCTCAGCGAAAGGGTAAGTGGACGACGAAACCGCCGAAAGGATTCACGACCGACGACGACGGTTATCTCATCCCTGATTTGGAGGAGTTCCTCCGGGTTCAGGCCGCTGTAGAGCGCGTCTTGGATGGCGAGACGAAGTATCGAGTAGAGAAAGACACCGGCGTCAGCCGCCGCACGTTAAAGCGCATCCTTGACGACCCCGACCGCCTCCGGCTGTACATTGACGTTGAGACCGACGACGACCAGCTGGCCGACGCACTGGCCGAAACCGACGTTGAATCCGCCGATCTCCCTGATGGGTTCGAAAAGCGCATCCGTGAGGTCGTCCGTGAGGAACTCCAGGAAGCGAGCGACCATGAGTGAAGACGACCGTTTACTCGGTGTGGGAATCAGATGTTCTGTTTATCCACCACTCCGCCAGTCGTGGTACACTGAATGAAAACACGTATGCTGCGAAACCGATCAAGAAGAGACCGCTTCCTAGTACCCCGGTGAGGCCGGCCGTTATCGCGCTCTGTGCGCTCGACATTGGCAATCCGATATCAGCGACTGCTGAAAAAACGTGGTTCGAGGTAATGATCCCCACAGCGGCCAAGATAGCGATTCCAAATAGGGTCGTCCAATTCCCAACGAACTTTGCTTTATTCCCCCATCGCTTCGCTTTCCCCAATCGTGGGTCGTACACGGGCTCTGCCGGCTCTGTTTTTGCAAGCCGCCAGTGATTCGGCTTTCCCTCATGCTCCAATACAAGTCGATTCTCACCTTCAAGATCCTGCACGTATCCCTGAACAGTTCGTTGCTGGACGGGAAGCTCCTCTGTTAGTTCATCGGTGGTGAGAGTATCTTCGTGCGGTTCATCCAACTCTCGGAAGACGTTCAGAACGTCCTCGTCTGTTGGGCTTTGGGACATAGTCATGAAAAGATGCTCACGAGGGCAGCGTATACCGTTCCTGCTGCTAACAGGATTGCTACGAGGAGATAAATAATTCCCCAGAAGCGGAGATCAATCATCGGTTCCAGAGCAGAGGAGGACGCGAATATCCCGCCAACGACGATGAACAGGAAGCCGCCAAACGCCAAAGCGCCGGCGGCACGGAATGCATCCGCGAACCCACTCATTATTGACCGCCCCCCTTGCAGGTGCCATCACACGGTCGGTGAAGGTCGTACATCACACCAGAATAGTATATTACGGAGTACCTTAACTCATATCGACTTTTTCACCGATTTCAGGCGATAGAGCCATTCTCTTTAGCGAATTCGCTTTAACGAACGGAGTGATTACCCTGTTGAACTCGCAATTGAGATAGAGTTCTCACGCTGTGTTGAAATTATTGCGCGAGTGCAGTTCGGTACGCAAACAAGATCGGGACGTGATGGATCCGGCCTTCCGGTCACGCTCGGTGATCTAGACTAAGAGGACAACGTCCCCGTCACGAAGCATATGTTCTACAGCAGGCAGGTTCAACAGGAGAACTGGTCAGATAGCAGTCTGACTACGTCCAGCTTTCCGTGCGCTGCTCTAGTTCCGCCAACCGCTGCACCAAGAGCTGGACGAGTTCGTCGTATACCTCACGGTAGTCGTCCGGCTCCCCGTGGAACCCCAGTTCATTCAATGCCCGCTCTTTCTTGTCCTCCGCTCCCCTGTGCCCCTCGTATGTCCGGAAATCGTAGATGGCGTTGAAGGGTTCGAGAATCGTGCCAGCCACTCCCTCGTCCTCGAAGCACCGAATCAACTCGTAGAGCGCCTGTTTCGAACCCTGGATGCCGCCCTTCCCTTCGATCTCGGTCCACTCCCCCTGATCGAGCCGCGTCCGTAGCAACGACTCCACCTCGCCCGCGGAGATTGTCTCGATGAAGGCCTTGTGGTACTCGTTGACGACGTCGAGGAAGGCATCCTCTCCGGGGATCGCCGGCCGCTGGAGGTCCTCCAGGGAGACCGACGCATCCTCGACGATGTACTCGCCGTCGAACACCTCGTTCAACTGGTCACGAATCTCTCCGAAGCCCTCGACCACCGCCCTGTGAGGTGCCTCTGAATCGACCCACTCCGCTTCGAAGTAGTTCTTCCACGCCTCCTCCGGCATCCCGCCCTCGGGAACGATGTTGTGGTCCGCCCAGGTCCCGAGCTCCGACGGAGGGATCTTCCGGAGATCCTTCGCAGCGATATACAGCTCGTTGTGGTCGTTTCGGTAGAACCTGACCCCGTGGTAGTGCTTCCACCGTATATACCCGCCCTGAGCTGACCACTGCTCGACGGTGATGTCGTTCCGTCGCCGGTACCGGTCCAGAAGCACCTCGTCGAAGAAGATGCTTTTGAGCGCATTCTCGTCACGGCCCGCATCATCAACGGTGAACTGTGAGCCGTCGATGTCCGCGACCGTTGTGGACGAGCGGATTCGTTCCTCTTCCTGCTCCTTTCCCAGATCATAGTCGTCAGGATCAAGGACGCCCACCCACCAGTAGTGCCCATCCCAGAACTGGTGCTTGCCACCCTCATCACGACAGAACCACGAGAGCCTGAATGTACCATCCCGCTCGGTACCTTCGCGTTCAGCATCCGCCAGCGACATGTGTGGCGGGTTCTTGATCTGTCGTCCCTGGAAATATCCGACAAGGAGGCAGAAGCCGCGATCACGCAAGAAATCGAACAGGTACCGGCCATCGATGTAGACGGTCTCGCCACTATCATCGACTGTCTTCTTCACCACAGGATCACCGGTGACGTCATCGACTAGGTTATCACCGTCATCGCTGAGCCAGAAATGGTTGATGAACTCCGAGATCACGCGCGGTGGGATCTGATCGTGGGCCGTCACCAGTGGCTTCCGTTCCGGTAATGACCACCCACTGGCCCACCCCTCGCTCCCAACACCCTGCTCCCACTGCCTGCTCGGCTGGTCGATATCGATCTGATCCACATCATCCCGCCGGACTAGCGCAGAGAGCACGCGGATCGTCTGCCGCACCGATGTATTGCCATCCTCGGTCTCGAAGGACGTCGAACGATAGATCGGGAAATCACGCCGCCGTCGTAGCGTCCAATCCCTCCGGTCTTCGAACCGTATGAATGGTTCCTTCGCCTCCGGAACCGGCTCGAAGTGATCGTGCATGTGTAGTGTCTGGCGAGACACCGTTTAATGAATTCCCCCTGAAGGCTGGCATGGCAGGTCCGAACGTTCAAATCACAAGGTCGCCCCCGACAGTCAGCTTCGGCTCCGCTGACGATTTCAACCGGTGGGGGGGTTTCGGAGGACGTGCTGAATACAGGTCGCGTATCTTGCCAATGTGTCTCTACTGATTCCGATCTTCGACTAGCATAGTAATCCCAAACCAGTCTACGAGAGGCTAGCCCGAATTAGTCAGAAGCGTCTGTGGCATCACCTTTTTGCTAATACCCTTATACCAAGATGTATGCAACAGGATAGTGGTCGGGACTTATCCGAGATGTTTTCGCTACTACAGGAAGTCCAGGGGACAGGGACAAATATTTTCGAGATTCTTGACATCGAAGACCACGAAAAGCGACTGACGTGCTTCCTTGCCTGGTTACTGAACACAAACGGTTCGCATAATGCAGGTCCGGCTTTTCTTGATGCTTTCTTGGATTGTTTCGATCTCCAAGCCAGTGCCCCAGTCGATGTGAGGTACCTCGAAGTGTTGAATAGTACGGAACACGGGCAGGTTGAGATCGATCTCGTCATCGAAACCGACAGTCGGGTAATTGGAGTCGAAATCAAGACCACCCATACTGAATCACAGACGAAATTCAAGAAGGAAGCGGCGGTACTTAGAGAGTACGCGCAAGAACACCAGCAAAAAGCGGCTGAGATGCTGTATCTCCCCCACCTCGGTTCTGAGGTAGAGAGTGCCCATTATGCCGAGCACATAGCCACTTGGCACCAAGTAGTTGAGGCCCTCCAGACATGCCGTGGTGAGTTGGAATCGGGACACGATATTGCGCTTTTTGATGATTTCATCACAGACATCGATAAGCACGTTATTCGGCAAGAAGTGTCGTTCTCGAAAGAATCGGAGCTTTACCTCAAGTACCGAGATTACCTCGAAGACTTCGAGATCGACATCAATGCGGACAGCTACCAGAATGACCGAAAAGACATATACAATCATCTCTGGCAGTGGTTTGAGGAGAACTACGAAACCGACCGATGGAATGGGCAGTTTGACCGATCTAGAAAGTTCGGCAAGAATACCAGGTACATTCGTCTCTATAAAAATGGTTGGCATCTAACCGAGGGGAGTAGTGGCCGACCAGCATTCACATTGGAAATTCAAGGGACGGAGAAGCGTTTGAGTTGGTACAGTGATAATGAGGGCGCTGACGCATACCGCTTACCCGAACCACATTTCGAAATGACGGTAGCGCTCAATGACAATACAGAATCGCAAAAGCGGCGAGAGGCATACAGGGAGTATCTTGGCGAGGCCGAGCGGGAGGCCCTCTGCGATGGTGGGTTCCAGTCCGTACGTGAACGTCTGAATGAAGTAGATTCCGCGGCACCGTACAATAAGTACCACATGTACTCGAAAATCATCCCTATCGACTTTACCGACCCAGATAACGTGGTGGAAGAGTTGAAGACTGGCCTGCAAACGTTTGTTGCTTTGGAAGAATCAATTGATGAATTCACCAGAGACTTGCCGAGTTCTCACTAGCCAGCTAGCTCCACTCTCCCTCTCTTTTCGGAAACCGTTCTCGTCACCGGGATACGCTGTCCACCGACATTGCCCTATTTGATCGTACAGAATTGAGGGTCTCAAACGTTCGGGGCCGTCCACCTTTTGCGTAGATTTAAAAGATCAATGCAGAAACATCCGTATGGCGAAACGAGACCCGTTTGACAAAGCACAGACGTACAACCTCAGCCGGGCCGAGGTAATCATCCTCTTCAAGGTCGCCGCCTGGTTCAACGGGATGACGTTCGAGGTCCACGACCATCAGTGCTCGATCTCCACCGATTACGAACCCACGCTCCGCCAGCTTTGCGGCGAGCACTGGGAGCCCGGTTTCGACGAGGCGCACGACCGACTCATTCAACGCGAGCTCTTCAAATCCGAGAATCGGGGAGAGAATGTTTATATCGCCGGACGCCGCTGCCGCTGGGCCCCAACCGAGAACTGCATGCAGATCATCGAGCACATCTTCAGCGACCAAGAGAAAATCTACCCTGACTGGGTACTCGACGAACACACTCGGCCGCCGACGTTCAGGGATGGGAGCGAGTTGCTCCAGCATCGAAAAGGCGTTCTCGCGTCGAAACACCTCTTCGGCGGTCTCGAACGCGTGAGCGGGGTCGATGTCTACCCGCGGATCAATCTCCCCCAGCGCCCCGATCTCCGACTCTTCGGCCACGGTGAGCAGCTGGCGCGCGTCGAGGTCCTTAGCAACCACCGGAACACCGACACGTGGGAGAACAAGTTCACCAAGTGGCGCAGCGAAAAGGCGGGGCCGACGGTTTGGATCTTCGAAAATCGGGAAAATATGGTCCGGTTCTGGAACCACCTCATCAGTTGCGGACTGATCGACCTTGACGGCGGCCGCTTCGGCGGGCGCGTGAAGAACTGGTCTCCCCGACGGGTGAACGACCGACTCCGCCGGAGCCGAGAAGGTACACCAAACTACGACTCACACGATGTCGTCTGGACCATCCCGGGGGTCGTCGGCGGCGGCCGCATTGACGCATTTGAACTCTTCAAAGACAATCGTATCACTTTCCGATCATAAATGGATGGCAGCCCCTGAATGGGGTGCCGTCACCCACTCTACCCCCATATAATCTGGAGCGTACACACCCCTGAGATAGTCAGCGCACTACTCATGTTGACGAAGGTGTACGGGTGTGTGTACGGGTGTACGATGGATTCTTGACCCCCGTGTACAGAACGGCAGAACTTCAATATGACTCGTACACCCTTTTCTATAAGATTTCACTCAAATCCGATATCGCAATATGTTCGTGCTGTCAGGCTAAATCACCTATTCTCAGCATGGCCATTCTCGGTCATCGGGTTTCTTTGTTGGATCGATGACCGCCGGTCCATACACCATGTTCGTGATCGAACCGTTCGGAGGTGTCGGTGAAAGACTATTCCTTTTTCCCTAAATGAATCAAGTACGACAATAGAGCATAACCGATACAGAGGATGCATCTATCGACCAAAGGAGAATAACACACTGCTGGCTACTGAGGGGATGGTGTCTCTCATTTCACGGTACAACTGTCGTCGCCCATCTTCACGCGAGGGAATCGTAGATGGAGATAGCTTCTTTAACGATGTCCAGACGATACCGCGTAAGTGCCCAGTCGTTCGCGTCCCGCCTAATCTCACAGGCGGATTCCGAGTCGGCTGAGCCGTTAATTCGTTCACGCAGTAATTCCGGGGATTCCACGTTGTACTCGGAGTGCCACGCCTCGATCTTGTCTTCAAGTTCAGCCCTCAGCTCACGGAGAGTGCCATGGTCGTTTTCATTCAGCAACTCACGAAGTGATTGCATACGAGTGTAGAGAGGGTCGGGTTCGTAGGTGGTTGGGTTCTCTCTGTCATGTTTCAGCAAGACACCAATCTTGACGAGGCAGTCAAGATGAGCACGGGTGGTATTTTCGGAGACGCCGGCTTCGGCAGAAATGTCGGCGGCACTGGTCGGCCGGGGAACCGTGGTAGCGACAGTGTAGATTCGGTCAAACGAATTCGTTTGTTCACTCCAAGCCCCACCTCCCGGTGCGTTGTCAGCCATACCAAAACCATGTCACGAAGATACAATAAAGTCAACTACGATACGCTATTTCATGCCGAATCACCTATACTGCTTATAAAGGGTCCTCGCTATGAAAGTTTCGTAACCGCAAGATGTCGTACCATCTATCTGGACGTTTGAGGCCTGATTACGGTTTTAAAATGAAGTACCCAAGAGAAAGACGGAGTAAGACTATACCTTACTAAATCTATTTAGGCCACCAGCCATTATGTCTAATTATGAAACACGGCCCTTCAGAATCGACGAGCGTTACCATCGAGATCTCCCCACCAAAGTATCAAGTTACCATAGGTAAGCAGGCGAGGAAGGCACTCGGTGTCGAAGGGGAGAGATCTGTCCTCCAGGCGGATCTCTCCGTTAAAAGAATCGTCAGTGAAGGGGGTGAAAAGTAGACCTGCCACTGACTGCGACGAGGAACCGGGGGCGGGCCAACGCCCCCAGAACACGGACTCACCTGCGCCACGGGGTGGTCCTCAACTGGTTCTTCGTCACCGAGCGCATTAGAATTTGCGTTCGAAGCGACTCGGAGGCCTGTAGCGGTGTTCAGAGAGGTGAAGAGCGGTGAGTGTCGATAATTTCGATGGCGACAGGACCGCAGACCAGCCGTCAATTATCTACGCCTTTGATGACGGCGATGAAATCCGCGAACTCTGCCGTTCAGGACATGGAAAACCGGGGCCGTCGCCAGGAGATGTTATTGAACGAGATTCTACCCGCTCGAATCCAACCGAACGACTTCCCGAACTCGAACTCCCAGGTGAGCGGGGACTCAAAGAGGATGATTGTGGTGAGGAAATCCCGGTGTTTGCCTGTAGTCAATGCGGGAAGCCGAAGTATCTGGGTCGATGCTGTGGTTCTCCGACCTGCGAGAGAGACTGGCCAGCAGCAGTCAAGCGGAAAAGCATCCGCTTAGCCGGCAAACTCGATTCCCTTAGGCGTAACATCTACGCCCAGTACGATGGGAAGAGGGACGTCGATTTTCAGCACGTAGTTGCCTCACTACCAGACTTCCAAGTTGATTCGAAAAACTCCGTTGATCGTGCACTCCTCGTCCTGAAGACTCTACTTGAAGAGAACTGGCAGATTGACGGCTTTGCGGCGATCTACCATCCCTTCCGAATCAAAAAAGAATACAGGAAGGATCAGTATGAACACGACGGTAAGGAAGGAGAGGGGGATATGACTTGGTCCGATGTACTCGCCAGTGACGATCCCGAGGAGTATCTGAAGTACTCTCCTCATTTCCACCTATTCTTCCCTGCTGTGAGGAAGTCGTTTGATTACTTAGTCGCTGAAGCCGTCGCAGATCAATCTGGTTGGGTCTTTCATCGGATCACCAAAGAAGGCGACAGCAACATCTCGGTACTCGATCTGGAAGATCTCGTTTACCAGGTTACTTATGCATTCTCACACGCTGGAGTCAACGAATGGTCCGCTGACAGAGCTGAGCTTACGAGCCGGATGAAAGGCGGATTACATAATATGTCCGTCTCCGATGAGATCAAAGCTGAGTGTACATCTTACTTCTGCCAGGCAGCACCCAAATTGCTCGGCACAGAGTTCGCTGATCTTAACGAAGCCTCCTGTGATGCTGAGGTGCCAAGCAGCACTGACGAACGTTCAACCTCAACAAAGAGTAGTGAGGAGTGTGATGAAGACAGTTCTGAGTCTGTGTCGACACGGCACAACGGAGACGATTGCCACTCTGAGCAATCGGAAACCGACAGTCAGCAGGTAAAAAACAACGAGTCGGAGACTTCACCAGAGGAGGAATCATCTGCGACTCCCGAGTCAACACAGACGGAAACGATGTCTCCAGCGGACAGTACCTCTAATAGTTCACCTGACGATGGAGAATCACCCAGTTCGTTATCGAACACAACCAAAAGGACTCAATCTAACTCTGGCACTGAAGGTGATACGCCCAACGACGCTGACCCACTGGATCCACCTGCTGTGGATCGGAGATCGCAGTGCGGAGGCGAACTCATCCCGATACACGAAGCCGAAGAGTTGCTCGAAGATCGGGAGTGGTGTGTGAGGGCCAGACACGTCTCAGGTCTCCGGACGGCGATAAAGGAATGGCACCGTCGGAAGGATGGAGAAAAACGTCTAATTTGGCGGAGCGATGGGGTGGGTGGATATTCTCCTACAGTGGTTCAGCTCCACTGAATTGTCCCTGATGAGAGGCATCTCTATCCAGCGCCGCTGAGATACCCCGATTTTAGAACTGTTACCGACACTTGCCGGAACGAACCAAAAATTTCGACCTCGCTCAAACGACCAATGGTCCCTCAAAGCTGTGCAAATAGGGGGTTGTCGCAATAGTAGTAATGCTATTTATTGCCCATTGCCCGTTGATAATCCTCTGCGAGCTGGTCGTCATCGTCTTCGACGTACTCCATCGTCTGTTGAATTTTCGCATGCCCTGCCAATCGCCTCGCTTGGTGAAGGTCAATTTCCTCGCAGTCATTGACCCAGTGGCTAATGGCACTCCGCCTGATTCGATGAGTCGTCACGAACCATTCGTCCACGGTTTCATTAGGCCCAGGGTCAACCGGTCGAAGGGGTCGCTGTATCCCGGCATTTCGGGCCGACTCCTTTACGATATCATTGATGCGTTGCTTGTCCATCTGATCACTGTGCGTTGTGCAGAGGATCTTCCCTTCTTCTGGTTCTACAGATGAGGAGAACGAGTGTCTGACCCGAAAGCACCATCGTCTGAGTTGGAACTTGAACCGTTCCGGGAAATGGACGTTTCTCCGTATTAGATCGGGATGTTCCTCCGGCTTAAGCTTCGCCGACCGAACGTTGATTCGACACTGTTCCCAGTCGATGTTCTCGATCTCCATCCGCTCAATCTCGATACTTCTGCATCCGGTGTACCAATTCAGTCTAACCGCTATTTCATTTCGGAGTCTCGTTTCCTCTTCTTTTCCCGGAATGTGATTAAACAGCTCTTGAACCTTTTCAGGCTTTAGTGCAAGAACCTTATCGGACCGTTCTCGCACACCGTCAATTTCGCTCGGAGAAAGGCTATGCTGCCGCTGATACTCTGAAGTGTTCGCGTGGACACCGTAGTCGTCTTTCAGATTAATACCGCTGTCACCATCACACGGATGGCCATTGGCCAACTCAAGTCGGTCACTAGCTTGGTCGTTGCGGACAATCGAGTAAAAGGACTGGACGGATCGGTAGTAGCTGTCAATAGTCGTATCAGCTAGATCAGTGATGGACTGTAGATATCCTCGTACATCTGGAGTTTCAGCGGCTAATGGATCGATGCTGTTTGCTTCACAGAACGATAGCCAATACCGGACTTCTCGCTGCCGCGTATCGATGGTCGAATCTGACGTTCCTGACTTCTGTTCTCTCAATGAATGTAGATAGAGACCGAGTAGTTCTTCCATTTCACTCCCGATTTGCTTGTCCTCGGGACTGGTGTATTTCCCGTCTTCGTCCCTCATAGTCGGACCCAGTGCCTATCTCCGTCCTCAACTACGCTATGGACGGGCTCGGTAGTGTTCGTCTCTACATAGATGAGCGCCTGCCTGGTCAAGGCGGGGGGCTCATCAAGTTTGTCGGCGATAGTCTCAGCGCGTCCATCAATCTCACCCATTGCCGCGCGGCGACGTGCTAACTCCAATTTCTCGCTGATGCTAGGATTCCCACCATACTCCTCCTGCATCCGTTCAGGAATAGGTAGTGTTGGAATGTGTTCAACCGAGTTCATTGCTACCCTGCTCACCTCGCCCTCATCGAATGTCCCAGGGGCCTCGTCATCGTCGAGTCTTTCATGGATAGCACTAACAGCATCCTGTAAGGTGTCGAGCTGGGTTGTGATTTCACCGAGGTCGATGTCTGCGGTAACGTCCCTGTTGAGCTCCTCAATACTGTCCCGGTGAATGTATTCGTCTCTAATTTCCCTATCGACAGCACGTCGTACTAGAGAAGTGAGGCTCTCTCCGTCATCAAGTGCGTCCCGCCACTCCTCCTTCTTTTGTGGAGGGACTCTGACGTTGAGCTTGACTTTACTGTGATTACCGTCGGCCATACCGACGGCTACGCAGAACTAAAAAATAAACACTGGGGACACAGCGTGTCCCCTAATCGCCAAACATCTGGCGCATCATCGGGTGCATCTCCATGAGCTGCTCTTCGGCGATCTCCTCGTACAGCTTGTACGTGATAGAGACCGCGAGCAGCAGCCCGGTGCCGGAGACCTGACCGATGGTACCGAGGAGGTTCGCCATCACGGCGAGCAGCCCGACGAGGGCGCCGCCGATGACGGTCACCTGCGGGATGTACCGCTCCATGACCTTCTCGACGACCTGCGGGTTCCGCCGGAACCCGGGGATCTGCATCCCGGAGTTCTGGATCTGTTCGGCCGTCGCCTCCGGTCCCATCCCGGTCGTCTCGACCCAGAAGATCGCGAAGATCGCGCCGCCGACGATCATGAACGTCAGGTCGACGGTGAGCCGGACGGCGATCATCCAGGGTTCGATGGACGCCGGGATCTCGCCGAGGAACCACATCCACTCCGTGCGCGCCTGGATGGGGTTCAGGTAGTAAAACAGCCCGGAGATGGGCTGTCCCTGCTCGCTGTACGTCCCGAGCCACGCCGGCATCCCCGCCCACTGCGAGGAGAGGATCTGTCCGAAGAACTGGATGTTCGCCTGCAGCGCGCGGACGAGGATCATCGGCAGGACGGACGCGTAGATGAGCTTCACCGGGAAGCGACCCCGAGCGCCCTTCACGCGCGCGTGTGACAGCGGGATCTCGACGCGGACCGACTCCGCGTACACGACGATCCCGAAGATGAAGAGCGTGGTGAACAGCGCGAGGATGTTCCCCGGGTCGAAGAGCAGGTTCTGGAGCCCCTCGGACGTGAACGGCGAGAGCGTGACGGGGATGTCGCCGACAATCAGCCCGTACCAGCTCGCAAAGAAGCCGGACGCGCCGAGCGCCGAGAAGCTGAAGAACCCGCCGACGATCTGCTGGCTCACCGACGCGATGATGAACAGTCCGACCCCGGAGCCGACCCCCCACTTGCTCACGATCTCGTCCATGAACAGAATGAGGATACCGCCGATGAAGATCTGCACGAATATCAGCATCTGCACGCCGAACGTGCCGATCCCGAGCGCCTGACCGACCGCCGCGTCGGCCGGCAGGAACGACCCGGTGAACACCATCGGCGCGGCCGTGATCGCGGTGACGATGATCACCAGCAGCTTCTGGAGACCCTGGTACAGGATCTGATCGCGGGGGTCGTCCGTGTCGAGCCCGAGGAGGTTCGCACCGCCCAACAGCTGGAGGACGATGGACGCCGTGACGATCGGTCCGATACCGACCTGTAGCAGCGAGCCGGACGAGCCGGCGAGTACCGACCGGAACTGCCCGAAGAAGTCGGATCCCTGACCGATGGCCAACCCGAACGGGTTGATGTTCGTCAGGAAGAAGTAGACGATCAGGATACCGGCGGTCCACGTGAGCTTCCGCTTGAACGGGACGTGACCCGCGGGCCGCTCGACGACGGGCATCCGCGAGAGCACCGGTTCGGCGACCTCCTTCCAGCTCATAATTACGCCTCGTCGGCCTCGTCGTCGGAAGTGTCTTCTGATTCGGCAGCGGTCTCGGCGCGCTCGGAGAGCGTCGCCTCGCCGCCGGCCTCCTCGATGAGTTCGACCGCGCCGGCGGTGAAGGCGTCGGCGGTGACGCGCAGCTCGTTACGGACCTGGCCGCCGCCGAGCACCTTCACGACGTCGGCGTCGTAGCCGTCGTCGACGACGTCGCGCGCGTCGATCACGTACGCGTCGCCGTCCGCCGCCGCGACGTCCTCGGCGGCGTACAGCGCCGCGTCCTCGTCGAGCTTCTGGACCTTCACCTCGAGGACCTCCGTCTGGGAGTCCTCGGGCCGCTTGAAGCCGTGCTTCCCGAGCGGACCGTAGTTGTGGTACTCGTGTTTGGAGCGACCGGCCGCGCCGCGGCCGCCGCGGTGACCGGCGCCGCGCCGGTTCTTGTGCGTACCGCCGCCGTGGGTCCGTGACCCGCGCTGTCTGCGTTTCTTGTCGGTCATCGCATGGCCTCCAGGAGGCGGTCGATCTCCTCCGTGGTGTGTCGACCGAGCTCGCCCCCCTCGGTCACGGGGTGTTTGATGCCGTCGTGGCCGCCGCGCGGCGCGTGGAGCCGCAGCGTCGGGGAGACGCCCTGCTCGCGCAGCGTCGTCTCCTCGGCGACGAGCGCCTCGGCCAGCGCCTCGAGGTCGGCGTAATCGGTGTGTTCGTCGATCCACGCGTCGTCGAGGTCGGCCGAGCCCTCCAGGGGCTCGCCGCGTCGCGCGATCGTCCGCGCGACGGCGTCGACGCTCGGCTCGCCGAAGGCGACGACGTCGTTGACCTTCGTGATCATCCCGCGGTAGGAGTCCGTATCGGGGACGAACGTCGCGTGGTTGACGCGCCCGACGTTCAGCATGTCGAGCGTGTCCGCGACGCCGGACCCGACGTTGACGTCGCCGCGGATCTGCACGACCGCCTGCATCACTCGCTCACCTCGTCGTAGTGGACCTCACGCGCGTGTTGGGGCGTGCGGGACTGCGCCGCGTTCTCCAAGGCGTTGAACGTCGCCTTCGCGAGGTTCACCGTCGTGCGCGTGTTGCCGTCGGAGCTGGTCCAGGCGTCCTCGACGCCGGCGAGCTCCAAGATGTTCCGGACCGTCTCCGCCGCGGCCAAGCCGAGCCCCTGCGGGGCGGGCTTGATCTCGACGGTGACCGAGCCGGCCTTCCCCTCCGCCTTGCGGGTGAGGGAGTTGGTGCCGCCGGGCTGGTCCTCCCAGGACCCGGAGCCGCGGTCGACCTTGATCACGTTCAGCTTCGCGACGTCGATCGCCTTCTGGATCGCGCCGCCGACCTGGTCGTCGCGGGCCTGCGCGTAGCCCAGGTAGCCGTCGCGGTTGCCCACCGCCACGACACACCGAAACTTCACGCGGCGGCCGGAGTCGGTCATGCGCTGGACCATGTTGATGTCCAGCACCTCGTCTTCGAGCCCCGGGAGGAGCTGGTCGACGATCTCCGCCTCCTTCAGCGGGAGCCCGGAGTCGAGCGCCTGTTCCATCGACGTGATGTCGCCGTCCTGTACCTTGCGGCCGAGCCGCGTCCGCGGTTCCCAGCCGTCGTCGTGTCTACTCATGGTCCTCCTGGATTGTCGCGAGCACGGAATCGAAGTGCTCGGGTAAGTCGGCGGCGTCGAACTCCCCGCTGTACAGCGGCTCGTCGAGCTGCTCGGCGTACGCGGCGATGTGCTCGCCACGCGTGCGCGACCAGTCGGCCAGCACGTCGTCGTTGTGGGGGATCTCGAGGCCGGCGTCGATCGCTCCTTCCTGTACCGCGAACGTCTTGTTGCCGGGCGTCGCCGTGTTGAGCCCGATGTCGAGGACGGCCTCGGAGAGGCCGGCGTCGACGGCGCGGGCGCCCGCGAGGAACCCGGTGAGGTACGCGCTGGGGAGGTTGCCCGTGGGGGCGTCCCAGCCGTACGCCGCGAGTTCCTCGCTGGAGGCGGCCGCGTGGGTCTCGTCGCCGTCGGGTCCGGGAGTTACCAGCTGCGCCCTGACGTGAGCGTTGCTCACCCGGGCGACCAGGCGAGGCTTGCCCGATTTCAGCAGGCGCAACCTCTGGTGGTAATCCGTCCGGACCTCGCGGCGGCGCCGCATCGGCACCTTGTATCGTGGTCCTGTCGCCATTAGTCCGTCACCTCGTAACCGTACTGCGTCTCGATGTACGCCTCGAGCCGGGCGACGTCTTCGAAGTCGCCACCGCTCGCCTTGTTGTACAGCGTGCGGTACTCGGAGGCGTCTAAGACGTCCTCCTCGTCTCGAAGCTCCTTCAGGCGGGCCCGCTGTGCGCGGATCCGCGCCTTCCAGTCGTCTTTCGTGCTCTGTCGCGCGCCCGACTGCCCCTTGCGGGAGCCGGCGCCCGACTGGTGGCCGTACGAGCGCTTTTCGGCGCGCTCGCGGGCGCGACCGCGGGAGTTGGTCTTCGCGTCCTTCGCGCGGATCGTGCCCTGGTCGATCAGCTCGCGGATGTCCTCGCGGGTGATCGCGTCGGCGATCTCCTCTTGGGCGTCGGGATCGAGCCAGACGCGGCCCTTGCCGACGTCCAGCTCGTCCGCGGCGAGCCGCTTCTGTGCCTTCAGGTCACTCATCGTCCACCTCCACCTCGACGTACGTCGGGTTCAGCACGCGAATGCCGCGCTCTTCGGCCTCGTCTTCGATCAGCTCGCGCTTGCGCGCGCCGACCTTGGAGGCGATCCGCACCGCCTGCGTGTCGCCGTCGACGCCCTCGAGGTCGTCCGTGTTGTGCACGCGGACCTCCTCGAAGCCGCTCGGGTGCAGGCCGCGGGCCGCCTCCGGCGAGCGGAAGCCCGCCTCGACGACGGGGCCCTTCGCTTTCATGCGGCGGCGCTGCTTGGAGAGCCCGCCGCGCGGCTTGCGCCACGACGTCGGGATCCGCTTTTTCTTGTGGTAGTCCTGCCGGTTGAACTGGGGTTTCCCCTCGCGGTGCTTCTGTGCGAGCGCGCGAGCGGTCTCGGCGTCCAGTGCCGGCGTCTTGTCGGCGTGGCCGCGGGGGCGAAGCTCCGTCTCGACGTCCTCGGCTTCGTCGGCCGCCTCCGACTCCGCGGGCGTCTCGTCTTCGATCTCCGCTTCGGCCTCCTCGTCGACCTCCAGGCCGCCGACGTCGGCTTTGATACGCGCGGCGAGCGCGTTGCCGACGCCGTCGACCTCGGCGAGCTCCGACTGGGAGGCGGCCTTCACGTCCTCGACCGTCTCGTAGCCGGCCTCGCGAAGCGCGTCCGCCTTCGAGGGACCGACACCGCTGATGTCTTCGAGTTCATCTGCCATCGGTTAGGCACCTCCGGTGGGCTTCTCGACGATGTACACGCCGTCCTGAAAGACGCGCGTGTCCTTGTCGGTCACCTTCGTCAGCTGTTCGATGTCGGCGGCGGTCTGCCCCACGGCCTCCTTGTCGGGGCCGGAGAGCGTGACCGTCTCGCCGTCGACCTGTACGTCCGTGTCCCCGCGGATGGGGGTGCGTCGCTCCGCCCGCTCGCCGAGGAAGTTCTCGATGACGACCTCGTCGCCCTCCACGGTCACCTGCATCGGGAAGTGGGCGTAGTACACTTCCATCGTGTACTCCCACCCGTCGGTGACGCCGTGGATCATGTTGGCGACGTGGCTCTCGAACGTGCCGACCGTGGCGTTGGTCTTCGCGTCCTCGTTCTCGGCGACGATAGCGACGACACCGTCCTCGACCGTGACCTCCACGTCGGGGTACCAGAGGCGTCGCGTGACGCTCCCGTTGGGCCCCTCGACGGTGAGATCGAGGTGGTCGATCTCGGCGGCGACGTCGTCCGGAATCTCGATTTCGACTCTGTTCATAGTTAGTAGACGTATGCGATCACCTGGCCACCGATGCCCTGTTCGCGGGCCTCGTAGTGGCTCATGACGCCGTGGCTCGTCGTGACGATGAGCGTCCCGTAGTCGCGGGCGGGGAGGTACCGCTTCTCCCACTTCTCGAACTCGTCTGCGCCCGCGGAGTAGCGGGGCTTGACGGCGCCACACTCGTTGATCGCGCCTTTCAGTTCGACCTCGAACTTCCCGGCTTTCCCGTCGTCGACGTACTCGAAGCCGTCGACGTACCCGCGGTCGTAGAGGACCTCGAGGACGGAGCCGATGATGTTGGAGGCGGGCTCAACCGTGTACGACAGGTGGCCAACGCTCTCGGCGTTGTCCATGCCGGCGAGCGCGTTGGTGAATGGATCGTTTCCTGTCATGATTAGCTGTACTTCTCGAATCCCATGTCTCGGGCGACCTCGCGGAAGCACTGCCGGCAGAGGTTGATGTCGTACTTGCCGACGAGCCCCTGCTCGCGGTCGCACCGCCGGCACGTGTGCCGGGAGTCGGTGCGCTTCGTGGCGTGTTCGCCCGTGTCGTTGTTCGCTTCGCTCATTCGGTTACCTCGACGTCGAAGTTCGTCTCGAGGAACGCGGCGGCGTCCTCGGCGGTCATCCGGTGGCTGGACGGGATCGACGCCGTCGCCTTGTCGCGTTTCGAGACCCGGTAGCCCGGCCGGACGATCGTCGTCGTCACGTCGAGCCCGTAGATGCCGATGTTCGGGTCGTACTCCTGGCTCGGGAAGTCGGTGTGGTCTTCGATCCCGAAGCTCAGGTTCCCCGTGTCGTCGAACTGGCTCGCCGAGAGGTCGACGAGGTCCAGCGCGGTCTCGAGGAACGCGTGAGCGTCCTCCCCGCGCAGCGTCACCTTGACGCCGATCGGGTCGCCCTTGCGGATGCCGAACTCGGCGATCGTGCTCGTCGCGGTGGTCCGGACCGACTGCTGGCCCGTGATCGCCTCGATGATCGCCTCGGCGTCGGCGAGCGGCTCACCGCCCTGGCCGACGCCCATGTGGACGACGACCTTCTCCAAGGTCGGCTCGCGCATGTCGTGGAAGCCGGCGTCGGAGTCGGTGGATTCACTCATCAGAATCACCCGCCTCGTCGGCGTCTGCCGCGTCCGCGTCGGCGCCGTCGTCGGTGAAGTTCTCGTCGATCACGACGACGTACTCCTCGACCGTCTCGTAGCCGTCGGCGCCGTCGTCGACGGCGACCGTGTTCGAGCCGGAGCCGAGCGTCACGTCGATCACGTCGACCTCGCCGATCTGGCCGGCGTGCTGGCCGGCGACGGCGGTGACGAGCGCGCCCTCCTCGTACTCGAAGTGGGCGACGATCTCCTTCGACTCGTTGTCGACGATGATCGAGTCTTTCGTGTCGTACTCGCTGTCCGCGTCGACGCGGACGTTCGTCCCGTCGTGGAGCGTCAACTGGACGTCGCCGCCGGGGACGACGGTCTTGTTCGTGATCTTCCCGAGCCGGCTCCCCGCGGCCGCCTCGTCGATCGCGGTCAGCGCGAGCCGACCGCCCTCGTCGGGGAACACGCGGAAGAACTCGTCGCGGTCGGGGAACGCCAGGATGTCGAACATCCCGATCGGACGCTGCTCGTCCGAGATCGCGTCCCCGTTGACGAGGACCGCGTCGTTGTTCAGCGCGTAGCGCGCCTCCTTCGTCGAGTCGACGTAGCCGAGCACGTCCCGTAACAGGACGACGAGCGGCACGCCCGCCTCGCCGTGGGGGCCCGCGCCCGCCTTGACGGTGAACGTGTCGGTCTTGCGCTCGACCGGCCAGGAGTTCGGTACTGACAGTCGCTTCTGGTGTCGCGTCATTCGTTGTCCTCCCGGAGACGCGCCTCACGGCGGTCGTCTTCGAGGTCCAGTTCGGTCACCCGGACGTTGCTCGCCGGGAGCGGGCGAGGAACCTCCTCCCCGTCCGCCTTCTCGACGGTGACGTCCTCGACGGCGATCCGCTCTGCGGACAGGTCGACGGAGACGACCTCCGCCTCCGTGCCGGCCGCGTCGCCGCGAAGCACCTCGACGGTGTCGCCGGCGTTGACGCGGACGTTCCGCTGGCCGTACTCCTCGCGGAGCTCCGCCGTGAGGGTGGCCCGGACCTGGTTTTGCCGCTCGTGCAGCGGCGCGGTCTCCGACCGTTTTCGTTGTTTGCGTGGCTGTTTCGTCATAGTTAGACGATCATCGTCGCGGTCGAGGCGATACTCCCGAATCGTTCGGCGACCTCGCGGGCGACGGGGCCTTTAATCTCCGTGCCCCGCGGCTCCTCGAGGTCGTCGATGATGACGGCCGCGTTGTCCTCGAACTTCACGCGGGTTCCGCTCGGACGGCGGATCGGCTTGCGCTGGCGGACGACGACCGCCTCCAGCACCTGCCGCCGCATCTCCGGGGTCCCCTTGGTGACCGAGACGGTCACCTTGTCGCCGATACCCGCCTTCGGGTGGCGGTTCTTCGTGCCGGAGTAGCCCGACACGGAGATCACCTTCAGCTCACGGGCGCCGGTGTTGTCGGCGCACGCGATGAGCGAGCCCTTCGAGAGGCCCTGGGTGACGTCGGCCTTGAGGGCCTCCATCACCGATCACCCGAGCGGTTCTCGACGACGACGTGGGACTTCGTCTTCGAGAGCGGTCGCGTCTCCGCGATCGTCACTTCGTCACCGACTTCGAGCGGCTCGAGCACGCCCGGCACGTGTGCCGGGATGCGCGAGCGACGCTTCATGTACCGGTCGTATTTCGGTACGAACACGTCGTACTCCCGCTCGACGATGACGGTCTTTTCCATATCCGTCGACACGACCGTTCCCTCGCGGGTCTGGCCGCGGACGGAGAGCTGCCCGTAGAACGGGCACTTCTCGTAGTCGTAATCCTCCGGGTTGTCTGGCTCCGGAGGCGTGGGTACGTCGATTCCTATCGCCATTGTGTGACACCTCGTTCGGTGCGTTCGGCGGGTCGATGCCGCAGCCGATCGCCATCCACCGTTACGTAGACCACGTCTTTGCACTCGCCGCGTCGGCTCGCCGAGCCCGCGCCGTCACCGTCGACGGCGCTCGTGGACTCGGACGGGCCAGACTGACGGGGGCGGACCCCCGTAGTATCCGACCCGAGTTGGGACGTAGACCCCGACGACTGGCCGTCGTCGGCGGCTTCATCTGTGCGGGCTGTCGGTCGATCGACGACCGCGAACTCGAACGTCGTGCCCGCCTTGGGCACGCGTTTGTCCCCCGACCCCGTCCGGACCACGAGGGTCCCGAACGTCTCGGACAGCACGCGACCGGCGACGCCGGCGTGGGCGTCGCTGTCGGCGTCGGCCACCCGAACCGGGAGGCCGACGAGTTCGTGCCGGACGAGCGTCTCGGGGGAGATCATCGTTACTCGTCCTCGAAGTCGCCTTCTTCCTGCTGGATCGTCTTGATCCGCGCGATCGTCTTTTTCAGCTCCTTGACGCGCCCCGGGCTCTCCGGCATGCCGCCGGCCGCCCGCTGCGCCTTCGAGTTGAGCAGTTCCGTCTCGAGCTCCTCGAGTTCGACCTGCCGCTCGGCGGCGGTCATGTCGCGGATCTCGTCGGTGTAGAGTATCGCCATCGTTACTCGTCCTCCTCGGCGTCGTCGTCGGCCGCCTCCATCTCGGCGACGAGGTCGGCGGCCTCGGACTCGATCTCCTCGTCGAGCTCGTCGAGCTCGTCGGCGTCCGCGTCGCCGACCGGCTCCTCGGCGGCGACGTCGGTCGCCTCCGTGGCCGTGCCCTGCGTCTCCTCGACGACCTCCTCGACGACCTCCTCGTCGATGACGTCGGCGGGGTCCTCGTCGGGCACCGCGACGTCCTCGTCGCGCCGACGTCCGGCACCTCCTCGGGCTCCTCTTCGAGGAGCGCCTCGACGCCCTCGTCGTCGCCGGCGGCGGCCGCCTGCTCGACCTCCGGGACCTCGGCGTCCTCGCGGACGTCGAAGTCGTCCGGGAGCGTCGCGCCCGGCGGGATGATCTTCACGTTGACGCCGATCGTCCCGAGCTTCATGACCGCGACGCCCTGGCCGTGGTCGACGACCTCCTCGGCGGGCTCGCCGTTGTGTTTGATGTAGCCGCGGTTGAACTTCTCGACGCGCGAGCGGGCGCCGGTGACCTTGCCGGAGAGGACGATCTCGGCGCCGAGCGCGCCCGCGTCCATGATCCGGTCGATCGTGGTGTGGCCCGCCTTCCGGAAGTACCAGCCCCGTTCGAGGGCGTTCGCGAGCCGGTCCGCGACGATCTGGGCGTTCAGGTCGGGTTCGTCGACCTCCTGTACGTCGATCTGCGGGTCGTCCATGTCGAACCGTTCCTCGAGCTCGGTGGTGATCTTGCGGATGTTCTTCCCGCCCTTCCCGATCACCATGCCGGGCTTTTCGGCCTTCAAGACGATCTGCGTGCCCATCGGCGTCTGGGCGACGTCCATGCCG
This sequence comes from Halorubrum sp. CBA1125, assembly GCF_009742825.1. GTDB lineage: Archaea > Halobacteriota > Halobacteria > Halobacteriales > Haloferacaceae > Halorubrum. Next base: position 100,711 of record NZ_WPCE01000001.1, read on the forward strand.
CCGTAGCCGGCACGGCCGAGCTCGTCCGCGAAGAACTCGTCGATCTGCGACCGACGAAGGCCGTCTTCGATGAATTGGTGTTCGTCTGCCATTAGTTTTCAGCCTCCGGCTCCTCGATGATGAGTTCGACGTCCGCGAGCGTGGTGTTCCACTGGGTCGCCCCCGCGGCCCGCGGGTTCCGCCCGGGGCGTTCGCCGACCTTGTGGGGGGCGACGTGTTTGATCACCATCTCGTCGCCGTCGAACCCCTGTTCGTCCGCGTTGTTCTTCACGTTCTCCAAGAGCTTGAGGAAGTCCTTCGCGGCCTTCTCGGGGTAGCGGCCGGCGTCCCAGCCGTCGATGTCCGAGCGGTGGCCCGCGCCGGCGCTGTGCTGGCGCATCGGCACCGACGTCTCCTCGTCGATGACCGCCTGGAGGTACTCCTCGGCGTCGGCGACCGTCTCGCCTTTGATCTCTCGGGATATCTCCTTGCTGTCCTTCACGCTGATGGGCCGGTCGCGGAGCATCCCCTTGGCGGTGGTCTCCGGGTCGGCCTCGACGCTGTAGCTGATTCCCATGGTTACTTGAGGGGCACGAACTTCGAGGACCGGGTCGCGCCGATGCCGGCCTGACCGTGTTCGACGGTGCTTCGGGTGAGGTGGAACTCGCCGAGGTAGTGTCCGATCATCTCGGGGTCGACCTGCACGCGTTCGAAGCTGTGTCCGTTGTACACGGCGAACGTGACGCCGACGAACTCCGGCAGGATCGGCATGTCACGCAGGTGCGTCCGGATCGGGTCGTCGGCCGTCGTCTCCGGGTCACGGCTCCGGACCGTCTCCAGCAGCTTCTGCTGTTCGGTCCCCAGTCCGCGAACGATGGTTCGCCGCTGGCGTGCGGGGAGCAGTTCCGCGACTTCGTCTACGTCCATCTCCTGCAGCTCGTCGAGCGAGTGACCGCGGTAGGCGAACTCCTCGCCCTCGCGGCCGGTGCGGTAGTCTGAACTCATTTGTCGCCACCTCGTCCGGTGCGCTTGGATGCGATGTCACCGACCTTCCGTCCCGGCGGGGCGTCCCGCGAGACCGACTTCGGCTGGCCGGGGTGTTGGCGACCGCCCCCGCCGAAGGGGTGGTCGACGGCGTTCATCGCGACGCCGCGCACGCGCGGGTACTTGGTCCCGCGCGCTTTCATCTTGTGGTGCTTGTTGCCGGCCTTCACGAACGGCTTCTCCGTCCGACCGCCGCCGGCGACCACGCCGATCGTGGCGCGGCACTGCGGGTCGAGCCGCTTGACCTGGCCGCTCGGCAGCTGGACGACCGCGACGTCGCGGTCGTGGGTGAGAAGCGTCGCCGACACGCCGGAGGCGCGCGCGAACTTCCCGCCGTCGCCGCGGTTGCTCTCGACGTTACACACGGGCACGCCCTCGGGGATCTCCGCCAGCGGGAGCGTGTTGCCGGGCTTGATCTCCGCCGAGACGCCGACCTGGATCGTCTCGCCCACGCGCACGCCCTCGGGGGCGAGCACGAGGCGCCGGTCGTCGTCCTCGAACGCGACCTCCGCGAGCGGCGCCGAGCGCGCCGGGTCGTGTTCGATCCCGACGATCTCGCCGGTGACCGTGTCCGCGTCTTCGAGCGTCTTGTGCGACAGTTCCGCCTTGTAGCGGTGGGAGGGGGCCCGGAACGTCGGGCCGCCGCGTCCACGCCGCTGTCCCTGAATTCGTCGTCCCATCTTAGAACACCCCGATACGCGAGGCGACGTCGGTCGCGTCGTCGTCCTCGGAGAGCGTGACCGTCGCCTTCTTTGTCCCCTTCGAGGTCACCTGCGTGTTCACGTCGACGACGCGCACGTCGTACCGCTCGGAGACCTCGTCGCGGATCTCCGGCTTGGTGGCGTCGACGTCGACGACGAACAGCAGCTTGTTCTTGAAGTCCATCTCGTTCATCGCCTGCTCGGTGACGAGCGGGTGCTCGATGATCGAGTTCATCGGTCGGCCACCTCCGCGACGGCGCTTTCGGTCCACAGCGTGAGTCGGCCCGGGTGCGCGCCGGGCGCGAGGTCTTCCGCGTTGACCTCGGCGGCGGTCGCGACGTCG
>NZ_WPCE01000226.1 GCF_009742825.1 Halorubrum sp. CBA1125
CGACCTCGACGGAGACGCCGCGGTCGCGGCCGTCGAGCGCGTCGCCGCCGACACGGCGGCCAACCGGTCGTCGATGTGCGAGGACGTCGAGAACGGCCGCCGCACCGAGGTGGACGCGATCTACGGCGCGATCGAGTCGCGCGCCGAGCGCCACGATATCGACGCTCTCACCTGCCGAACGCTCGGATCGCTGCTCCGAGCGTGGGAGGCGAGTCGGGACGTTCGACGAGAATAACGCGACACCGATCTGGTCACTGACGGCGGGATCGGGTCGCTGACGGCGAGGCTGACAGCGGTGTCCCCGCCGGGTCCCGTCTCGGGACCGACAGCGGAAGCTCCGGGATCGCCGGCGTCAGCGGCGACTCAACACCACTCTTCGAGCACGGTCGCGTCGGTCTCGTCCACCGAGACCCACGCGTTCTCCCGCGAGACGTCCGCGATCACGAACTCCGGCCGCGACGAGGAGGAGTCGATGGACGCCATGACGTCCGGCGAGTCCGGCGCCTCGAGGGTCGGATCCGTCGGCAGCGCCGTCCGACTGCGGTCGGGGTCCGGGTCGTCCCAGGGAGTGGAACTCCGTGACATGGTTGTGAATAGTTCACAGTAGTTATAAGCGTTGCGAACCGGAGACGACCGTCGTCGGCGAATTGGCGGTGTGAGTGAACATATCGACAACGAAATAGAGGATAGTCCGTCGATCGGTTATGAATACACGCTATTATATGTTGATCCGACGGACGAGTTGAAACGTTGTCGAGAGAGCCGAGTCGCCGCGTTCAGTCGACCGCCCGCGAGGGTCGAACGTCCGTGAGAGTCGAACGCCGCCGGGAGTCGGGCCGGCGATCGGATCCGAGACGGCGTCGATCACCGTCCCAGCGTCGCCGACCACCTTCGCAGTATACAAGAGGTGCCACGCTGAAAGACGGTGCATGAACGTATCAGACGCCATGACGCCGCGGTCGAACCTCGTCGTCGTCGAGATTCCGGGGAGCCGGAACGACGTGCTGGAGTATATCCAGGAACACGGCTTCTCTTCGGTCCCGGTCGTGAAGGACGTCGACGGGGAGGAGGTCTACCGCGGGCTCGTCACGCGCGACGACCTCATCGAGCAGCCGGACGAGGACCAGCTCGCGCTGCTGTTACGCCAGGTTCCCACCGTCGCCGCCGCCGACGACATCGTCGACGCGGCCGAGACGATGGTCGCGGAGGACGCCCGACGGCTCCCGGTCGTCGACGGCGACGCGCTCGTCGGCATCCTCACCGTCACCGACGTCGTCCGCGCCATCGCCCGCGGCGAGGTCGACGGCGAGACGCCGGTCGGCGAGCTCGCGACGCGCGCCGTCAACGCCACCCACACGGCGACGCCCCTGCCGGTCGCCGAACGCGAGATCGGGCTCGCGGACGTCCCGTACGCGGTCGTGCTCGACGACGACGCCGCCATGGCGGGGATCCTCACCGAGGTCGACATCTTAGAGGTCGCCCGCGTCGTCGAGGGCGAGGCGAGCACGGGCGACTCGATCGCCGAACAGGATTCCGAGTGGTCCTGGGAGGGGATCAAAGCGACCGGCGCGCGCTACCTCCCCACCCGCAACGTCGAGATCCCGGCGGAGGCGACGCGGCACTTCATGACCGAGGATCTCGTGACGGTCAGCCGCACCCGGACCGCGAAGGAGGTCGCCCAGGAGCTGATCGCGAACGACGTCGAGCAGGTCCCGCTCGTCAGCGGCACCGACCTGACGGGGATCGTCCGCGACGTCGACCTGCTGGAGGGGCTGTAGATGGCGGCGGACGACCTGGTGGAGCTGGCGAAGCGACGCGGCTTCTTCTTCGGCTCGAACGGCGCGTACGGCGGCACCGCCGGGTTCTACACGTTCGGTCCGCAGGGCGCGGCGCTCAAGCGGAACGTCGAGGACGCCTGGCGCGATCGGTTCACGATCCGCGAGGGGAACCGCGAGATCGAGGCGCCGACGATCATGCCCGAGGCCGTCTTCGAGGCCTCGGGTCACCTCGACGGGTTCAACGACATGCTCGTCGAGTGTCCCGAGTGCGGCGCGTCCCACCGCGCGGACCACCTCGTCGAGGACGCCACGGGGATCGAGGACGCCGAGGCACTCCCCGGCGAGGAGGTCGAGGCGCTCATCGCCGACAACGATCTCGCCTGCCCGTCGTGTGGCACCCCGCTCGCCGGCGCGCCGGTCGAGAACTTCAACCTGATGTTCGCGACGGACATCGGTCCCGGCGACGCCCAGCCCGGCTACCTGCGGCCGGAGACGGCCCAGGGGATCTTCGTCGAGTTCCCGCGGCTGAAGGAGTACGCCCGCGGCTCGCTGCCGTTCGGGATCACCCAGATCGGGCCGGCCTACCGCAACGAGATCTCGCCGCGAGGGGGCCTCCTCCGGCTCCGGGAGTTCACGCAGGCGGAACTGGAGCAGTTCGTCGACCCCGAGGAGGACGAGCCGCCGCTCGACCGGGTCGAAGACGTCGAGGTCCGGCTGTACCCCGCCACGGAGCAGGCGGCCGACGACGGGGAGTACCTGCACACCACGATCGGGGAGGCGGTCGACGACGGCGTCATCGGCTCCCCGTGGGTCGGCTACTACCTCGGGGTCGCCCAGGAGTGGTACGAGCGGGTCGGCGTGGACATGGATAGGTTCCGCTTCCGCCAGCACCTCGCGGGCGAGCGCGCTCACTACGCGGCCGACTGCTGGGACGCGGAGAGCGAAGTCGGCGGCGACTGGATCGAGATCGCGGGCTTCGCCTACCGCGGCGACTACGACCTCTCGAAACACGACGAGTACGGCGACGACGCGTTCACGATATTCAAACGCTACGACGAACCGAAGACGGTCGAACGCGCGACCGTCGACCCCGACATGTCCGTGCTCGGTCCCGAGTTCGGCGGCGACGCGGGCGCGGTCGCGGAGGCGCTGGCGACGCTCGCGGAACGCGATCCCGACGCGTTCGACGCGGAAACCGTGACCGTCGAGGTCGGCGAGGGCGACGCCGCCGAGACCCACGAGGTCGACGCCGACGTGGCGAACTTCGCGGTCGAGGAGGTGACCGAGACCGGCGAGCACATCACGCCGCACGTCGTCGAGCCCTCCTTCGGCGTGGGCCGGACCGTCCAGACGCTGCTCGCGCACGCCTACCGCGAGGACGAGGTCGACGGCGAGGAACGGACGTACCTCTCGCTCGTCCCCGAGATCGCGCCGCAGGACGCCGCGGTGTTCCCGCTGGTGACCAACGACGACCGGCTCACCGCCCTCGCGGACGAGGTCGCCGCCGACCTCCGGGCGGCCGGGCTCGCGGTCGCGTACGACGACTCGGGTTCTATCGGGCGGCGCTACCGCCGGCAGGACGAGATCGGCACGCCGTTCTGTGTCACCGTCGACCGCGACGGGATCGAGCGCGACGGCCCCGACACGGTCACCGTCCGCGAGCGCGACTCGGCCGCACAGGTCCGGGTTCCGGTCGACGACCTGGCCGGCGAACTGGCCGCGCTGCGCGCGGGCGAGTCGTTCGACGCGCTCGTCGACCGGTACGAGACCGTCGCGACCGACGTCGAGACGAACTGACCGTGACCCTCCCGGCGGCGGCGTGGCGCGAGCGCGTGGAGTTCGAGCGGCGGCTGGTCCACGCCGGCGGCACCCTGTACCCGGTGCCGTACCTGCTGGGATGGCTCTCGTGGGGCGAGACGCGGGTGCTGCTCGTCGGCGGGCTCGCCGTGGTCGCGGCGCTGGAGTTCCTGCGGCTCGTCGTCGGGCTGGATCACGCCGTCTACCGCCGGCTCACGCGCGAGTACGAGGCCGACGCCGTCGCCGGCTACGCCCTCTATCAGGTGAGCATGACCGGGACCGTCGTGCTGCTCGGCCCGACGCTCGCGGTCCCGTCGATGTGGATGCTGTCGGTCGGCGATCCGGTCAGCGGCGCGCTCGCGGACAACGAGGCGACGGAGGCGAAGCGGCCCGCCGCGTGGATCGCGATGTTCCTCGTCTGCTTCGGGCTGGCAGTTCCGTTCACGATCCCGGCGTACGGCGCGGATCCCGGCGTCATCGTCGCGGCCGCCGGCGCGGCACCGGCGGCGGTCGCCGACGGGCTCCCGCCGGTGATGCGCGGCGTCGCCGTCGACGACAACCTCACGATCCCGCCGGCGGCCGCCGGCGG
>NZ_WPCE01000130.1 GCF_009742825.1 Halorubrum sp. CBA1125
CGGCGAGGGGGAGACCGGGACCGCGCCCGCGCGCGGCGGCCGCGCTCGCGCCGACAAACGCGCACCTCAAACGGGACCCGTTCGACGCGCGAGTCGTCGTCGCGGGCGATCCCGAGGCCTCCGGGCTCTTCGATCGCGTCGTCCCGCTGAGCGCTCCGGACGCGGGTGCGACGGCGAACCGGTTCGTCACGGAACTGTCGAGCGACTCCGGGAAGGGCCCGTGGTGGCGGCGGCCGATGGCGTTCGACGAGGCGGCCACCGCGGTGCTGCTGGAGCGGGCCGACCTCGCGTGAGCGCGCGTCGATCCACATCGGCGCGATCCGGTCGCACGACGCAATCCAGTCGCCGACGAGGTTTCACGCGTCGGTTGCCCCGAATCCGCAGGTCGATTTATGGGTCGCGCGCCCCTTCGTCCGGCTATGAGCGATGGCACCGACGACACCGACGACATCGACAAGATCGACGACACCGCCGACGGGACCGCCACGACACGTGACGAGCGGAACGCCCCGTCCCGGCTGGGACGGGTCCTGCTGGGCATCGGCCTCGCCGCACAGGCCTCCGAGGATTTCCGCGACATGGACGACACGATCGAGTACGCGGAGTCGGCCGGCGTGCCGGCCCCGGAGATCACGGCCCCACTCGCATCCGGGATGATGGTTACGGCGGGGGTCGGAATCGCTCTCTGGCGGCTCCCGCGGCTCGCGACCGGCGCGGCCGTGACGTTTCTCACCCTCGTGACGGCGACGATGCACGACTTCTGGAACGCCGACGAGGACGACCGCTCCGGCGAGCGGCTCGCGTTCTTCGGGAACCTCGCGATGCTCGGCGGCGCGCTCGTGTTCCTGCGCGAAGCCTTCAACTGAATCCGCCGCGCGCGTCAGCGCGGGCGGACGTCAAAGGGAGCTGACGCTCAAAGGAAGCTGACCCCCCACGCGAGCATGGAGCTCACCATGAGAAACGCGAAGAACAGCGCGATTATCTGCTGTCTGTTCATGTGCACCGTTCCGGGTGAAGCGCCATAACTCCTGTGGGGCGTTGGTCCTCCTCCGTAGAGGTTAGATACCACGCGAGCGATCGCTAGCCAATATATATCGTATAAGGTGTATCAGGACCCTGAATGAAGTAGTAATCTTCATAAACCTTCACGACCCACACATCGATATGGCAACGAAGGGGCTGTTGACCGCGCTGACGCTGTACGGTGCTCGAACACTGACGCTGTCGCAGGCGGCAGCGAAGGCCGGTCTCAGCGAGGTCGAGTTCGTCGAACAGCTCGAGCGGCGGGACATCGAGGTCACCGAGTCCGAGCGGGCAGCCGCGCTACGCACCGACCAGACCGTCAGCGCCGACTGAGCCCGAGCCGCTCCGTCCGGGTTCACACTCCTCTTTCGCCACGATCGCGCGTCCCCTTCAGTTTCGACGCCGGCAGTCAGCGTAGATACGACTGCTCGACTCGTGAAACTGCGAGGGAAAAGGATGCTCCGGCGGGGATTTGAACCCCGGTCATTGCCTCGAGAGGGCAATATGATTGGCCGGACTACACTACCAGAGCGCGCGGTTCGGCGCAGCTATCGGTAGGGATGGTTATTGTAAAACAGTTCCGTTTCGACGGCGCCGTGTCCCGGTTTATCGTGGGTCGGCCTAGCCGTCTGGGCCGCAGGTGACGGGGTGTATCGGTCACGGCCCACCCCGCGCACAGTCCTCACACGTAGGCGAGTCCTCACACGTCGACGGCGAAGGAGGTCACGTCGCTCGCGGCGGCGGCTATCGCGGCACACAGGTCGGCGACGGCGTCGAGGTCGGTCGTGTCTATCACCTCGACCGGCGTGTGCATGTAGCGGTTCGGGATCGAGACGGTGAGCGACGGGACGCCGCCCCGGGCGGTGTAGAAAGCGTCCGCGTCGGTACCGGTGCGCGTGCCCGCCGCCTGGAGTTGGACGTCGATGTCGGCGTCGGCGGCGGCGTCCCGTGCGAGGTCCACCAGCACCGGATGGTTCGCGCTGCCACGGCTGATCACCGGTCCCGCCCCGAGTTCGACGGGACCGCGGTGGGCGGTTTCGACGTCGGGGTTGTCGGTGGCGTGCGTCACGTCGACGGCGACGAAGGCGTCGACGGCCTCGAGGTCGACGCCGACCATCCGCGCCCCCTGGAGGCCGACCTCCTCCTGGACGGTCGACACCGCGTAGACGGTGGCGTCGACGTCGGCGGCGGCCGCGCGGCGGAGTCCCTCGGCGGCCGCCCACGTGCCGGCCCGGTTGTCGACCCCGCGGGCGGCGATCCGGTCGCCGACCAGCTCGGAGACGCCGGTCGAGAAGGTGACCGGGTCGCCGATGGAGACGTGTTCGCGAGCCTCCGCGGCGTCCGTCGCGCCCACGTCGACGAACTGCCCCGCGATGTCTTGGTACTCGTCGTCCGCCTCGTCGCGCAGGTGGATCGCGGTCTGGCCGATCACCCCGTGAACGGGCTCGTCGGCGTGGACGGTGACGTGTTGCCCCTTCGAGACGGTGCGGTCGGAGCCGCCGATACGCCCGATCCGGAGGAAGCCGTCGTCGAGCACGTCGCGGACGATGAAGCCGATCTCGTCGGCGTGGCCGGTCACCGCGATCGTCGGCGCGTCCGGGTCGCCCTCGTGGACGGCGACGGCGTTGCCGTAGGCGTCCGTCGAGACGTCGTCTGCGAACTCGCCGACGTAGTCGGTCCAGACCCGCTGGCTCGGCGTCTCGAAGCCCGACGGACTCGCGGTCGCGAGCAGGTCCTCCAGGAGCGCCCTGCGTGTGTCGTCCATGTCCCGGGGTGTGTCGGCGTCCGGCAAGAAGGCGGCGGTCGGTGTCCACCCGACGGCGGCCGAACCGCCGTAAGCGACGTGGGTCGGGAGGCGCTGGGCCGCCGCAAGCGACTTGGGTCGGGCGTGCCTCGGAGGGGCATGGACGTTCTCCGAAGCCTCCGTGCAGTTTCTGCGGCGTCCGGACCCGGCGTCGTCGACTGGGACCGCGCCGCCGAGGCCGCCAAGGCGAGCACCGACCCGGGGTCGCTCGCGTTGAGCGCGGCCGACAGAGCGGGATACGCCGCCGACGTGCGGGACGCTCGGACCCGGATCCGAGACGTCGCGAGGCTCGACTTCGACGTGCCCGACGCGATCGAGGTACAGAACCGGCACCACTGGATCGACGCGAGCGTCGACACGTTCAGGAACGTGATGGAGCCGATCGAGGCGGCGGCCGTCGGCGACGACGGCGTCGCGGCCGGGTCCGTCTCGACCCCGACGCTCTCGCTCGACCTCTCGCGGGTCGTCAACACCGGGTCGATGGCGTTCGCGCTCGGGTTCCTCGCGCGCAACGTGCTCGGACAGTACGACCCGCTGCTCCTCGCCGACGAGCCCGACGCGGACCACGGGCTCTACTTCGTCCACCCCAACGTCGTCGCGGTCGCGGCCGCGCTCGACGTGGATTTCCCCCGATTCAGGCGGTGGATCGCGTTCCACGAGGTGACCCACGCGGCGGAGTTCGGCGCGGCGCCGTGGCTCCCCGAGTACCTCGAGTCGCGGGTCGAACGCGGCGTCGACGGGCTCTCCGCGGGCGGCATCGACCCCGCGGCGTTCGCGGAGCTGCAGACCGCGATGACGGCCGTCGAGGGGTACGCGGAGGTGCTGATGGACCGGGCGTTCGACGACGAGTACGCCGACCTCCGCCGGAAGCTCGACGAGCGCCGCGGGGGCGGCGGCCCGGTCCAGCGGATCGCACGCCGGCTGCTCGGGCTCGGGCTGAAGCGCCGGCAGTACGAGCGCGGGGCGGCGTTCTTCGAGCGCGTCGTCGACGCCCGGGGGATCGAGGCCGCCGGCACGGTCTGGGACCGCCCGGCGACGCTCCCGACGAGCGCGGAGCTCGACGACCCGGACGCGTGGCTCGTGCGGGTCGACCCCTGAAACGCGCGGTCACGCGACGCGCGGTCCCCCTCCGCCCTCCGCACGGCTTTTATCCGCTTCCGTCGAACGCCGACCGTGGACCTCCACGTCCGGTACGAGGGCGACGACGACCCCGACAAGTGTACCGCCCGGAAGCTCGCGCGGTTCGACCTCGCGGCGCTCCACCGGTCGGACCGCGCGACGCCCTACGGGGTGGTGTTGAACCCGCACGCGGAGCGGGCGCTGTCGCCCGCCGACGCCGAGATCGCCAGCGAGGCGGCGCTCGTCGCGCTCGACTGCTCGTGGGAGTCGGCCGGCGAGAAGCGGTTCTCGCTGCCGGGCGAACACCGGGCGCTCCCGTACCTCGTCGCCGCCAACCCCGTGAACTTCGGGCGCCCGATGCGGCTCACGACCGTCGAGGCGTTCGCGGCCGCGCTCGCCATCCTCGGCGAGCCGGACCACGCGGAGCGCGTCCTCGCGAAGTTCACGTGGGGCGAGACGTTCCTCGAACTCAACGCGGAGCCGCTCCGGCGGTACGCCGACTGCGAGGACTCCGCGGCCGTCGTCGAGGTCCAACAGGAGTACCTCGACCGGGAGTGACGAACGGCGCTTCGGCCGCCGGATCACGGTCACCAGGTCACGCCACCCGGATCCGGCCGCTTGGTCGCGGGAACCGCCGGTACCGGAGACGATGGACGATGAGACAAGTTTTTCGGGCGATCGAACGTACGATCGATCGATGGTATCCGAAGGCGATACCGCGCCGTCGTTTTCCGCGACGGTCGGTACGAGCGATCACGAACCGTTCGATCTCGAGGACCACATCGGCGACGGACCCGTCGTGCTCGCGTTCTTCCCGGGCGCGTTCACGCCGCCGTGTACGAACGAGATGATCGCGCTCCAGGAGCGCGCGGACGAGTTCGCGGACGCGGGCGCGACTCTGTTCGGGATCAGCGCCGACTCGCCCTTCTCGCTCGGCGCGTTCCGCGAGGAGCACGGGATCGAGTTCGACCTCGTGAGCGACATGGCCGGCGACGCGATCCGCGCGTACGATCTGGAGATGTCGATCGCGGACCTCGGCCTCCACGGGATCGCCAACCGCGCCGTCTTCGTCGTGGACGACGAGCGGACGGCCACGTACGCGTGGATCGCCGACGACCCGACGAACGAGCCGGACTACGAGGCGGTCCTCGACGCGGTCGAGGCCGCGTAGAGGCGGCCGAGACCGCGCACTCGAACGCGACGACGCTCGTCGAGTCTTCCGCGCTCCGTCGGCGCCGACGACCGGGGTCGAACGCCGATGCTCGGGTAGCGTCAAACCGTCTCGATACCGGGGGGGTTTTTCGTCGGCGGCGCGCAGTGGGTGAGCATGGAAGTGTTCGCGGTGCCAGGCCTCCCGGAAGTCCGGGAGGGAGACGACCTCGCGGCGCTGGTCGACGAGCGCGTCGACCTCCGCGAGAGCGACGTCGTCGTCGTGGCCAGCACGGTGGTCTCGAAAGCCGAGGGACGCGTCTTCGACCTCGACGACTTCCCGGCGAGCGCGCGCGCGAAGGAGGTCGCCGACCGACTCGCCGCGGTCACGGGCGACGAGAAGGACCCGCGCTTCGCGCAGGCCGTCCTCGAGGAGTCGACCGAGCTCATCATGGAGGCGCCGTTCCTGTTGACTGCGACCCGCTTCGGACACGTCGGCGTCAACGCGGGGATCGACCGCTCGAACGTGCCCGACGGGGACCTGCTGCTGCTCCCGAAGCGACCCTCCGAGAGCGCGTCGCGGATCCGCGAGGGGCTGCCGGCCGACCGCGTCGTCGTCAGCGACACCTGCGGGCGTCCCTTCAGACACGGTCAGCGGGGCGTCGCGATCGGCTGGGCCGGCCTCCCCGCGAGCCGGGACTGGCGCGGCGAGCCCGACCGCGACGGCCGCGAACTCGGCGTCACCGTCCAGAACGTGATCGACGAGCTGGCCGGCGCCGCCAACCTCGTCGCCGGCGAGGGCGCCGGCGGCACCCCCGTCGTCGTCGTGCGCGACTGGGCGTTCGGCGACCACGAGGGCTCGGACGCCCACTTCCGCGAGGTGGACAGCGACTTCGTCCGGCAGGCGCTGCGCGAGTGGCGCTTCGAGGACGCCTGACGACGAGGACCGACCGCACGCCAACCCATGCTCGGAATCGAACTCACCCCCGAACACGACGTACACCGGCTCGTCGACCTCGGCGTCCGCGCCGAGGCGGCCGGCTACGACGCCGTCTACTCGACGTGTCACTACAACAACCGGGACCCCTGGGCGCTCCTCTCGCAGCTCGCGACCGCCACGGAGTCGGTCCGGCTCGGCCCCGGCGTCGCCAACCCCTACGAGACCCATCCCGTGACGCTCGCCTCGCGGGTCGCCACCCTCGACGAGTTCTCGGGGGGCCGCGCCATTTTCGGGATCGGTCCCGGGGACCCCTCGACGCTCCGGAACCTCGGGCTCTCCGACGAGCGCGGGCTCCGTCCCGTGTTGGAGGCGTTCGAGACGGCCCGGAAGCTGTGGACCGGCGAGCGCGTCGACCACGAGGGGACCTTCGTCGCCAGCGAGGCCGGGCTCAACTACGAGCCTCCACAGGGCGCCGACATCCCCGTCCACGTCGGCGGCGAGGGGCCGCACATGTGCCGGATGGCGGCGAAGCACGCCGACGGCCTGCTATTCAACGGGTCGCACCCGGCCGACCTCGCGTGGGCCCGCGAGCAGGTCGACGACGGGCTCGCGGACCGTCCCGGATCGCGGGGCGAGTTCGACCTGATCGCGTACGCCGCGGTGTCGATAGCCGAGGACGAGGCCGCCGCCCGCGAGGCGGCCCGGCCGCCGGTCGCGTTCATCGCCGGCGGCGCGGCGCGACCGGTGTTGGACCGGCACGGTATCGATCCCGAAGCGGCGTCGGCGATCGGCGACCGCGTCTCGGCCGGCGAGTTCTCCGCCGCCTTCGAGCGCGTGACCCCGACGATGATCGACGCGTTCTGTATGGCGGGCTCTCCGGAGACGGTCCGCGAGCGCGCCGCCGCCGTCGCCGAACACGCCGACGGGCTGGTCGTCGGGTCGCCGCTCGGGCCGGACCTCGAGGCCGCTGTCGACCTCACGGCCGACGCCGTCGCCGATCGTTTTTGAATCCGGACTGCGGCTACTCCTCGACCGGACCCCGACCGCCAAGCGACGGGAGCGTCACGCCGATCTCGTCGAGGAGCGCGCCGAGGACGGGGTAGCCGAGCGCGAGCACCGACGCGAGGATCAGGATCTGCCCGGCCACGACGAGCACCGCCGACAGCGGGTCGCCCGCGCCGAGGAGCAGGTTGTTCACGAGGATGTCGAGGAACCGGCCGACGTCGCCGACGATCCGGGCGAAGAAGTCGATGAGCGCGATCATACCCGCCGGTTGGCACGGGGGATACTTGGGTGTTGAGTTCGCGGCGCTTCCTCGGGCGGACCGACCGTGGCGTCCCGGTCGTTGCTCCCCGGACGATCGGCGGTAGACGGCCGGCAGATCGGCGGTAGACGGGTGGACGGCTGCTCGACGAACGGCGGCGCGGCGTTTCGCCAACCGAACGCCTTACACGCGGCCGACACGGATCGCCCGGTATGAACACGTTGTTCTGGGTTCTCACCGGGGTCCTCGCGTACTCCGCCGTGGCGATGTGGCTGCAGGACCGCGGCGTCCTCCCGGAGGCGGTCCGCGTCTCCGGTCCGGTGTTGACGCTCCGTACCCGCCGCGGGCGGGCGTTCCTGGGCCGCCTCGCCCGGCCGAAGCGGCTCTGGCGAGCGGTCGCGAATCTCGGGCTCGGCGGCGCGCTCGTCGCGATGGTCGGCTCGTTCGTCCTCATCGTCTCCTCCGCGCTCTCCACGCTCTCGACGCCGCAGCCCTCGGCGATCCAGCAGCCGCAGAACTTCCTCATCATCCCCGGCGTGAACGACTTCCTCCCGCTGTCCGTCGCGCCCGAGATCGTCGCCGGCCTCGCGGTCGCGATGGTCGTCCACGAGGGGGCTCACGGCCTGCTCTGTCGCGTCGAGGGGATCGACATCGAGTCGATGGGGCTGGTCTTCTTCACGCTGCTGCCCGTCGGCGCGTTCGTCGAGCCCGACGACGAGGCCACCCGGGCGGCGTCCCGCGGCGCCCGCGCCCGGATGTTCGCCGCCGGCGTCACCGCGAACGTCCTCCTCACGGTCGTCGTGTTCGGGCTGCTGTTCGGCCCCGTCGTCGGCGCGATCGCGCCGGCACCGGGCTACGCCGTCGGCGAGGTGGCCCCCGGGTCCTCCGGCCGCCGCGGCCGACATCTCGGGCGGCGATCGGCTCGTCGCGGTCGCCGGCGACCCGGTCGACACCGCCGCCGAGTTCCAGGCCGCGATGGCCGCCGCCGGCGAGACGGTGACCGTCACCGCCGACGACGGCGAC
>NZ_WPCE01000262.1 GCF_009742825.1 Halorubrum sp. CBA1125
TCGGCCTCGTAGCCGAACGAGCCGGCCATCCCGCAACACGAGGAGTCGAGCGGGTCGACGCCGTAGCCGGCGCGGCGGAGCACGCCGACCGCGTGGTGGTCCTTCTTCGTCGCCTTCTGGTGGCAGTGGCCGTGGTAGGTGAGCCGCTCGCCGGGCGCGTCGAGATCGAGCGTCTCGTCGAGCCGGTGGGCGTCGACGTACTCCATCACCCCGTAGGTGTTCGCCGAGACGGCCGCCACGTCCGCGTCGGGCACGTCGCTGGCGTCGCCGTCGAGGAGGTCGTGGTAGTCGGACTGGAGCATGACCGCGTCGGTCGGCTCGACGACGACCACGTCCCACCCGTCCGCCACGTCCGGCGCGAGCGTCTCGACGGCGTCCCGCGCCGCCGCCCGCGACTTCTCTAACATCCCCTTCGAGTGGGGCGGCCGACCGCTCCCGTCGACGTCCGGGATCCGGACGTGGCAGTCCGCGGCCTCGAGCACCCGAACCGCGGCCTTCCCGGCGCCGGGATTCGTGTAGGTGGTGTACACGTCGGGGAATAAGAGCACCTCGCGGTCGGCGTCCTCACGGGGGACCTGCGCGCCGCCGCGCGCCGCGAACCAGTCGGTGAGGCTCTCGGCGCGGAACGCCGGGAGGTCGCGCTCCTTGGCGATCCCGAGGAGCTTCTCGCCGATCAGCCCCGCACCGGGCAGCTCGTTCGGGAGGTTCGACAGCGGCGCGAGCTTCGAGCCCAGCGGGGCGAGCGACTCGAAGTTGCCGAGCAGCCGGGTCCGCAGGTCGATCCCGTGCTCCTCGTGGTGGGCGTGTTCGACCTCGGCCTTCAGCTTCGCCATGTCGACGCCGCTCGGACAGTCGACCTTACAGCCCTTACAGCCCACACAGAGGTCCATCACCTCGGTGACGAATTCCTCGTCGGTGGGGTCGTCGGGGAGTTCGCCGCTGATGGCCCCGCGGAGCATGTTCGCGCGGCCGCGGGTGGCCTGGATCTCCTCGTCGGCGGCGCGGTAGGTCGGGCACATCACGCCACCGGTGGTGTCCTGCGGGCCCCGGCAGCCGCCGCAGCCGTGACAGAGCTCGACCATCCCCTGCATCCCGTTGTCGACCGCCCATTCCAGGGCGGGGTCGAAGCCGGCGTCGTACTCGTAGTCAGCGTCGAACCGGAGGTTCTCGCGCATGTCGAAGTCGCCGCAGACGTTCCCCGGGTTGAGCAGCCAGTCGGGGTCGAAGGCCGTCTTGAGCTCGCGGAAGGCGCTCCACAGCTCGTCGCCGTACAGCTTCCGGTTCCACTGGGTGCGCGCGCGGCCGTCGCCGTGCTCGCCCGAGACCGACCCGCCGAGCCGGACCACGGCGTCGGTGACGCGGTCGGCGATGTCGACCATCGCGTCCACGTCGTCGACGTCTTTCGTGTTGATCAGCGGGCGGACGTGGAGCACGCCCGGTCCGGCGTGCGCGTAGAACGTCGCGAACGTGTCGTTGTCCTCAAGGATCTGCTGGAACTCGCGGGTGTACTCTGGGAGGTGCTCTGGCGGGATCGCGCAGTCCTCGATGAAGGAGATGTGCTTCTCGTCGGTGGTTCTGGACAACAGGATCGGGAGCCCCGCCTTGCGCATCTTCCAGAAGCGGTCGCGCTCGTCGGCGTCGTGCGCCTCCATCGCGTGGGCCGCGCGGCGGGGCTGGTCGGTCGCCTCCGCTGCGTCCTCGCTCGGATCGGCGGCGGTCTCCGGACCGTCCTCGTCGGCGGGGCCGACGCGGTCGGCGATGAGGTCGGCGACCTTCCGGCGGCCCTCCGCGTCGCTCTCGGCGTAGAACTCGACGAGGAGCACGGAGTCGGTGCCGTCGGGTAACATCCCGACCACGTCCGCGAACTCGGGCGTGTCGGCGGCCAGCCCCAAGAGGACGTCGTCCATCACCTCGACGGCGGCGGGATCGTGTTCGAGACACGGCGCGACGTCTTCCATCGCGTCGAGCAGGTCGTCGTAGGTGAGCAGCGCGACCGCCTTCGTCTCGGGGATCTCGACGAGCGAGACGGTCGCCTCCGTGACCGTGGCGAGCGTCCCCTCGCTGCCCGCGAGCAGGCGCCCGAGGTTGACCACGCCCGCTTCGCCGTACTCGCCGCGGTACTCCGCGAGCAGGCGGTCGAGGTTGTACCCCGAGACGTTCCGTTTCAGCTCGGGGAACCGCTCGTCGATCGCGTCGGCCTCCGCGTCGAGGATCCGGACGACTTCGGCGTGAATTCGGGGGAGCAGGTCGTCGGCGTCGGCGTCGGCCGACTCTCGAAGCTCGTCGACGTCGACATCGCCGAACGTCGTCACCGTCCCGTCGGCGAGCACGATCTCCAGCTCCTCGACGTAGTGGTCGGTCTTCCCGTACTTCAGCGAGTGCGCGCCGGTGGAGTTGTTGCCGATCGCGCCGCCGACCGCGGACTTGTCGCGCCACGCCGGGTCCGGCGCGAACTTCAGCCCGTGCTCCTCGACCGCGGCGTGAGGTCGCCGACGTACGCGCCGGCCTGAACGCGCGCGGTCCGGGCGTCGGGGTCGGTGTCGAGGATCGCGTCCATCTCGCCGGTCAGGTCGAGCACGACCGCCTCGTTGACGGTCTGTCCGGCCAGCGACGTGCCGCCGCCGCGGGGGAGCACCGGGATCCCCTCCTCGAAGCAGTACTCGTGGACGGCCGCGACGTCGGCGGTCGACGCCGGGACCACCACGCCGATCGGGGTGACCTCGTAGGCCGACGCGTCGGTCGCGTACATCCGCCGCGAGTACTCGTCGAACCGCACGTCGCCGTCGACGCGCCGGTCCAGCGCGTCGACGAGATCCGGGCGCTCGACCTCGCCCCCGGTGTAATCGAAGTCCCCCCCGTCCCGCGGGTCCGGGCCCGGCGTGTGTGTCGCCATGCGAATTCATCGCCGTGAACCGTCAAAAATCCCCTGACACCGGCGTGGCGATCCCGTCGAGATGGCACAACACACATATGGGTCCCGTCGGATGGTTCCGTATGTCACTCGCCGATACGTCGACGTTCACCCGCCGGCTCGAGGACCTCGGAGTCACCGTGACCGAGGGCCCCGAGCGGGACTGCGCGGCGCTCGTGGACGCGGCCGCGACCGACCGTGCGGCTGGTGCCGACCGCTTCGCGGTGGCGCGGACGATCGCCGAGCGGCTCGGCGCGCACC
>NZ_WPCE01000197.1 GCF_009742825.1 Halorubrum sp. CBA1125
TCGACGCCGACCGCGTCGTCACCTTCCACGACGCGAAGCCGGGGCTCGATCGGCTCGACGCCGCGGTGACCGTCGCGGACATCGGGATCCCCGAGGCCGCAGAGCGGTACACCGGTCCTGGCGACCTGCTCGGGCTCGCGCGCGACCCGGACTCGCACAAGGGCGACAACGGCGAGGTGCTCGTGGTCGGCGGCGGTCCCTACACCGGCGCGCCGTCGCTCTCGGCGCGGGCCGCCCTCCGGACGGGCGCCGACCTCGTCCGCGTCGCCTGCCCCGAGACCGTCGCGCGCGAGGTGCAGGGCTTCTCCGCCGACCTGATCGTCCACGATCTGCCGGGAGACCGACTCGACCCGGGCCACCTGGATCGAGTGCTGGAACTCGCCGCCGAGAACGACGTCGTCGTGCTCGGTCCCGGACTCGGCGACGACGGCGGGACCGCGGCGTTCGTCCGCGAGTTCCTCGCGGCCTACGACGGGCGCGCGGTCGTCGACGCCGACGCGCTCCGGGTCGTCACCGAGGTCGACACCGACGCCGAGCTGATCTGCACCCCACACCAGGGCGAGCTGGTCGGGATGGGCGGCGAGACCGCGGCCGACCCCGACGAGCGCGCGGACCTCGTCCGGTCGTTCGCGGCGGAGCTCGGCCACACGCTCCTCGTGAAGGGCGCCTACGACGTCATCGCGGACGGCGACGAGGTCCGGCTGAACCGGACGGGGAACCCGGGGATGACCGTCGGCGGGACGGGCGACGTGCTCGCGGGCGCGGTCGGCTCGCTCGCCGCGCAGACCGACGCGTTCCGCGCGGCGGCGGTCGGGACGTACGTCAACGGGACCGCCGGCGACATCGTCGCCGAGGAGCGGGGGTACGGGCTGGTGGCGACGGACCTGATCGATCGGATTCCGGAGGCGATGCACGATGAGTGAGGACGCCGACGAGCACGAGAGCAGATCCGATCCGACCGACGCCGACGACCTGACCCACACGACCGAGTCCGGCGAGGTCCGGATGGTCGACGTCGGCGCGAAGCCGGACACCCGTCGGCGAGCGGTCGCGCGCGGCGAGATCCGGCTGACGCCGTCGACGGTCGCCGCGGTCGAGGCCGACGAGGTCGGGAAGGGCGACGTGCTGGCGACCGCCCGAATCGGCGCGGTCCAGGCCGTGAAACACACGTGGGAGACCATCCCGATGTGTCACCAGATCCCGATCACGAACGTCGACACCGACTTCGCCGTCGGCGACGACCGGATCGAACTGACGGTCGGCGTCGAGACGACGGGGAAGACCGGCTGCGAGATGGAGGCGTTAGAGGGCGTGACGACCGGTCTCAACGTCGTCTGGGACATGGTGAAGGCCGCCGAGAAGACCGAGGACGGCGGGTACCCGGACACCGGGATCACGGGCGTCGAGGTGGTGGAGAAGCGGAAGCGACCGATCGAGGAGTGAACCGTAGCGCAGGTATCGCGCGTTCACGACCTCACTCTTCGCTTACCGTGACCACATATTCGTAGTCTTTCGAGTGCCGTTCGCCGATCGTTTCCCTCACACTGAACCCGTATTCGTACGTTCCGGGGTCGGCGTCCGGCGCGGCGTGAACCGTCACGTGTAGCGTCGCGCTGGTGCAGTCGTCCCACAGATAGATCGGCGGACAGGAGTCCGCCTGCGCGTCTATCGGGTTCCTGAACTCGACGTCTCCGAACTGCACCGGCGCGTCGCTGGGACCGCACTTGTACAGCCGCGAGTCGAACGAAAAGTCCGTAATCCCGTCTACCTGGATGTCGAACACGTCCGAGTCGCCCGGAGCGAGTTCCGGTTCCTCGACATCGACGGTCGGTGGCCAGCTATCCTTGCCCGTACACGACGGGCAGTTGCCGAGACAGACGTCACCGCCGAGACAGCCGCCCAACCCCGTGACCGCCGTCGCAACGGTGCCGGCGAGCAGCTGACGCCTTCGCATACGCGTACTGTCGCACAGACGTACGTTAACTTGTTGCAGGGAAATCGGCTTTGTGTTCGAGTACGCAGGGACACCGTCGAAGACGTTCGCTCTACCGGTCGAGGAACGGCGGTTCGACGACCTCGGCGCGCTTCTCGTCGCCGCGGACCACGACGTTCACCTCGGCGCCGGGCTCGACGTACTCCACGCGGAGGTACCCCAACCCGATAGGCTCGTTGAGAGTCGGGCTCATCGTCCCGGAGGTGAGGTGGCCGATCCGGTCCCCGTCGCGTCCGTGACCGCGTAGCCGCCTCGCGGGACGCCGCGCTCGAGCAGCCGGACCCCGACGAACCGCTCGTCGACGCCCGCCTCCTTCTGGGCCGCCAGCGCGTCGCGACCGACGAACTCCGTGTCGAGGTCGACCACGAATCCGATGTCGGCCTCGTACGGGGTTCGCGGCTCGCTCTCGGGGTCGAAGTCCTGCCCGGAGAGGAGGTAGCCCATCTCCGTCCGGAGCGTGTCGCGCGCGCCGAGCCCACACGGCTGGAGGTCGAACGCCGACCAGACCCCCTCGACCTCGGCGGCCGGACACAGGACCTCGAACCCGTCCTCGCCGGTGTAGCCGGTCCGTGCCACCCAGCTCTCGACGCCGGCGACGGTCCCGACGGTGGCCTGGAACTTCGAGAGCGCGAGGAGGCGGTCGGCGTCGTCGGGTGCGTCTCCCGCGGCGTCGCCGAGTGCGTCGGCCGCGTCGGGACCCTGGACCGCTAGCATCGCCCAGTCGTCGGTGGCGTTCGCGACGGACGCGTCGAGGCCCCACTCGTCGCGGCCGTCGACCCAGCGGTCGTACATCTGTCCGTCGTGGCCCGCGTTCGGCACGAACAGGTACGCGGGCTCGCCGGTCGGAGCGTCGAGGTCGCCGTCGGCGACCCCGCTCTCGGCGATCGCGGCCGCGGCGGTGCCCGCCTCGATCCCGTCCGGGAGCCGGTACACGACCGTGTCGTCGAGCATGACTCCGTCCTCGTCCGTGATCGCGGCGTACTGCGAGTCGCCCGGGTCGAGCGCCGCCGCGTCGTTGGTCGTGAGGCGGTTCACGAGCGCCGTCGCGTCGGGGCCCGACACCTCGATCTCGCCCATGTGCGAGACGTCGAAGCGGCCCACCGCCTCGCGGACCGCGGCGTGTTCCGTCCGGATCGAGTCGAACTCGACGGGCATCTGCCAGCCGCCGAAGTCGGTGAACGTCGCGCCGCGCGCCTCGTGGTCCGCGTGGAGCGGTGACTCCCGGTCGGTCATGGTCGACGCTCGCCGGGACGAACCTAAGGTCTTGCCATCGCTGGCCGGTGCGAACGCACGGCAGAAGACGATCCGCCCGGACCCGGCTCAGTGCGAGTGGCCGAGCGCGTCTTCGAGCGACTGACCGAAGCGCTCCTCGAACAGCTCTGCCGCCGTCTCGTTCATCGCCGCGATGTCGTCCGGCACTTCGCCCTCGCTGTGGTGGGCGATGACGTGCGCCTGCTGGGCCATCGCCTGCACCACGACGTCGCTGAGGACGCGGCTCGGGGTCTCGCCCTGCTCGCTGAGCACGTCGACGAGGCCGGCCGGCAGTTCGAACGACTCCTCGTCGCCGTCGGGACCGGCGATCGTGTAGGTCTCTGTCTCTCCCATACGCCTCCCTCGCAGTCGGAACATAAGGGTCTGTGGAAACGCGACGACCGGACCCCGAGCCCGGAGTCGGGGCGACGTCCGTCTCAGTCTCGGACGACCACTTCGATCTCGTGGCCGTCCTGGTCCTTCGTGAACGCGTACTCGTGGTCACAAGACGCCGGATCGCGGTAGTCGGGGGCCTCTCGGTCCAAGAGAGTCTCCCACGCGTCGTCGAGGTCGTCGACGCGGACGGCGAGGTGGCCCCACGCGTCGCCCATCTCGTAGGAGCGGCCGTCGTAGTTGTAGGTGAGCTCGACCTTCATCGCCTCCTCGGGGGCGTCCTCGGGAGCCACGAAGTAGTTCGCGAACGTGTCGGCCTCCCAGCGGCCGGGGACCTCCGTGTACTCGAACTTGCGGGTCCAGTAGCCGAGCGCCTCGTCGGCGTCCTCGACGCGGATCATCGTGTGGTCGATGCTCCACTTCGCGCCCTGATCGCGTTTGACGATCTCGATCTCGTGGCCGTCGGGGTCTTTCACGAACGCGTAACGGTTCCCGCAGGACTCGGGGTCGCGGTAGTCCTCGACGCCCTCCGCCATCAGTTGGTCGTACGACTCCTGGAGCGCGTCCTCCGGGACGCGCACCGCGATGTGGCCCCACGCGTCGCCCATCTCGTAGGAGCGGCCGTCGTGGTTGTAGGTGAGTTCGAGGAGCGCCCCGTCCTCGTGAACGTCCTCGGGCCCGAGGAAGACGTTCGTGAACGTGTCGGCCTCCCAGCGCCCCTTCTCTTCGTAGTTCAGGTGCGTCTGGTACCAGTCGAGGCTCTCCTCTAAGTCCTCGACGCGCATCATCACGTGGTCCAAGGTTCCGTCCATACACCAGTGGCGTCGGACGCTCGGGTCAAAAGCGTACTGGAGACCGGCCCCGGGCGCCGGCGTCCGATCCGGCTCCCCGCCGAAAGCCGAGTTCCCCCGAAAGTCGAGTTCCCCCAAAATCCAGGGTTCCGCCGAAAACCATTCGTCGCGGCCGCCCGGAGCGGTGGTATGTCGGAACGCGTCGACGGGGGCGCCTCGATCGTCACCGCCTTCCTCCGTCACCGGAGCGACGTCCTGCTCGTCCGCCGAGACGAGGGTCGCTGGGACGGGCTCTCCGCTCCCGCCGCCGGCGACCCGGACGGTCGAGTTCGCGCCGCGGTCCGCGAGGCGACCGGTCTCGCGGTCGGAGCGCCGTCGACCGGCGAGGAATCGACCGACGCGTCGGCGTCGCTCGTGCGCGCTGGCGACCCGGTCCGTGTCGCGGCCCGCGACGCGGAATCGGACCGGGCCGACCCCGGGACGGAACCGGACCGGACCGACCGAGACGACGGACCGGACCGATCCGCAGACGGAACCGGACCGGACCGATTCCGACGCGACCGACCGATCGTA
>NZ_WPCE01000316.1 GCF_009742825.1 Halorubrum sp. CBA1125
GACGGCGTCGTCGAGCGGTTCGTCTATTGTGTCGCCATCGAGGTGGGCGCCGAGCCGCCGCCAGAATTCACCGAACATCCGGTCGAACGTCTCGACGTCCTCGGCGTGGCTGACGAGCGCGGCCCGGAGCGCGGCCCGGGCGCGGTCCTCGTCGTCGAAACCGACCTCGACCAGCGCCCGGGCCCCGACAACGCCGGCGTTCGCAGGAACGTTGACACCGGCTCGGCGGAGGGCGCGGACGTACGTCACGAGCGCCTCGACTACCTCGTCGCGGATCCCGGCCGCGTCGGGCACTCCGTCGCTGTCGGTCGGAAGCATCGTTACTCGCCGCCTCTCGCTTGCCTGGCGGTCTCCGCGAGCGTCTCCAGCATCGTTTCGTCGATCCGCTCCACGTCGTCCACCTCTTTCAGGAGACAGCCGATCGTGTGTTCGATCTCCGCCGTCGAGAGCGGCTCCGAACCGTCGTCGGCCCGGAGCTGCGCGATCGCCCGCGCCCAGTCCAGCGTCTCCGCGACGCCCGGCTGTTTCCGGAGCGGCTCCTGCCGGAGCCGCTGGGTGACGGCACACAGCTCGGTCGCGATCGCGCCGTCCAGTTCCGGCACCTTGCGCTCGACGATCGACCGCTCCTTCTCGAAGCTCGGCGGTTCGACGTGGAGGAAGAGACACCGTCGTTTGAGCGCGTCACTCAGCGCACGCGTCCGATTCGAGGTGATGACGACGACCGGGGGGGTCTCCGCCTGTACCGTCCCGAGCTCCGGGATCGACACCTGGAAGTCCGACAGCACCTCGAGCAGGAGCGCCTCGAACTCCTCGTCGGCGCGGTCCACCTCGTCGATGAGCAGGACCGGCGGCCGGTCGCCGTCGCTCGAGAGGGCCCGCAGGAGCGGTCGTTCGAGCAGGTACTCCTCGTCGAACACCGACGCGTCGGGATCGTCGACGCCGCGCTCGTCGGCCTGCACGGCGAGCAGCTGCTTCGTGTAGTTCCACTCGTACAGCGCGTTCTCGGCCGCCAGCCCCTCGTAACACTGGAGCCTGATGAGTTCCGTGTCGAAGCCCGCCGCGAGCACCTTCGCGAGCTCCGTCTTGCCCGCGCCGGGGTCGCCTTCGACCAGCAGCGGGCGACCGAGGCGGAGCGCTAACAGTACCGTCGTCACGATGTCGCCGTCGGCCACGTAGTCGGTCGCCTCGAACGCCGCCCGGAGCTCGTCCTCGCTCACGTCGTCGAAGCCGGCCGACTCTGTGGCGTCTCGGTCCGCCGTCGCGCTCGATTCCTCCGTCATGACAGATCCCTCGTGGGAAGGGTTGTTGCTACCGGGGGCCGGGGGGACGGCTCGCGTTGGGGCGTTCTGGTCGCGACCAAATATTCGTGGTCTGGGGACGCCTCCGGTGGCGTCTCGGCGCGAGTCGTGGCGCGGAGGTGCGTCGGCCAGGTCACGCTGGGACGGTCGCGCCGGCGCGTTCGGCGGCCCGTTCGAGCGCCCGCCTGGTGTAGACCCCGAGTAGGTGAGCGCGGTACTCCGACGACGCTTGGATGTCGTCCATCATCATCGAGACGTCGAGGTCGTCGGTCGCCCGTTCGGCCGCGGCCTCGATGGTGTCTTCGGTCAGGGACTCGCCCTCGATGGCATCTTCGACGGGATCGAGCCGGACACCGTGATCCATCACACCGTTAGCCCCGACACGGGCGTTCGTGACAACATCGTTGTCGACCTGGAGCCGGGCGGCGACCCCGATCAGTGCGTACCCCGAGGACGGGCTCGGCTTCTTCACGTACGCGCCGCCCGCCGACCCGTTCGTCCGCGGGACCTCGACACGTGTGAGGAGTTCGTCCTCCGCGAGGTCGGTCATGTACATCGCGACGAAGAAGTCGTCGGCGTCGATCCGGCGTTCGCCGTCTCGACCCTCGGCGACGAGCGTCAGGTCGCTCGCGATGGCCGCGCCCGGAAGGTCCGAGGCGGGGTCCGCGTGCGCCAGGTTACCGCCGATGGTGCCGCG
>NZ_WPCE01000366.1 GCF_009742825.1 Halorubrum sp. CBA1125
GGCGATCGGGCTGGGCTCGAACACATCGAGTACGAGCCGAGCAGTTCCCGGGCTCGTCTACCGGATCGACGAGCCGGACGTGGTGGCGCTGCTCTTCGGCAGCGGGAAGCTCGTGATCACCGGCGGGACGTCCCCCGACGACGCCGCGGCCGCCGTCGACGTCATCGTCGACGAGCTCCACGGACTCGGTCTGCTGTCGTAGCGGTCGTCATCGCACTCCGGCGCCGTCTTCGCGGAGCGATTTCGCGACCACTTTTACCCGTGGTCCCGTAGGTCGTCCATGCTCCTCCAGACGGTGACGCCGGTCTCGGTACTGGGGACGATCCTCGTGTTCGCGCTGTTCCTCTCCGCGACCGCCCACCTCGCCGCGCGGAACGTCCTCGGCGACGTCGACCCCCGTCGCGCGCTCTACGTCGGACCGATGCCGGCGGTCCTCGGCGTCGTCGGCGGTGCCCTCTCCGTGTCGGAGGCGGTGCTCGTTCCCGCCGCGCTGCTAGTCGACGGCGCGATGTTCGCGTGGAGCTACGACCAGCCGCGTCGGATTGCGATCGGGATGACCCTGATCCACGCCGTGATCACGACGCTTGTCGGGATCGTCCTGCTCGGCGTCACCGTGCTGATCGCCTCGATGCCCGGGTGACGGCGGCGAGTCGGCACCGGATTTCACAGTCGGGTCGAAACCTCACCCGCCGTCCTGGATCGGGTGCGCACAGCGTCCGCTGTCACGGGTCGGGCGGCGCGCCGTCGTACGCGTCGTGATCGCCGTAGAAGTTCAACATCGCGAACTTCACCTTCTCGGGGTCGACGTCGATCAGCTCCTCGCGCTCCTCGATCGGGAACGCGTCGCGGACCGAGTACTTCCCCATGTCCGCGGTCGTGTACCGCCGATCGGCGAGGATCCGGACGCCGAAGTCGTCGGGTCCTCTGATCACCCGCCCGAGCGCCTGTCGCGTCTTCCGGATCGTCGGGATCTCGACCGCGTACATCCAGCCGGGATCGCGCGTGCGACTGGTGTCGGAGAACGCCCGGTCGTACGCCTCCTGCACCGCCTCCATCCGGTCCGAGAGGTGGGGGTAGGGGACGCCCGTGACGACGACTGTCCGGGCATCGTCGCCGTCGAAGCTCACCCCCTCCGCGAGCGTCCCCCACAGCGAGGTGAACAGGGCGGCGTCGTCGCTCTCGACGAACGCCCGGCGGATCCGCTCTTCGTCCGTTCCCGGGCCGTCGAGATAGAGCCGTCCGAGATCGCCCCCGTCGGTTCCGCCGCCCGTCTCGGCACCTCCGTCTCCCC
>NZ_WPCE01000135.1 GCF_009742825.1 Halorubrum sp. CBA1125
AGGGTGGGGAGGACGTCACGGACCCTTCAGAGATAGGGATGTAGGATAAGGCTCTGGCCAGCCTTCTTCTAGCCAGTCTGCCGCCGCGCCGTCGCCGTGGAGCAGTACCTCGGCGAGATCGGCGGGTTCGTCGATGTCGGTCGCGAGCCGGTGTGAGTCGACGACGCGGAGGCTCGCGCCGATCTCCGCAGCGATCCGCCGGTGGTCGAGATAGGAGGCCCCGTGGTAGTCGACGCGGAACGAGGGGTGTGAGACGACGAGCGCGTTCGTCCCGCCGCCCCGACCGGGGGCGACGGCGACCTCGGCCGCCGTCCCCGCCTCGAAGAGCCGCTCGGTCGCGTCCGGCGTCGCGAGCGCTAGATCCGCCATGACGACGGCGACGGGTTCCGGACGGTCGGGGGCGTTCGCGTCGCCCTCGTCTTTGGAGGGGAGATCCACGTCGCGCGCGTCCTCGGGAGAGGCATCCGCGTCAACGTCGCGCGCGTCGCCGCCGAAATGCCTGGTAAGCGCCGCGTTCACGGCCGTCGTCAACGGGCGCTCGTCCACGGTGACCGGCGCGTCGACGTCGACGTCGCCGGTCGCGAGTACCTGCGGCTCGCCGCCGGCCGCGTCGACGGCCTCGAGGACGTCGCGGAGCATGACGTGCGCGAACGACGACCGCTCTGCGGGCGTCAGAACGCCGGAGAGCCGGGACTTCGGTCTGTCGGTCGAGAACGGAACGAGGACCTCCATCGGGAGAAGGCAGGTCAGAACAGCGATTCCAGCTCGTCCTCGCCGTCGTTGACGAGTTCTTCGAGGTTGTCCTCGCTCTCGTCGCGGATCTCCTCTAAGTTGTCCTGCGCCTCGATGGCGACCTGCTGTAGCTCCTTGATCCGGGGGACGTTGGTGACGCCCGCGAGCAGGATGACGGACGCGACGAACCCGGCGCCGCGGTACGGGTAGTCGCCGCCGCGGACCTCCATCGATCCGGTCTGTTCTTCGAGCCACTTGCGGCCGCGCTCTATCCCCTTCCGGTTGAGGTACTGCGGCGGTCCCGCGAGCACGAGCAGCGCGCGCTCTGCCCCCTCGATCTCACACGGGAGCGTGAGCCGCCCGAGCGCCGCCTTGCGGACGAGGCTCGTGATGCGGTTCGTCGTGTGCGCGGTGTCGAGTTCCTCCTCGTTCTCGTCGTTGCGGAGCCGCGAGAGGAGGCCGCCGGAGCTGCGCTCTTCGACTTCCTCTTCGGCGTATCCGACGGTCGAGACGCCGCCGCCGGAGAGCGTGTTGATGATCTCCGAGGAGTCGACGACGCTCTCGGCGACCTCCTGGCCCTGCTTGATCTCGCCGGCACCGAAGAGAATCCCGAATCGACGGACGATCTCTTCGTTGATCTGCTCGTAGCCCCCTTGGACGGATTCGCCGGTCTTCCGCCAGGCGTCGTTGTCGAACACCATCAGGTTGTCCACCTCGCGGACGAACGTCTGGAACGAGCGGGCCGCGTTCAGCGTGTAGATCCCGCCCTCGTCGCTGCCCGGCAGGATGCCGAGTCCGTACACGGGCTCGGTGTAGATCCGCTTGAGGTGCTTCGCCAGCACCGGAGCGCCCCCCGAGCCGGTGCCGCCGCCGAGTCCGGCGACGACGAGGAACGCGTCGACCTCGTGAACCGGGATCGAGTCGATCGCGCCCTGTACCTCGTCGATGTCCTCCTCGGCGATCTCCGCGCCCAGTTCGTTGTCGGCGCCGACGCCGTGGCCCTTCACGCGCGACTGGCCGATGAGGACGCGCTGTTCCTCGGAGATGTGTTCGAGACCCATCAGGTCGGCCTTGGCCGTGTTCACGGCGGTGGCCGCCCGGACGATCTCCGACCCCGTCCGCTTGTCGTACTCCAGGAACTTGTCGACGACTTTACCCCCCGCCTGCCCGAATCCAATCATTGCGAGTTTCATCGTGTGCTCCCTCCGCCTTTGAACAGAACAGAACGCGATCTCTTATTTAAAACTTCGGTTGGCGTTATTACCGTTGAGATCCGTATGGATGACCACTCTCGCAGCCGATCGGTGATCTCGAGTGCGACGCGACGGGCCGCGAGTGGACGACCGGCGACTGTGCGGTCTGCGGTCGTGCGGACCGGTGACCCGTGTACGGTCATGTGACACCGAGATAGGCCGACAAGGTGGTCATCTCGCTGGGATCGACGCCGAACGCGACCGCGTCGTTGTCGGCGGTCGTGTTGTCGAACTTCAGCGACTGGTACTGGTCCGGTCCCATCGGGAACCCCGGCACGGCTCCTAACACCGTGAGGCCGACCTTCGCGAACGGCATCGGCAGCGGAACGATCGTGACGTCCCGCCCTTCGGCCTCGTACACGAGGTCGGTCACCTCGCGTAGCGTCAGCGTCTCCGGGCCGCCGACTTCGTAGGTCTCGCCGACGTGTTCGTCGTCCTCCACCGCAGCGACGAGCATCGGGACGAGGTCCTCGACGTGGATCGGCTGGAACCGCGTCTTCCCGCCGCCGGGCAGCGGGTACAGGGGGACGCCGGGGGCGAACATCCCCTTCAGCCGCTTGGTGAACGAGACGAATTCGCCCCCGTCGCCGAAGACGACCGAGGGACGGAAGATGGTCCAGTCGAGACCGCTCTCACGGACGATCGCTTCGGCCGCTCCCTTCGCGCGGATGTACGCGGTCTCGCCGTCGGGGTCGGCGCCGAGCGCGCTCAACTGGACGAAGCGGTCGACGCCGCTTCCCTCGGCCGCCTGCACGAGGTTCGCGGTGCCGCCGCGGTGGACCCGGTCGTGCATCACGTTCCCGCCCTTCGGCTCGAAGAGCGGCGAGAGCGCCACGAGGTTCACCACCGCGTCGCGTCCGTCGACCGCGTCGGCGATCGAGTCGGCGTCCGTGACCTCCCCGGTCGCCGTCTCGACGCCGTCTGGTCCCTCGCCCGGTGACCGGGACAGCGCCGTCACCTCGTGGCCCGCGTCGACGAGCGCCCCGCAGAGGTACGACCCGATGAACCCGGTCCCTCCGGCTACCAGCACGTCCATGGACATCACATGGCGGGCAACCCCCGTAAACCTACCGTGGGCGTCTGACGCGCGCACGACACAAGCCGGGTAGTGGTGGGATAGCGGCGGGATCGGGGTGGAGGGAGGTCAGGTAGCAGTAGGGGGAACATCAGAGCAGTGGAGGGAACGTCAGCGAGCCGAATCGCCCGGTCACTCCTCGTCGGCGTCGGGATCGGGAACCGTCAACACGGGGACCGGCGACGTCCGTACCACCCGCTCGGCGACGCTTCCGAGCAGGTAGCGCCCGACGCCGGTGCGGCCGTGGGTTCCCACCGCGACGAGGTCGACGTCGCGGTCAGCAACGGCGGCCCGGATCCCGCGGGCGGCCGAGGTGCCGACCTCGACGGTCTCGGTCGCGTCGACGCCCGCCTCTCTCGCGACCGCGGCCGCGTCAGCGACTCGGTCTTCGGCCTCGTCGACGAGCGCGTCGACCCCCGAGTATCCGCCGATCCCGACGTCGTTCACCGGGACGATCGAGAGAACGTGGACCGTCGCGTCCGTCCGGGCCGCGAGAGCCACCGCGCGGTCGAGCGCGGCGCTCGCGCACGCGCTGCCGTCGGTCGGCACGAGGATGTCGCGGTAGGGGTAGCGTGCCGTCCCGTCGGGACGGACGCTGAGCACGGGGACCGTCGCCCGCCGGACGACCCGTTCCGTGGTGCTCCCGAGCAGCAGCTGATCGAGCCCCTCCCGGCCGCGCGTGGGCATGCCGATCAGGTCCGCCTCGTACTCGTCCGCGTAGGCCGCGATCGTCTCCGGGACGCCGCCCTGTCGCACCGCGGTGACCGTCTCCACGTTCCGGTCCGCGGCGCGGTCGGCGACGGACTCGACGATCCCCTTCCCCTCGCGCTCGAGGACGTCGACCACCTCTCGCCCGATTCGCGTGACGCTGTCGTGGGTCGTGTCGGCCACGTTGAGGACGTGGACGGTCGCGTCGTGGTCGGCGGCGACGTCCAGCACGTGGTCGAACGCCGCGTTCGCCCCGTCGCTCCCGTCCGTCGGGAACAGGATGCGGTCAAACATGCGCTACCCGTCACGGCGGTAGAACAAAAAATGTCCGCGACGGGTCCCGAGAGACTCGACTCCGGCGCGACTGAGCTCCCCCGGTGCGACCGGACCTTGGATTAGACCGAACGAGAGTCGCTCTCGTCGTCCGCTTCGTCTCCGGTGGCCCCGATCCGGACGGTTGAGATCCGGGCGCCGTCGACCGCGGTGACCTCGAACGTCCAGCCGCCCGCCTCGACGACGTCGCCGCGTTCCGGCGAGCGGCCGATCCGGTCCAACACCAGTCCGCCGAGGGTCTCGTAGCCGTCGCCGGCGAAGTCGGTCCCGAGCGTGTCGTTGACGGTCGACAGCGAGACCGACCCGTCGGCCTCGTACACGCCATCGTCGACCGTCCGTATCGTGTGTTCGCCGCGGTCGGCGTCGAACTCGTCGCGGAGGTCCCCGACGAGCGACTCGACGAGGTCCTCGACGGTGACGATCCCCTCGAACGCCCCCCACTCGTCGACGACGACGGCCATCTGCCGTCGCTCGGCGCGGAACTGCACGAGGAGGTCGTGGATCGACGTCGTCTCCGGGACCACGATCACCTCCCGCGCGAGCTCGCCGGCGGTGACCGCGTCGTCGTCCTCCTCGCCGGCGCGCAGCACGTCTTTCACGTCCACGAAGCCGACCACGCGGTCGGCGTCGTCCTCGGCCACGACCGGGTAGCGGGTGTGTTCCGCCTCCAGTACCGTCGACCGAATCGCCGGCAGGTCGCTGTCGGCCGGGAGGCTCACCACGTCCGGGCGGGGGACCATCACCTCGCGGACGACGGTGTCGTCGAGGTCGAAGACGCCCTCGATCATCTCGACCTCCGCGTCGGCGACGTGGCCGGCCTCGCCGGCGCGCGCGAGCACTCGCCGGATCTCCCGCTCTTCGAGCGTCTCGTCGGTCTCGGAGGCGGGCGGAACGCCGATCAGCCGGGTGAAGGCGTTCGCGGTGCCGTTGAACACGACGATGCCGGGCGCGAACACGTAGTACGCGAGCTTCATCGGCGGCGCGAGCACCAACGAGGCGCGCTCCGCCTGCGCGATGGCGATCGTCTTGGGCGCGAGTTCGCCGAACACGACGTGGAGGAAGGTGATGACGCCGAACCCGATCGCGAACGCGACGAGGTGGAGGAGCCCCGCCGGGAGCAGCGGACCGAGCACCGGCTCGATGAGCGCCGCGACCGCGGGCTCGCCGATCCACCCGAGCCCGAGCGACGCGACCGTGATCCCGAGCTGTGTCGCCGCGAGGTAGTCGTCGAGGCTCGCCATGACGTCCTGGAGCGCTCCCGCGCCGGGGCGTCCCTCCGCAACGAGCTGTTCGACCGACGTCGAACGGACCCGGACGAAGGCGAACTCCGACGCGACGAAGAAGCCGTTCAGCGCCACCAGCACGAGGGCTGCGACCACCCGCGCGACGGAGACCGCGACGTCTACCATCGATTCCTCCCGGACGCTCGGACGACAGCGCAGTCGGCGACCATGTCCCGCCGTTCGGCGGGGGTCAGTAAAAAGCTCCGTCACGACCAGGTCCGTGCGTCTCGCCTCGGGCGGCTCGGGCCTCGGTCAGACGTTCCGTGCGCCGCCGAAGGCGCCGGCCGGCGCTCCACCGTCGGTCCGCCGCCGTCGATGCTCCACGGCTGGTGCACCGCCGTCGACGCTCCACGGCCGGCGCGCCGCCCCGACCCGGGTCGTTTATTCGTCGGCGCGTCGGAGCCACGGCCATGCTGGTCACGCTGGAGGGGCTCGACGGGAGCGGCAAGACGACCGTCTGGGAGGCGCTCCGCGAGCGGTTCCCCGCGGCGACGTTCACCCGGGAGCCGACCGACAGCTGGTACGGCGACGCGGTCTACCGGTCGATCGAGTCGGACGACGCCGACCCGCTGGCGGAGCTGTTCCTGTACACCGCCGACCACGCGAACCACCTCTCGTCGACGGTCGAGCCGGCCCTCGCCGACGGCGACCTCGTCGTCTCCGACCGTTACTCCGACTCGCGGTTCGCGTACCAGGCCGCGACGCTCGCCGCGAGCGACGCCGGGATCGACCGACCGCTCGAGTACATCCGGGAGATTCACGCCGCCTTCTCGCGGCGGCCGGACGCGACGATCTACCTCGACCTGGACGCCCGCACCGCCGCAGAGCGCTCGGGACGGACGAACAAGTTCGAGCGGGACGGATACCTCGCCGCGGTCCGAGAGAACTACGAGCGGCTGATCGACGCGGAGCCCGACCGGTTCCACCGGATCGACGCCACGCTCCCCCCCGCCGACGTGAGCGACCGGGCCGAGGCGATCG
This sequence comes from Halorubrum sp. CBA1125, assembly GCF_009742825.1. Taxonomy (GTDB): domain Archaea; phylum Halobacteriota; class Halobacteria; order Halobacteriales; family Haloferacaceae; genus Halorubrum. Next base: position 6,366 of record NZ_WPCE01000135.1, read on the forward strand.
TCGCGAACCTACTCGAAGAGTGAGTCTGAGATCGGTCCGACGGCGCGAGCATCCCGTCGTTCACCGGGTGTCGGGCAGTTCGTACTCCTCGGGGGGCGTGAGGTAGAGGTAGTCGATCGCTACACCGAGCACGATCGGGAGCCCGATGAGCAGCCCCGCGAGCAGCGTCGGGCTGCCAACGTCGACGCCGGTACCGACCGGGAGCGCGCCGGTGAACACGAGCGTCGAGACGAAGAGGAGGATGGGCGTCAACACGACCGTGTAGACCACCGACCCCCACGCGGTCGACAGCCGGAGCCGGAAGAAGCGGGTCGCCACCCCGGCGAGGAGCGTGTGGAACGCCACGAGCCCGAGGAGGCTGACGAACCCGAACAGCGCGAGCATACGTACGGTTGGGGCTCACGGCATTTGCCCCTATCGCCTGCGGCGTCGGCGGCGCTCCCGTCGCCGTCCCGACGGGCGGGGCCCGGTCAGGTCCCGCCGCCCTGCTGTCGGGCCGCCGAGAGCAGCCCCGAGACGGGTTCGGTGTACTCGTAGCCGGGGATCACGCCCTGCACGTAGGTCCCCTCGACGAAGTCGATCAGCGCGCCGGCGTCGTCGACGCCGCGGCGCTCGTTGATCTCGGTCAGCTCGAAGCGCACGACGATATCGCCGTCGTCGGCCTCGACGCTGGGATCGAAGTCGTGGTCGCCGCGGGTGACGCCGCCGACGTCGACGACCCGGCGCTCGAACGTCTCCGCCCAGCCCTCCTCGACCACGTCGCGACCTCGTCGGCCGTGACGGCCGAGAGCGTCGGCACCCGGACGGTCACCGCGAACCGAACTCGGCCGTCGGCGGCGGGCTCGGCACGGACCGCGGCGTCGAACGGGGTCGTCTCCGCGGTCCACGCGTCGTCCTCGGCCGCCGGCTCGAAGGACCCGTGGTCGCCGAAGGCGCGGCGGACGCGGCCGGAAATATCGCTCTCGCTCATGCCCGATCGGAAGCGCTACGCCCTCAAAAGCGCGTTGTGTTGTGTCGTTGATGGGTCGGCGCTCGCGCCGCGCTCGGTCCCGACAGCGCCCCGTCGTCGGGCTCGGTCCTCGCTCCCCGCCGTCGCCGGCCGCCGAGCCGCTATCTCTGTCGCGTGGTCCCCGACCTCCAGTGCCGCTTTTGCCGTCTGATCCTCACGATCGATCACTGCGAGAAACACTTATGTGCTATCGTGGTAGATGATAACATGCATAGAATGTTCGAGCGATTCTCGAGCGGATACTACCTGGGGGAACTGTACGTTGAGCCCCACGACGGCGACCGGGCCGTCATCCAGCGGGTCGACCACGAGCGCGTCAACGAGCAGCTGTACGCCGACGGCGAGGGCGTAGAGCGACTCGACGCGCCGCTCGTGATGAAAGTCGAGGGCGGGCACATCCCCGTTGGCGGCGACGAGGACGTTCCCAGCGGCACGCTCGCGCTCCCC
>NZ_WPCE01000306.1 GCF_009742825.1 Halorubrum sp. CBA1125
CCCCCGATGCCGCGAGCGCTGCGCCCGACGGCGGAACCCGGCCGGACGACGCCTGAGGGGAGTCGTCCCCGTCCGGCGGCCTTCAGCCGCCGACAACGCTCGGATTCGATAGTTCTTGAGATCGAAAGTTCACCCCACACCGGCGCGACGCGCTCGGGCGGCGCTCGCCCCCTGGGGATCTCCGCGGTTCGGTAGGTTTACCGCGATCGACGCACCCCGGATCGGATATGAGCCTGGAGGTCGCGGTCGCCGTGCCGTTCAAACAGCGAGGCAGGGAGCGGCTCGGGGAGGGGGAGTTCGTCGTCGCGCTGTCGCTCGACCGCGACTGGTTCTCCCCCGATCAGGCGAAGCGGCTCGCCGACGTCGCGATCGGTCGCGGGCTGGTCGACGAGGCGGACGGCGACCTCGTCGCGCGGTTCGACCCCGACGACGTCGCGGTGCCCGAGGGGTTCACGCCCGACGAGGAGATCCTCCGCGAGCAGTCCACCTTCGAGACCGCGCTCGACGCGATCGTCGCCGCCGGGGTCGAGAAGCAGCGCGCCGTCGCCGCGATCAACGAGCGGCAGCGCGCGCTCGCGGTCACCATCGAGGCGGCCGCGGTCCTCGTCGCGCGAGAGCACGGCGCCGCGGTCGACCGGCTCGCCGCCGACGTGCGCGCCGAACTGGCGGCCGACGACCCCGCCGCCGACCACGGCGAGACCGAGGACCCGACGGAGGGGGCGTGATGGTCGACGAACGCCTGACCGACGGGGTCCGGATCGCCCAGCTGCTCGCCTCGGAGATAGCCGGGAACGAGGGGCGACTGCGCGACCTCGCCGTCGACGACGCCGACCCCGACGTCGAGCCCACGGTCGACGGCGCGCTCGCGTACCGGGTCGTCCGCGACGCCGGGGCGGTCGAAGACGCCAGTGCGGTCGAAGACGCCGACGCCGATCCGATCGCCGAGGTCTACGTGCAGCCGGAACGCGTCCGCGTCGAGTTCGCGAGCGCGCCCGACGCCGTCGCGGACGCCGCGGTCGACGGCGGGCTGCGCGTGCGTCCCAAGGCGGTCCGCCCGCCGCGCACGCTGGTCTTCGTCGAGGACGGCGCCCAGGTGAAGCGGTTGCTGCCGGTGCTCGGTGCGGCGCTCGACGCGGCCGTCGACGGCGGTCGGTGACCGACTCACGGCGTCGATCGACCGGCTCGCGGACGCGTTCGACGGTTCGGCGGCGCCGGCCGACGGCTTTTATACGTCTCCGGACGGCGGTACGGCCGTGACGCTCGACCCGATCCACGTCGAGAACATCGCGCGGCTCGCCCACGGGATCGCGGGCGACGCGGACGCGACCGACCACGACGACCTCGCGGAGCGGGTGTGGCGCGAGTGGCTCCCCGAACTGCGCCGCGACGGGCGCGTCGTGATCGAGCCCGTCGGCGACCACGAGCGCCGGCGCGCGTCGATCGACGACGTCGCGCTCGCCGACCGCCCGTTCGAGACGGTCCACGGGCTCGACTCCGGGACGATCAACCCCACGACGTTCAAGAACGGGCTCGTTGTCGACGTCGCGCACGCGGCGATGGCGAGCGCGCCGACCGACCTCGCCCTCCACCGCGACCGAACCATCGTCGCGACGGTCCACGCCGGCGACTCGCGGGTCGGGTTCGACAGCGACTGGACCCGCCGCGACGAGGGCCACACCCGCCAGCGCGTGCTCCACGCGCCCCGGGTGAACCGCTACGCCGAGGGGGTCGTCCACGCGCTCGCGCTGTATCTCGCCGAGGGGACCCACGCGCTCGACCACGCCGACCGGGTCGAGGACCTGCTCGTGCTCGACGGACCGATCTACCCCAAGGAGCTCTTCACCTGGCAGGACCGGGACCCCGAGCTCGGCGCGCTCGCGCGGGAGGCCAAGCCCCGCGCCGTCGTCGAGAAGTACGTCCGGCTCGTGGAGCGGTTCGTCGAGCGTGACGTGCCGCTCGCGGGCTTCGTGAAGAACCCGGCGAGCCGGACGGCGGTGCGGGCGCTGGCCCGGGCGGGCGTCGAGCCGCCGTGGCCGGACGACGCCGTGCTCTTCACCCGGCTGCTGGAGCGCACCGAGGGCGACGGGACGCGCGCGGGTTCCGGGGTGGGAGGGCCGGACGGCGG
>NZ_WPCE01000365.1 GCF_009742825.1 Halorubrum sp. CBA1125
CCGACGTCGACCCCGAGACGGAGTACGTCGAACCGGACGACCGCGGGGCGGTCGCGTCCGCGGCGTCGCCGACCGACGGGAACCTCGACGAGGGGACCGGGATCACGCGACCGGAGAGCCCGACGCTGGACGAGTCGGGCGGGGACCTGGCGACCGAGTACTACTGTCCCGCGTGCGAGATGACCCGTCCCGCCGACGGCAACTCCATGCGGGCGGGCGACATCTGTCCGGAGTGTAAACGCGGCTACGTCGACGAGCGGCCGCGGTGATCGGCCCGCCGAGGGATCCGACGACGCCGGCGGAAACCCCGTGACGAAACTGGTTTACGCCCCCCTGTCGAACGGTGGCGACATGAAGGAGTACAAGATGCGCCGCGGCGAGCATCTGGACGACCGCATGCCCGACCTGAAAGGCTCCGTCGAGGAGTACTTCGGCGAGGTCACCGGCACGGAGGAGTGGGAGGGCCACGAGCTGTACGTCGTCGAGGACCCCGACAACCCGGTGTTCGAGCGGATCGTCGCCGGCACCGCCGAGTACGGGGGCAAGAAGGACAAGCTCGCGGTCCACTTCGAGGAGCGCCCCGCCGAAGACGTCATCGCGGAGGGGAACGCCGACGCCGCCGCCGACGCGGTCGACGCGAAAAACGAGTTCCTGCTGGAGGCGACCGGTCGCGACGCGAAGTCGCGGCGCGACTCGCTGAAACGCGAGGTCGAAGACGACGCGCCCGACTACTGACTCCTTCTCCGACGCGCACGGCGATCGCCGCGGCCGTCTCCGTCCGATCCGTCCGTGCGAGCGACCGCGCCGTCGACCGATCGCCCTCGCGGCACTGCCGATCGCGTTCCTCCGTGCCCCGCCGATCGACCCACCAGCGACTGCTGCCGGCGGCTGAGAGAACGCGAGCGCGGCGGCGTCGAACCGTCAGGATCGATCGCATAGAAATTTATTCAGAACTGAGTTAATTTTTCGACAGCCTTAAGGGCGCAGGGACCCAACGGCGTGTATGAGCATCGAGACAGTGGTGCTGGGAGTCGGAAGCGAAGACGAGAAGCGGACCGAACAGCTCGCGAAGGAGGCTATCGCGGTCGCCGAGCCCGCGGGCGCGGAGATCGTGTTGACCCACGTGTTCTCCGACGAGGAGTTCGACGGGAGCCGGTCGCAACTCGGCATCGAGGAGACGAGCGAGCACTCCACTCCCGACGCGGTCGCCGAGCGACACACGACGACCCGGGAGATGGCGGCGGCGCTCGAGGAGGCCGGCGTCGACTACTCGGTCCGCGGCGCGGTCGGCGAC